>JACYME010000001.1 GCA_015272155.1 Leptolyngbyaceae cyanobacterium T60_A2020_046
GGGAACGCTTTTTTCTGTTGAATCAGCCCATCCAAGGCATTAAACCAGTAGCCATTGCTGGCATAAAGGGCAATGCGATCGGCCTCGGTGGCGGTAACGGCCAGTTGTTCCGCAAGCGCCTCGCTGGGGGTGCGGCGTTCGATCCAGCCCTGGACTCGGAATTCCGCTGGGTTACTGGTGGGCTCGCAGAACAGCGCCACTTCCCAACGATAGCGATCGCCCACCGAGAGCGGCAGCACACCCAAATCTTCAGGAATGCCGAGGGTAACGATACCCGCTTCTCCAATGGGCGCAAAGCGAGTGCGGTAGACCTCAAATTCTTCCTGGGTGTCTGCGTCAACATACCGCACCACAAACTCGGCATAACTTGCGGTGTTCAGCGGCAAGAACCAGTAAAACCGAGGATAGGCTGCCGTTGTCCAACCCACGTTGTTCTCGGGCATGAGGGCGACAAGCTGAGCCGGATCTCCAAAGAGGCAGCCACGGGTGCCTGCCCCTTCGCGCGGGCCTGGAAGCCCTAGCCCAGGTGGGGGTGTGTAGGGGGTTGCCAAGGCGGTGAGCGGCATTCCGCTGAGGAGGCCGAGGGTCAAGGCGAGGGCGATGCGATGGCGAAAAGCACGCAGTGTCATTATCTTTGGGGGAAAATTACGTGGGTTGAAATCTTCTGTTTTCAGGGAATGAGGCAAAACATGGCTGAGCCCGCGAGGCTAGAGGCTGTTGGTGACTTTGCGCAGCTTCTTGGCCTGTTTGGCAGAACTGAGGGAGATGATACGTCAAACATTCGGCCCAGTGCAGAATTGACTTCACGGGCATGGGGCAAGAGTCCGCAATCAAGGCGCGATCGCACCCGCGCTGCATCGATTGCCGCACCCCATGCTCAGGGTGTTTGCTCTGAAGTGCCCGATGCTGAGAAAGTTCCAGAGCGCGGTATTGCTACGGGAGACGGTGGGCAGGGGCGATCGCCCGTGGCAAGATAACAGAGATGGACTTAGGCTGTCATCAGCAAGGGAGAATCGGTGGTAAACCTACGCAAAACCGGGCGTTTGTTCAGCAGTCTTGGCTTGGTGAGTGTCGTCGGTCTTGCCAGCGCGGGAGTGCTTCCGCTCAAGGCGGACGAGGTTGATTCTGCACCCACAGCGGAGGTAGACGCGCCAGCGAATGCCCCGACAGACTCTGTCGAGCCAGGACTTGAGGGGTTCCAGACCTATGTGTTGCCGCGCGCGTTTTCGCTACAAATTCCGGAGGGGTGGGTGGCGTCTGGGTCTGCCAGCGATCGCTATGCGGTGATTACCAACTATGCGCCCCGCGATCGCGTTGGCGCGCCCCAAGCGGGCGACATCAAGACCGAGGTGCGGTTTGTGTCACAGCCGCCGGAGACCTTTGTGGATCAGTCCATTGGCGAAATTGTGGCAAATCAATACGAGGTCAGCTACTTTCGGGCGACGGTGGTGGATGACTTGCCCGCCCTGCGTCTGTGGATGACGGATCTCCCCCTTGAATACCCCAACCAGGTTGTCACCTATGTGGGTTATGCCAGCTATGGTACGGCGGTGATTACGAGCCACTATGTGGATGCTACCCCCGAAACGGATGCTTTGATCCAGCAAATCCACAACACCTTTACCCTCGTCTTTCAGTAAGGGCTGGGACAACATCCGCAAATCAGGACGCTGGACGGTGTGCCTAGGCTGGGCGATCGCAGGGTGAGGATTGTGCTTTCCTCTGCTGAGGGGCGATCGCGATACCGTTTGCGGTTGGAAAACCCGCTACGGTGGGAAAAGGGTGCTCCTTTTCCTCGACGGTTGCGTACTGTGCAGGTGAGCCGCAATGGGACGAATTTTAGTCATTGTGCATCAAGAAACCTCAAATCCGGGGTTGTTGGGCGAAAAGCTGCGATCTCGGGGATATCGGCTGGAGATGCGGTGTCCGGCACTGGGGGATCCGCTGCCCACCTGTTTAACCTCCTATGCCGGAGTGGTTGTGTTGGGTGGCCCTATGAGCGCCAATGATGACGACACGCTGCCCTTTATTCGTGCCGAGCTCGACTGGCTGCCGACTGTTTTGACCGCAGACATTCCCTACTTAGGGATTTGCCTCGGAGCCCAACTGTTGGCCCGTGTGCTGGGGGCACAGGTGCAGCCCCACCCAACGGGACAGCGAGAAATCGGGTATTTTCCCCTGCGGGCAACGGTGGAGGGGCGATCGCTCTTTCCCGAGAAAATGTGGGTGTATCACTGGCATGGTGAGGGCTTTGATCTGCCGCCGGGGGCCACGCACTTGGCAACGGGAGACACCTTTCCCCATCAGGCGTTTCGCTATGGCGATATGGCCTATGGGTTGCAGTTTCACCCGGAGATTAGTCAGGCCCTCATCGAAGACTGGACGGTGCGCGGAGCCGAGCAGCTCACCCTGCCGGGAGCCCACAGCCGCGATCGCCACCTACACGACCACCAACGCTGGGGCCGCACCGTTGATCACTGGCTCACCGCCTTCCTTGATCGCTGGCTCGCGCAACCCTGGTGCCAGTCAGTTTCGGCTTAGGTCTGTGATTGCGCGTCAGTCCCCAGCGGGCAGGGCTCCCGAGCTAGACTCGCCCCGATCCGAAGGGGGCAACCGTGGCAAAGGTGTCCGCTTGCCGAAGCTGTTCCCATTGCTCCAATTGCCCCGGTGCCGACGATACCGATCGCCGCAACAAAACCACACCGTCCTGGATAGCCTGGATGCCATCGGTGCCATCGGCAAGTCGTTCATCAACACCGCGAATACTGGCTTCACGAAGCTCTCGACATTGTTTTCCTCGTGATCCGGCGGTCTTTTCCAACTTGCCTAGGAACCAGATATCGGTGATGACATACTCAACTTGCTTAGTGGTGCCGATTTTGGCGGTGAGGTTCAGAGTCCTGACGACTAGGCGGGGCTTGCACCCTGTGGAAAACCTGTGGAAAACTTGGGGAGAAATTGGTAAAGCTGGGGAAAACCTGTGAAAATTGGCGTTTTAGGGACTGGGTTGATGGGGCTGCCGCTGGCGCTGCGCCTGCGAGAAACGGGCCATGATGTGGTGGCTTACAACCGCACTCCGCAAAAGCTTGCCCCGATTCGGGCAGCGGGTGGTGAGACGGTGGATTCTCCTGCTGCCGTATTGCTGGCCAGTGAAGCGACGATTTTGATGCTGGCGGATGCGGCGGCGATCGCGCAGACGTTGCTCACGCCCGCCACAAAACCCCATCTCAAGGGGCACACCATCATTCAAATGGGGACGATCGCCCCCGACGAAAGCCGCGACCTGTGCGCCCAGGTGGAAGCTGCGGGCGGGCAGTATCTTGAAGCGCCGGTGCTGGGCAGCATTCCCCAGGCGCAAACCGGCACGCTGATTTTAATGGTGGGTGCAATGCCCGATCAGTTTCAGCGCTGGCAGCCCCTGTGGCAAATTTTCGGGGAGGCGGTGTTTCACCTTGGCCCGGTGGGTGCAGGAGCTGCGACCAAGCTGGCGATGAATCAACTCATTGGGTCATTGACCCATGCCTTTGCCCTCAGTCTGGCGCTGGTGCAGCGCGAGGGCATTGATGTGGATGCGTTTATGGAAATCGTGCGCGGCAGTGCTCTCTATGCGCCGACCTTTGATAAAAAGCTGGGTCGGATGCGCGATCGCAATTTTGAGAATCCGAACTTCCCGACCAAGCACCTGCGGAAGGATATGGCGCTGTTTTGCCGCGCCGCAGAACAGGCTGGACTCGATCCGGCGTTGGCGCTGGCAGTGGTGCAGTTGAGCGATCGCGCGATCGCGGCGGGCGCTGGCGACCAAGATTACTCCGCAATTTATGCCGCAGTGAATCCTTTGGGTGCAGACTGATATCAATTCCCAAAAGCGGGACGACAAAGCCCCTCTCTTCAGAGCCCCTTTCCTAGGCGTTCTATCCCTGATCAAAAAGTTTCTGTCACTGTTCAGTCAGTCGTTGTGAAGAACGGCTGTGGCAGTTGTCAGGGGTGTAGAACCTCACCTAGCCTCTCCTTGTCAAGGAGAGGAACCGGAGGCTCATCTCAACTCAATTCAAACCGTTAAGTCGATTGTGACTAAACCTCTCCTTGCTAAGGAGAGGTGCCGCAGGCGGTGAGGTTTTCATTGTTTTGCCGCTGCGGCAAAACAATGAATTGCGATGAGTCGTCATCGCCCAAATAGTCAAAACCCCGCCGCCAGCACTATGCCAGCAACGGGGTTTTCCCAGGTGTTATGGGGCTGAGGTGTTATGGGGCTGAGTTGATGGACTTCTGCCCTGAAGGGCAGAAGCGCCTAGCCCACATTGGGGTTAAGAGGATGTTTTAAAAGGGTGGATTTGAGCATCAGAAGTTACATATACAGATGACCTCAACGCTTGAAGCCCTGATTCCCTCGTTGCTGGTTCTCCATAGCCAAGGTGGCTCAGGTTACCCTGGAAGACTTTTCAAACGCCCTCTAAGCGCCCTTGCTAATTTGCCACAGCAAAAACTGCTGGGTGGGCTGAATGGCCACCCCTTCGACCCCATCCTGCGCAAACACATAATCCTTGTTTTGCCAGAGGGGAATGTAGGGCACGTCATCCTTCAGCAGGGTTTGAATCTCGCGGAAAATGTCATCCCGAGCGGCGGGATCTTGCTCGGCCCGCTGTGCCGCAATGAGCTCATTGGCGGCTTCACTGTAATAAAATGACCCGCTGCTTTGGCTGCCGCCTTCTTCGCAGAGGGTTTCGGCAGAGCCTTGGTTACAGCTCATAAAGGGCTGCACGAAGGTATCTTCGTCGTAATAGTCGGGATACCAGTTGGAAAGCACCGCAGGATAGATGCCTTTGTCGATGTTGCCCCAGAGGGTTGCCCCTTCTGCGGTTTGCACGGTGACGGTGACGAGTCCCGGTAGCCCGGCTTCAAAGGATTCCTTGAGGGTGTTGGCGACGACGCTGCGGGTGGTTGAGGCGGAGGGGTACCAAATCTCGAAGTTGAAGGGGTTAGATTCTGAGAATCCGGCTGCGGTGAGAAGCTCGCGGGCAAGGTCGAAGTTGCCGTCGCCGTAGGCCTCTTGCATGACGGGCTCATAGACGTCGAAGTTGGTGGGAATCAAGCTGTAGAGGGGTTCTGCTTGTCCTTGGAAGACGCGCTCGTTCACGAGGTTGCGATCGATCATGGCGGCGATCGCTTGGCGCACCCGCACATCATTCAACGGCTCGATCCTTTGATTGAGGCTCATGTAGTTGATCACCGTTGTGCCTGCTTCAATCACCTCCCAGCCGCCGCTGCTGGCCTCCCGTTCGAGGCTGGCAATTTGGTCTGGGTCAAGGGTTTGGTAGGCCACATCTAACCCGCCGGTTCTAAAGGTGTTGTAGAGGTTAGCGGAGCTGGTGAAAATCTGGATGTCAATGCCGTCATTGGCGGGCTTTTCGCCCCAGTAGTTTTCATTCACATCCAGCTTGATAGAGTCGCTGGTGAAGGCAGCTAGCTTGTATGGGCCAGTGCCAATGAAACTGTCGGGGATGAAGCGGCCCTCGCCGATTTCATATTTTTCGGGGGGGACGGGGGTCACGCCCCAAAAGGTGAGCAGGGCGGTGAAGGCGGCGAAGGGTTCCTGAAGTTGAATGGTGATTTCGGATTCGCCAGAGGCGGTGACAGATTCGATTTTTTCGGCCAGGAGGAAACCCGGACGCCCGCCATTTTGCATAAAGCGCTCTAGGGAAAAGGCCATGACTTCCGCGTTGAAGGGGCTGCCATCGTGGAAGGTGACGCCTTCGCGTAGGGGAATGACGTAGGTGAGGCCGTCGTCGCTCACGGTGGGCATGTCAGCCGCGAGCTTGGGAATGAGGTTGGTGGTGCCGGGTTCGTAGGCGTAAAGCTGATCGGCGAGGTTGTGTAGCAAAATGCCGGGAAAGATTTCGTAGGCGTCGGCAGGGTCGAGGGTGCGGGCGGATAGGGTGGTGCCTATTGTGATGCGCCCGCTGCCAGGGCTGGGGGTGCTGTTGGTGTTGTTGGCATCGGGGGTGCCGCTCTGACACCCGACGACCAAGGTAAGGCACAGACTAAGCAGGGTGGAAAACTGAAGGAGCGATCGCCAGCGGCGGCGTGGCAGTGCTCGATACATGGAAAACCGACGAAATAGACCAGAAAGCACCATAGAACCGTCCACAGGAGAGAGAGCTGACGGGCGATCGCGGCGCTGATGGGGTTCCAGGGGCGCTGCGATCGCGCAGTGATAAATGCCGTATTTGTATCACCCGTTGAGGACTGGCTTCAATCAACCGTTACACTGCGGTTTGATTTGCAGCATCGGCGGGTGACGTTTTGGTGAAAAACCGCAGCGCGATCGCTCGCGTCACAAAATGTGACAGCAACCCCAGTGGCCCAGCAAACAGGCACAACGCCAGGGAATGCCGGGTAAACACCCCGTCCGTCTGGCCCTGTTGATAAATCCAGCGACCCACAAATAAATCCATCACCAAAAAGTGAACCCAGCCCGTCGCGGTGACCTGGGGCGTTGCAAACATGCCCGCCAGTCCATCGAGCTGAAGCTGAGGGTCAGAGAAGGTTTCGAGAATGCTGCTATCGAGGGTCGTAAACAGGTAAACATACAGGCTGGCGAGGGCCGCAAAGGGCAGATATGACGCCATAATTCGTTGGGTCATGCCCCACCGGGGCACGAGAATCATCAAAGCCCAAAAGGGCAATACAAACAGGTTGGCCCCGTTAAAAATCAGATTAAGTTGCTCAGCAGAGGGAGTCATCACACATCAAGGCGGCAAACCGCCGTATTACGTCCATCCCTCACTATAAGGATTCTGCCCACCGTCTACAGGGGGCGTGGGGCGCGATCGCTCGCCATGAGGTCACCCCCGGAATCTTCAGCCTTCTTCGCGTTCGTAGCCGAGTTCGGCAAGGCGCAGGCGCGACTGCCGCCACTTGGGCTGCACTTTCACAAAAAGCTCTAGGTAGACTTTGCCTGTGATCAGCTTTTGCATTTGTTCGCGGGCGGCGCTCCCGATCATTTTGAGCATGGCTCCTCGTTTGCCGATCAAGATGCCCTTTTGCGAATCGCGCTCAACGTGGATGGTAGCGAGGATGCGGGTGATGGTGTCGGATTCCTCAACCCGGTCGATCGCGATCGCGACAGAATGGGGAACCTCTTCACGGGTATGATGCAAAATTTGTTCGCGAATCAATTCGCCCATGATGAACCGCTCGGGTTGGTCAGTGACGAGATCGGGCGGGTAATAGTAGGGGCCAGGTTCCAGCGCGGCGATGAGTTGCGTCTGCAAATCGGGCAAGCCCGCCTCAGTCACTGCCGAAAACTGCACCACTGGCCAGCCGTGGGCTTCTGCAATGGCGTGATAGCTGGCTTCGATATCGGTAGCCGTTTCCTCAGCGCGCAGGTCGATTTTGTTTAGCCCCAGAAAGACGGGGGGACTTTGGTGGGCCAAGAGTTCTGCAATAAACTGGTCGCCGCGTCCCGCAGGCACCGACCCATCCACGACAAACAGCACCACATCCACCGCCGCGATCGCGCTCCGGGCGTTATGCACCAGCACTTTGCCCAGCTCATGGTGGGGTTTGTGGATCCCTGGCGTATCCACAAAAATAATCTGGGCCGCATCGGTGGTGAGAATGCCGCGCAGGCGGTTGCGCGTCGTCTGCGCCACGGGGGAGGTGATGGCGATTTTTTGCCCGATGAGCTGATTCATCAGGGTGGATTTGCCCACGTTGGGTCGCCCCACAATGCCCACAAACCCAGAGCGAAAGCCCTCGGGCGGGGTCGGAATACTTGAAAACTCCAGTGCGTCAACCATGCCGCTAGTACCCCGTGACATGAACCACAATTTCGCGGGCATGACCGCGCGATCGGTGCTCCCACAGATACAGCCCTTGCCAGGTGCCGAGGGCCAACCGTCCTTCCACCACAGGAATTGTCTCTGACGTGTGGGTCAAGACTGAGCGAATGTGGGCGGGCATGTCGTCGGGGCCTTCGGCGCTGTGGATGTAGCGCCGATCTTCGGGCACCAGTTGCGACAGGTAATTTTCTAAATCGATCAGCACATCGGGGTCAGCGTTTTCTTGAATGATTAGGCTGGCGGAGGTGTGGCGGATGAAAATCGTACACAGCCCGGTGTGAATTCCCGATTCGCGGACGATCGCTTGCACCTCTGAAGTAAAGCGAGTCAGGGATTTCCCGCGCGTATTCATGCGGAGACGACGCTGATAGTGCTGGGTGCCAGTGGTCGCAGTCATAGCTAAGCCAGGGGTGAAAAATGGTCACGCTATCGCAGGTGGAAACCTGTCCACCAGAGGCATCCATGATAAGGCAGAATCCTGGGATTGCTGTGGCAGGGAGAACCGCGATCGCGGCATTGGATCGCGATCGCGGTTCTCATTTCCGTATATCTGCGGAGCACACTGACTGAAAAGATCCGCCCCGTTTGGGAATAGTATTCTTAACATTGGGGATTTAAATTTGTCAGCAAAGCTAGGCCAAACCATGTCAACTATGGAGCCACTAGGTTTGCTGTCGCAGGGTGTCGAAGATTGGAATCAGTGGCGGCAACAGGGGAGCCAGTTGGTCAGCACCAACGGTAACACCCATGCGCGGATTAGCCTTCGAGAAGCCAAGCTGCGGCAAGCTAAGTTAGAGTCCGTCAACTTCTCCCTAGTAGACTGCTGCATGGCAGACCTTCGCCATGCACACCTCCGCGCTGCCGATCTGCGCGAAGCCATCTTTTACACCGCTGACCTCAGCGCCGCCCAACTGCAACTGGCAAACCTAACCGGGGCCGACCTGCGCGAGGCGACCCTCCATGAGGCCAACCTTTGCGGTGCAACCCTCACAGCATCCGTCGTCAGCACCGCCGACCTGACCCACACCAGTTTGCGCGAAGCATCCTTTCGCCAAGCGGATCTGCGCCAAGCCCGCCTAAATTACGCCGATGCCTGCATGGCAAACTTTACCGAAGCTAACTTGGGGCAGGCTGACCTCAGCAACGCGATTCTCTACACTGCGGATCTCAGTAAGGCCGATCTCACCGGGGCCACCCTCAATCAGGCTGACCTGCGAGAGGCCAACTTTGCTATGGCCACCCTCCAAGATGCGGTGATGTATGCGGTAAACCTCAGTGCCTCGGTGTGCAGTGTCGCCAACCTCATCGGGGCCGCGCTGCACAGTGCCAACCTCAGCATTGCGAACCTCAGCCTCGCGAACCTGTGCATGGCGAATTTAAGCCACGCCAATCTTACGGGCACCATTTTGATCGGCACCAATATGATTGGGGCTAATCTCTTTCGCGCCAATCTACAGGGCGCGTTTTTGAATAATGCCGACATGCGGGAAGGGATTCTCTGCAAGGCGAATTTGCGAAATGTAAATCTGCGCTATGCTAATCTCCGCATGGCGAACCTGTCGGAAGCTGATCTGTCGGGTGCAGACTTGCGTGGGGCAGACCTCAGCCAAGCCAACCTCTGGGGTGCCAAGCTTGAGGATACCTGCTTGATTGATGCGGCCATGCCCGATGGCAGTATCTACGGTTCTTAGCCAAGCAACATCATGCAACTCTGGATTCCTGCCAGGGCAAACGTTTCAACATCAATCGATGACGCGCCTTAGGATTTCCTGGCTCCTAGCCTCTGGCTGGAAGTCTCTAGGGGCGGCTGAGCCGCCGGAGATTAGTCGGCAGAGCCACTGTGAGGGTGCCTAAGCAGAGTCTTGACACTTGATGAGGTCAAATTTTCTGAGTATGCGTTTGCCCTAAGATTCCTACCGATGTGAGTTGCGAGCATTGCTGCTGCTCAGCGGCGCAGGTGGCGGAGGTAGCCGTTGCGAATTTGTACGACGGGATGATTAGACACGCGCACCAGGTGCTCGTTGTGGGTGGTGACGATCACCGTGATGCCGATGGAGTTGAGCTTTTTGAGAATTTTGATGACTTGGAGCGCATTCTCTGAGTCTAGGTTGCCGGTGGGCTCGTCGGCGAGGAGCAGGGGCGGGGTGCCGACGACGGCGCGGGCGATGCTGACGCGCTGTTGCTCACCGCCGGATAGCTCATTGGGGAAGCATTGAGCTTTGTCTTGGAGGCCGACCATTTTGAGGGTGGGCCAGAGACGACGGTGGATTTCTTTGCGGGTGTAGCCCTGAGCCCAGAGCACAAAGGCGACGTTTTCGGCGACGGTGCGCCGGGGGATGAGTTTGTAGTCTTGGAAGACGATGCCAATGCGGCGGCGCATCATGGCGAGCTGGTTGCCCTTGAGGCGGTTGAGGGCACTGCCTTCGACGGTGACGATGCCTTCGGTGGGGCGCTCTTGACCGTAGAGTAGCTTGAGCAGGGTGGACTTGCCAGAGCCGGAGGGGCCTGTGATGAAGAGAAAGTCACCCTTGTGGATTTGCAGGTTGACGTTGATGAGGGCGCGGCTGCCGTTGCGGTAGGTTTTGCTGACGTTGTGCAGCGCGACGGAGAGTTCTGGGCGGGGGCTGGATCGATCGCTGGGCTGAGGGGAGTGAGGCGCGGTGGCGACGCGAGGCCCGGTCGCGCGAGGGGTCGTGGGAGGATGGAAGGCGGTAGGTGAGTCGGTGGAGGTGCTGACCATTTGTAGGCGATCGCTCAGCAGCGATCGCACATCCTCTGGTAAGCGTTGGTAGCGACTGTCCGAATGGGGAACGACGGAGGTCATCGGCAAAGTCCTAAGGGGGGGGAACTGGCACGAGTCAACCGAGACGGACACACCCAAATGCCACATATGCCGCCGTATTATACTGGCTTTGCCCAAAAAGTCGAGCCCATTCTATCGTTTTGCTAAGGTTTTTTTAGCGGTCGAGGCTGAGCTGACCCGTTAGATGTAGCGCCCTAGGCCAAGATTTTGCGTTCTACATCAGAAACAACTGTTGATCGGTGGCGATCGCGGGCAATCCATCGGTGCCATAGCGGAGATGCTTGCAGGCTGCCGGGGTCACGACGCGCCCCCGGGGCGTCCGGTGCAGGTAGCCAATTTGCATCAGGTAGGGTTCGTAGACCTCCTCGATGGTTTGGGGATCTTCCCCGGTGGCTGCTGCCATGGTATCGAGCCCTACCGGGCCGCCGTTGAAGTTCTCGATCATGACGCTGAGGAGACGGCGATCGGTCCAGTCTAGGCCGCAGGGATCGACGTTAAACAGTTCTAACGCCTCGGCGGCGATCGCTTCGGTGATGGGGCCAGAGGCTTTCACTGCCACAAAGTCGCGCACGCGCTTGAGCAGGCGGTTGGCAATGCGGGGGGTGCCCCGCGATCGCCGCGCAATTTCTGCCGCGCCCTCTGGTTCAATGGAGGTGTTGAGCACCTGCGCCGTCCGCAGTACGATTTCCGTCAGTTCATCCACTTCATAGAACCGCAGGCGCTGGATCAGGCCAAAGCGATCGCGCAGCGGCGACGACAATGCCCCCACCCGTGTCGTTGCACCCACCAGCGTAAAGGCTTGCAGGGGCAGGCTGCGGGTGCGGGCGCCCTGCCCCTTGCCGATGGTAATATCGAGGCGACCATCCTCCATTGCCGGATACAGAATTTCCTCCGTGACGCGGGGCAGGCGGTGAATTTCATCGATAAACAAGACATCCCCCGGCTTCAGGTTCACCAACAGGCCCGCGATGTCGCGGGGTCGTTCCAAGGCCGGAGCGGTCGTGATCTTGCATTCCACGCCCATCTCTTGGGCCAAAATCAGTGCCATTGTGGTTTTGCCCAACCCCGGCGGACCATAGAGCAAGAGATGATCTAACGGTTCCTGGCGAGATTTCGCTGCTTGGATGGCGATGTCGAGCACTTCTTTGAGGGCTTTTTGGCCGATGTAGTCGGCGATGCGCTGGGGCCGCAGGCTATCTTCTGGGGGGCCAACGGGGGGCGACTCGCGCCCCACCCGCACGAGGGAGGGCTGGGCGGCGGGGGCGCGATCGCGATCCGCCTCCGTTGCAGCTAAGTCTGGGGTGGGCTGCGATCGCGCGGCCCGCGATCGCGACGCCTTGGGCGGATCTGACTCTGGAGGATGCTTGGAGGAAATAATCGCCATGACAGTAGGCCAGAGAGAACACGCCAGAGAGAACAGCCCGCTCTTTTCGTCAACGGGTGATACAGCGTTTCCTTGCTTGGTGAGGTGCGCTTCATCCCCGGATGTCAAGGGTTACATGGCTGTTTTTGTACCTCACTGGCTTCAAAAACGCTGTAAACAGAATGGAATGGAAAAATCGGCTGCGAAGCTGATTTGATTGTAATGAGAACGACCGTATTACTCAACGGGGTGAGGCTGGTCGCGGGGTGCGGGTTGGGCGTGGCCCGTCGGTAACGGGTGGTGCAAAAAGGCGTAGTCTTCGACGATGCGGTTGTTCAGCAAATGTTCTTGAATGATGCGCTCGATGACTTCTGGCGTGGCGCTGTGATACCACACGCCATCGGGATAGACCAGCAAAATCGGGCCGCGCTGGCAAACGCGCAGACAGTTCGCTTTGGTGCGAAAGACGCAGGTGGGACGGGCATCGCTCGGGGCGTCGAGGCCGAGTTCCTTCAGGCGGGTTTTGAGGTAATCCCAGGCGAGGATGCTGGCAGCTTTGTCGCAGCACTTGGGCTTGGTTTGGTCGGCACAGATAAGGAGGTGTCGATCAATTGTGGTGAGGTGCAGTGCGGCAACGGCGGCATCTAAGGCAGAAGACTCAGCAACCATGACAATGTAAGGCCCAACAATTCCACCCTAAACGATAGGGTATCCCAGGCGATGGCGGCGTGCTGATGGGTGCAGCGCGATTTCGGACGGCTGGCTTTTGTCAGGCTTCGGGACTCGTTACACCGCGTGCCACACCAGCCAGTTGGGGTAGCGGGCGACTTGGCCGCCATTGCGCAGGCAGAGAATCGTCGCGGCAACGGGCCAGGCTGCCAGCGCCAAGAGGTAGGCCACGAGCGGCAGCGCAAGCAGCAGGAATAAGGGCCACATGGCGATCAAAATGGTGGCGAGGGCAAACACCACAATCCAGCCGAAGAGAGCGATCGCGCCGATGAGCAAAATGCAGGTGATGGAATAGTTGGTGGCTTCGCGGGCGTTTTCCTTGACGAGGAGATCACGGGTGGTCAAAAAAATTGCGATCGGCACCAACAGCCGCAGCAATCCCAACACCGTGGCCAACACTGAATTAGGAAACAGAATAAACAGCAGCAGGCTGGCAAACAGGGAGATGGAGCCGTGGGCCAAACCCGACAAAATCAGCGGGGTGAGGTCTTTGGATGCGGGGCGGGTTGGGGCGGGTGTAGCCGTTGGGCGGCGATCGCGGGGGCTGGATGTCAGACTGCGGTAGGTCGTCGGAAAGGGTGCCGGAGCTTGGCTGTGCTCTGCGTGCTCTGGGTGATCGGTGTCTTGGGGCATGGTCGGGGCTGAGTCCGGTGGCGGCGAGGCGAGGGTTTTCAGAAAGTCTGTGGCCCAGGCGCGGGTGCTTTCGCGATCGCTGTTCGCCAGTTCGCGAGCCAGGGCGATCGCGGCCTCGGTCTGGCCGTTGCCCTTGTAGGCTTTGGCGAGGCTGGTTCTGGCCCAGGCGTAGTTTGCATAGCCCTCGTCCGTCCCTGCCAGAAAGGTTTCCAGGTGTTGGATGGCGTCGGCATAGTGCCGCTTTCGCAGGGCTGTCATACCCGCTGAAAAGAGAGCCTCTGCCTCGGTGGGCGAGAGTGGCCCGGGGCTCGATGCCTGAGCCGGGTTGTGTGGCGCAGGATCAGCCTGCTGCGGCGTGGTGACCTCGGCGGGAAATTGGACAAGCGTGGCCTGCGCCCAGGCTTGAATGGCGGGGCGATCGCTGCGGGCCAGGGTCTGACACAGGGCATGGGCGGCGGCGGTGTTTCCCACTTTGAGATAGGCGCGCACCAGCCAGCCCTGCACTTGTTCGCATTCGGGGGGTGGGGTGGCGGCGATGGTTTGTTCGAGTAGGGCGATCGCATCGTCATAGTTGCCCTGCTTGAAGGCGGCGACACCCGCCGCCAAGGTCGCAGAATGTGAAGTCATGGGGAAAGCCGCAACAACAACGGGTAAGGAGTCCGTAATTCTACTCAAGCCGACAGCCCTGATCAGGGCTGTGATCGAAATCTCACCGCCCGGCTGAGGGGAAGGCTACCGTAGATGTACCACTCTGCGAGTCAAAACCATGCGCGATCGCATCCTCCTGGGCCTGATCGGATTTGCACTCCTCGTGGCAGGAATTCACATCTTCGGCCCCAGCCATCCAGAACTCCGTCTGCTGGCCCTGCTGGGGGTAGAAGTCCCTGGCCTTGACCTGCCCCTCAGCGAAATTCCCAATCAGCGCACCGCGTCGGGTGTGCCCCAGGTGTTGGTCTATGGGCCGACCCACTGCCCCCCTGCCGAGGCTCTCATGGCAGACCTCGCCGCCCACAACATTCCCTTTCTCTATCGCGATGCGGGGCGGGGCAGCGGCATCGATCAGGCGGAACTGGGGGCGGTGATTTTGGCCGCGACGGGCGACATCAATAAGACACCCCCATTGGTGTTAGTGAATGGTAAGGTGTTGACCAATCCGAGCTTGGCGACGGTTCAGACCGAATATCAGCGGGCCCAGCGCCCATAGTCCCGCCTCAATCCTGGCAGTCGGGCTCACTCGGGCGACGTTGGGGCAGCATGCCACTGTGTTTCAACGGCGGCACCTTGAGGGCCGATATGGATTCCTGTGGAACCGGGAAAGGTGAGACGACCGTTGTTCTCTGACGTTCATGCAACGACCTCAGAGAAACAGGGTGTATTGGCGATATCGCGCTCATTCGCCTGCCTGCGCTTCTCAGCGCAAGCGAGACGCCCTAGACTGCCGCATTGGGTTCGCTAGAGTTATGGCAGTCTCAGCATGAGACTGCTATGGGGGTTTTTGCACTGCTAAGCCCAGTGACTATGAAAACGATGAACCTGTTGACAGGACAACATGGGTGAAGCATGGCAATCAAGTTTCGTAAGCAGGTATCAAATTTATCGAGAAAGCCGATCCTGAAACCCTTGGCTAGATTCGAGAAAAGCTGAATCAACTACGAGTTTCTGTTGAGGAACAGAGCATCATTCCGTTTACGGAGCTAGACATCAAACAAATGAAGAGGGAATAGGACGGTTTCTATCGACTCCGCATCGGTAAAGTTCGGCTGATTTTCAGCGTTGACATGGCATCTGGGAACATTGAAGTTTATGCCATTGGGAGCCGAGGAGATATTAGTAGATAAATTGTGTGCCAGTTCAATGCTCGGGGGATTCTTTTTACTTACGCCTGCAGACCTTGAGCAAGATGTCCTTGACGCCTGATAATGCCATGTCGATGAATGATGCCGAATTGAGAATGAGGGCGATCGCGACCCTCAAGCAAGAACTCGGTGTCGCTGGCACCCTGCGCTTTCCCGCCCTCATTCACCCAAGCCCCACCGATTCCGTTGAAATCTCCCATCCACGCAACGGTACTCAAGAAGCCGGGTTAGTACCGATATATTATGGAGAGCAGGCTTTTCTGTTTTCCTGTGAGCTTTCTCAGCGCCCATGTCTGCCCGTCCCCAACCGCCCCAACTGCGTCCCTACCAGGTCGAACTGATCAATGACCTGTACCGCAAGCTGAACGAAGGGCACAAAAAAGTCGCCATCATCGCCGGGACTGGCGCAGGCAAAACCGTGATCAGTGGACAGATCTGCGCCCATGCCGAAGGTGCGGGCAAGCGGCTGATGTTCCTCGTCCATCTAGACGTGCTGGTGGGGCAGACCTACGAAAAGATGAAGTCCTTTGGCCTGCACTGCGGCTTCATTAAGGCGGGATGGGAAGAGGATCGCGATGCCCCCATCCAAATCGCTAGCGTGCAGACCATGGCGCAGCGCAAGTGGTGGCGCACCTGGCCTGCGGATGTAGTGTTCTACGACGAAGCCCACACCACCCTGTTTAGCCGCATTGGCAAGGCGGTGCTCTACAAGACCCATCCCCATGCGGTGCATCTGGCCATGACCGCCACGCCAGAGCGGTTAGGCAAAGACCAACTGGGCGAACACCTGGAAACTCTGGTGGCCTCCCCGGTGCCCAGCGATTTGCAGGCCATGGGCTTTCTGTCGCAGATGAAGTATTTTAGTATGCCGCCCGATGGGGTGGCGGATTTGAAGAACGTGCGGACGGTGCGGGGCGACTATGACGAGGCGGGTTTGAAGAATGCCTGCGATCGCCCCGAATTGGTGACCAAAATCGTCCAAGAATGGCAGCGCCTCACCCCTGGCAAGCGGACGATCGCCTTCTGTGTGGATATTGAACATGCCCGCCACGTCGCGGAGGCATTTCGGCGGGCAGGCATTCCCTCCGACACTGTGGAAGGGGGCACGCCGATCAAAGACCGCCAGCGCATGTATGCCGACCTGCGGGAGGAGCGCATCCTGGTACTCACCTCCTGCAACGTCATCAGCATTGGCTTTGATGAGCCCAGCGTCGAGGTGGGGCTGATGCTGCGTCCGACCCAATCCAGTGCGCTGCACTTTCAGCAAATCGGGCGCGTCATGCGAATTTCCCCCAAGACGGGCAAAACCCACGGCATCATCCTCGACCAAGCAGGTAATCTCGAGCGCCTGGGCTTCCCGGAGGATATTCAGGAATATCGTCTGCCGATGAAAAAAGAGGGCAGCGGCGGCGGTAGTCCCCCCCCGATGAAAGCCTGCCCCCAGTGCGGTCGCATGGTCTACGCCTTTTTTGTGAAATGCCCTGACTGCAACCACCAGTGGGTGTCTGAGCGGCCTTTGAATCTGGAAGACCTGGTGGAAATCTATTCCCGCGAACAGGCGCACCAGATCAAAGACATCCCGACGCTGATCGAAATCTTCCACGGGCACCGCCGCAAGAGCTTCCAGCGGGGCTATGCCCCCACCCTGGCGGAGCACAATTTTTACGAACATTGTGGGCGATCGCCCCGCGATGAGTGGTGCCTGGGCTCGATCTTCGGTCGCCGCCCTACGGTTGAGCAACAGCAAGCGTTTCTGGAATATCTGCACCGCAGCGCCCGCCGCATTGGCAAGCGCGCCGACTGGATTGTTCGTGAGTTTGAAAAGGAATTCGGCTCCGGTACCTGGGAAAAGATGGCGCGACGGTGAGGCGCGAATTCAGAACTGCTTAGGAGGATGCTGATCGCGTTCTGAGGCGATCGCGGTGGGTGGTGACGAGGGCTTGGAGGGGTTGGGGGAGCCAGGTGTCGTAGTGGGCATAAACGGGGAGTCGGGGCACGAGGTTGTACCCGTGCTGGGCGAGGCGCTGCTTCAGGGCCGGAATGGTGGGGTGGGGATAGTCGGGGTTGACCACATCCACGGGGCTAATGCCGCCGAGATCCTGAGCTCCAGCCGCGATCGCGGCCATTAGCGTCGCCTCGGTGAGGATTAAGTTGGGCGGCACTTGCAGGGTAATGTCGGCGGGTAGATGTTGCCGCGCTAGACGCAGGCAGGCGATCAGATCTTCGGGGGCGAGGGCTGGCCCGGTGAGGGCTTGGCGGGTGCCGGGCTGGTGGGGTTGCACGATGACTTCCTGGATGTGCCCCCATTGGTCATGGCTGGCGGCGATCGCCCGTAACGTTTCTACGCGATCGCCCTCCGTTTCGCCCAGGCCCAGCAGCAGCCCCGTGGTGAAAGGAATGCGGAGTTCTCCGGCCCAGTCCAGTTGTTGCAGCCGTAAGTCTGGCTGCTTGCTCGGGGCATGGCGATGCACGGTGTTCAGCAGAGCCGGCGTGACCTGTTCGAGCATGAGCCCCATCGACACATTCACCCGGCGCAGGGCAGCCATTTCGGTATAGCTCAAGGGGCCAGCGTTGGTGTGGGGCAAAAAACCGAGGGCGATCGCCCGTTCGCACAGATCATAGATACGTTGAAACCACGCCGCTCGGCGCGGATGGGCGGGATGCACTTCGCCGCTGAGCATCAGCACTTCAATGACGGCTGGTGACTGAAAGCACTGCAACTGCTCGGTGGCCGCCTCGACGGTGAGCCAGTCGTCTTGCCCCGGCTCAACGCGGAAGTTGCAATAGCTACAGCGGTTGAAGCACTCGTGGGTGGGGACGAGGGTAATGGCGGGGCTGTAGGTGATGGTGGGTGAGCAAGACGATACCATCGTGGGGTACAGAGCTGGGGTCGGGGCAAGGAGCCATTGCCACTATTTTTTGGGGCGTGATGGTTAGCCGTTATCGGTTAGCGTGAGGTGGTGCAACGGCGAGGCTCAGGATTTAGAGAATCTTGAACCGTTCCATTGCGCCAGAATCTGCCGAGGCGGCCCGGCGTCGGTCGCAAGTTGGGCAAAGGAGGCTGGGTGACTTCCTCGCTTATGATGATTTACCTCAAACTGGTGATGACGATGGCCGTTTGGGGCGGGACTTTTATTGCAGGGCGGGCCTTGGCGCAGGTGTTGCCGCCCTTTTCGGCGGCCCTGTGGCGCTTTGCGATCGCCTCCCTGGGGATGGCGGCGCTGGTCTACCAGCAGGGCGATCGCTTGCCTCTCCTCAAGTCTAACCAGATTTTGCCGGTGCTGGTCTTGGGCCTCAGCGGGGTGCTGGCCTACAATGCCTTCTTTTTTGCAGGCTTGCAAACCGTCCCGGCAGGCCGGGCGGGGTTGATTATTGCGCTGAACCCGGTCTGCATTATGCTGTGTGCCGCGATCGCCCTGCGCGAATTCCTCTCTGGGTTAAAGCTGGCGGGGACGGCCCTCTCTCTGGTGGGTACGGGGCTGATTTTGACCGATGGCGATATCAGGTTGTTGACCAATGGTGGCATCGGACAGGGCGAACTGCTGCTGCTGGGCTGTGTCCTGAGCTGGTCGATCTATTCGCTGACGGGCAAACAGGTGATGCGATCGCTCTCGCCCCTGGTCGCCACGACCTACGCGGTTTGGGTCGGCACCGTGGCGTTGGTGCCCTTTGCGCTGTCAGAAAATGTACTGCGATCGCTGCCCCGGCTCACACCCTTGGCCGGGGGGAGCATCCTGTATTTGGGGCTGCTGGGGACGGTAATTGCGTTTATCTGGTACTACGAAGGCATTCAAGCCCTTGGGGCGGGGCGGGCGTCCATCTTCATCAATCTGGTGCCCGTTTTCGCGGTCATCTTTGGAGTGTTGTTTTTGCAAGAGCAGGTGACGCTGAGCCTCTTGATTGGCGGTGCGCTGGTGATTTTGGGGGTCTCGGCGGTGAACTGGCCCCAGGGCCGGGTGGGGATGCCACAGGGCGCACAGCCGCGCGATCGCTAGCCTATCGGTACGGGATGGGAGAAACCTGGTTTCTCCTCGGCAACTCGCTTCATTTCGTGAATCATCCCTGGTAGAAACTGGGTTTCTGCACCGACATTCCAGTCGCCAGTGACCAGTCGCCAGTGATACCAACTTTCTGAAGCAGAACGACAAAGCCTGCTTCGTCAAAACCCCTCTTCCACCATTGGGAGAGGGGTTGGGGTGAGGGCCAAGTGTTGCGGCAAAGTACAGAATTGATATGACCTGCCTATCGCATCCTTGTGGCACAAAAATGCCCCTAGCCTAGTTTTTGGCCAGGCTAGGGGCAGTGATGGATAAATCGGGAAACTCTGAAGTGGCTTAGCCTAGGAGGAGGGCGATCGCGGCGAGGGCTGCGGTAGTGAGGTAAAAGGTGCTGACGACCTGCAACTCCGACCAGCCCGACAGTTCAAAGTGGTGGTGGAGCGGTGCCATTCTAAAAAAGCGCTTGCCCACGCCATCGGGGCCTTTCGTTGCCTTGTAGTAGCTCACCTGAATAATTACGGAGAGGGTTTCCGCAAAAAAGAGCAGGGTTACGACCAGCAAGCCAAACAGGTTGCCGCTGAGGATGCCGACCGCTGCCAGCGCACCGCCGAGGGCCAGGGAGCCTGTATCCCCCATGAAAACCTTGGCCGGGTTGCGATTGTGAACCAAAAAGCCGATGCAGCCACCGCTCAAGGCTGCACAGAGCACCATCAGCTCGGGATGGGTGGGGGCCACGAGCCCGCCGAGGCCGAGGAGGGCGATCGCCCCTGTTCCGCCCATCAGGCCATCAAGGCCATCGGTGAGGTTGGTGGCGTTGCTTTCGGCCACTAAGACAAAGCCCGCCAGCGGCCAAAACCACAGCCCCAGGGGCAGCGCGAGCCCAAAGGGAAGGGCGATGGTGGTGAGGCTACTGGGCTGGGTGGCTAAAACCCACAGACAAAAGCCCACCGCGAAGAGAATTTGAAGGGCAAGCTTGGTGCGCGGCGAGATGCCTTTGTTGGAGCGTCGCCGCAAGACCTGCCAGTCATCCAACCAGCCAATGAACCCGTAGGCGAGGGTGAGGGCCGCTGCGGCTAAGACTCCACTGGCAGCGCCGGATAGCACGATCGCCACCGCGATCGCGACGGGAACAAAGAAGATGCCCCCCATCGTCGGAGTGCCTGCCTTCTTCAAATGCGCCTGGGGGCCGTCTTCGCGAATGAACTGCCCGGTTTTGAGTGCCCGCAGCAGGGGCACAACACCACATCCCGCTGCTGCTGAACTCGCAGCGGCGATCGCAAAGGGCAGCGTTAAAGACTGAAGGGCTCCGAGCCTTCCGGCGATCGCATCTAGCCCTAAGGCTGCAATAAGCACCCCCAGCCCCACGCACCAGAGCAAGACTCGACCTGAAACCGCAAGCGATTGAATTGATCCGTTCGATAAAAACTTGGCATCCACAACGGCGTCCACTCCTCACACATCACACACACACCGGACGCCGCTTCAGGAACAATCTCACGCGATCGCCCTTGAGACGCCCTTACCATACATGAATCAAGCATTATCCGAGATTCGCAAGCAATCCTATCGAAGGATTGCCCATTGCGCTAATCTTCGTCATCGACGCCCATATCGTAATCATCATCGGCGTCACCATCGCCCATGAGATCAGACAGCTCTTCACTATCTGCCTCATCGGGAATAACCTCGACGGGATCACGGGGCTTCAGGCGACCCGTGCTTTCAAGCCATACCAAAATAGAGGGTTCCTGTTGCGTCGGCAGCACCTCAGCGGTCTGGCGACGGGGAATTTGTCGTAGCGATGGGTTGTACATTGAGTGAGTAAGGAAATAACGGTGACGAACTCAACGAAAGCTGAATTTGTATTTTGGGTCATCAGCATACCAGACATTTTTCTCGTGTGCCCGCCGAATTGCAAGGCTCAACGATATGCGTCACAAGTGACCCGATCAGAGTTTACCACCGGAGCGCTAACCCATCCGGTTCGGCTTGTCAATCTTGGGCTGCAAAATCTAAAGGGATTCCGCAGCCTATCCGGGTAGAGGATGCCCTGCGTTCTAAACCGGAGGTGAGGGGAGTTCTCCTTGACAGGGTGAACAGACGAGGCGGAAACCGCCGCATCGAGCACTGTGCCCCTGTTCTGAATCGGGATGGCAAATCCAGCAGAAAATGATGGCCCAATGATGACCGAGAGAGGGCGAACATTCTGACTCGGGCAGAATTTCGATGCGGCGGGCGGTTGGATTTTGCCTGGAATCAATACTTTCCTCGTGCACTTTTAATGACACGGCCATGTTCAGAAAATCAGAACTGATTGACGCGATCGCGACGAAAAACCGAGGACTCTTTGCCACGCCTACTGATCGTGTCGCCATTCAACGGGCGATCGCCCGCTTGGAAGACTGCAACCCGACGCCAAATCCACTGGAATCGCCTGATCTGCAAGGCATTTGGCGGTTGCTCTACACCACCAGCACAGAACTGCTGGGCATCGATCGCCTGCCCCTGTATCGCCTCGGCCAGATTTACCAATGTATTGACACCGAGGCCCAGCGCATCTACAACTTGGCCGAGGTGGAAGGCCCGCCCCTCTTAGAAGGTTTGGTGTCCGTGTCGGCGACGTTTACCCCCGTGTCTCGGCAGCGGGTGACTGTGGGGTTTGAGCGGGGCGTGTTTGGGCTCCAGCGCGCCCTGGGGTATGAGAATCCGCGCCAGTTCATCCAAAAGTTGCAGGCCCAGGCCAAGCTGCCCCTGTGGCAGGGGATTGATTTTCGCATCAACCGCGATCGCCAGTCGGGTTGGCTAGAGGTCACCTACCTCGACCCGACGCTGCGCATCGGGCGCGGCAATGAGGGTAATTTATTTGTGCTGCAAAAGGCTGCCTAAGCGATCGCCAGAATTCCCCGCCGAAACCGGGGGGTGGGCGATCGCAAAAAAGCCAAAAAAATGCCGGGGGGGGAACCCGGCATCAGAGGGGGGTGTACGTTTGCTTGGCCTAGGATTTACCAGCCCCGGGTGGGAGCCAACGCATTCCCGCGAATCAAGCTACCCAAGGTTTTTGCCGTAATCTTCATTTGCACGAAGGGGTTAGAGGGCACAACCGTTTTGTAAAGATAGCTGTCAAAGGTGAGCTTTTGCACATCCATGTCTGCACACATTTCCACGAAGGCTTCGCGGGTGGCGTCGGTGCGGTAGAAGACGCGTTGCAAGAGATCGAGCACGAGGTAGGTCGTGCCGTATTTGCGATCCCAACGCTTGATGTAGACCTTGAGGTCGTCTTCGGTGGGGATGCGCTGACCGGCCTTGGAGAATTCCACGATCGCCTCAGCACACATCCGGCCCGACTTTGCCGCAAAGTAAATGCCTTCGCCGGAGGACTTGGTGACGGTGCCTGCTGCGTCACCCACGAGGGCCACCCGACCAACAACTCGCCGGGGGCGGGGATGTTCGGGAATGGGGTGAGCCTCGACCTTGATGATTTCGCCGCCTTCCAGGCGCTTAGCCGCGCGGGCGCGAATGCCCGCCTGGAGTTGTTTAATCTTGGCCTGGTTGACACGCATGGTGCCCGTGCCTACGGCGACGTGATCGTACTTGGGGAAGACCCACGCATAGAAGTCGGGGGAAACGTCGTCACCGACGTACATTTCCGCCAGTTCTTCGTAGTAGGCCATCTTGTCTTGGGGCAGGCGGATGCGCTCTTGGAAGGCGATCGCGTAGTTGTAATCGCCCGCTTTGATGGCTTTGGCTACCCGAGAGTTGGCTCCATCTGCGCCAATCACCACATCCACTTGCAGGCTCTTGCTTTCTCCCACCAGCCCATCTTCCGTGTGGGCGGTGTAGTGCAGGGTGTAGGGTTCGGTGCTGGTGTTCGGTAGCTCCAGCGTGTGCAGGGTGCCGTTGATCAGGTGTGCGCCCCGCTTAACCGCGCGATCGCGCAAAAAGCCGTCTAACACTTCGCGGCGGCACATGCCGATGTATTCGTCATCCTTCAGCGTGCTGCCGATGTTGACCTCGATGTTCGACGGCGAGATCATTTTCATCTTGCGCACGCGGCGGTCAATGATTTCCGGCGGCAGGTCAAACTCATCCACCATGCACAGCGGAATGGCTCCGCCGCAGGGCTTGGCATTGTCTAACTTGCGCTCGAACAGGTATGTTTCAATACCGGCTTTTGCCAGGGTCTCAGCAGCAGAGGAACCCGCTGGCCCACCTCCAACAACGGCAACTCGCAGTGACAAGAGAACCTCTCCACATCGTTCAAAGCTACGGAACGCATCGTATCACGGGCGTTTGGTCGATCTACCCGCAAATCCGGGGGTTGTAACCCGAATGAAACAGTCGTTAACAATCTGACACCCGATCGCGCCGGATCTCAATTCCTGAAGCGGCGATCGCTCTATGAAACCAGGGTATTTCTTCAAGAAACGTTGCGAAACGCGACGCTCAACCTGCTTTTGGCAGCGGGGCACTCCTCCGCGCTGAACTGAGGATGGCAACGGTGGCGCGCGATCGCTATCCCTTGGCGCGCAGTCCGTTTTGGGGTGCCGTGGAGGCGAGGCTAAAGGTGCGGAAGTGCTGGGCCTGTGCTTCGATGCGGGAGGCGATGCGATCGCACACCAGCGTACACAGCTCAAAGGTGAGGTCGTCGGACACGCTGTAGTAGGCGGAAGTGCCCTCGGCGCGGCGGCTCAACACTCCGGCTTGTAGCATGACTTTCAAGTGCTTGGAGACGTTGGCTTGGCTCGTGGCGGTGGCCTCCACTAAGTCTTGGACGCACTTTTCCCCGTCTCGCAGGAGACTTAGAATCTTGAGGCGCATTGGCTCGCTGAGGATGCCAAAATATGCCGCCACCTGTTGAACCACCTCTGTGGGCACAGGCTCCATGCATTTGACTCCAAATCGTGTGCGACAAACGATCCCCGTCATTTTAGCAGGCTTGTCAGTATTGACAATACTCCATGATTGCGCAGGATTGCGGGTGGGATCGGGTGAGGGCTAACGCGATGAAATGGACGGTGGCGTGTGGCGAGTTTCGATATCAGCTTCGCTGGCGTGGGCGATCGCCCGCAGTTGGTCAATTAGCGCCACGTCTGCCTTGGCCCAGAGGCCGCGCTGGTGGGCTTCGAGCAGGCGTTCGGCCATGTCGCGCAGCGCCCAGGGGTTGGCCTGGGCGATAAAGGCTTGCACCGTGGGGTCGAGGAGATAAGCCTGGGCGACGCCGTCGTACATGTGGTCGGCGACGCAGTGGGCCGTGGCATCGTAGGCAAAGAGGTAATCGACGGTGGCGGCCATCTCAAAGGCTCCTTTGTAGCCGTGGCGCATAACGCCGGCAATCCATTTGGGGTTGACTACGCGAGATCGATAGACGCGGGCGATTTCTTCTCGCAGCGATCGTACCCTGGGCGCATCTGGCAGGGCGTGATCGCCAAAATAAGTTTGGGGGTTTTGGCCCGAGACGGCGCGCACGGCGGCGGTGAGCCCGCCCTGAAATTGGTAGTAATCGTCGGAATCGAGTAGGTCGTGCTCGCGGTTGTCTTGGTTGTGAAGGACGACCTGCATCTGGGCGAGGCGAGCTTGAAAGGCTTCGGGCTGCGATCGCCCATCGCCTGATCGCCCATAGGCGTAGCTGCTCCACTGAATGTAGGCGCGGGCGAGGTCGCTGTCGTCCTGCCAGTTTTGGGCGTCGATCAGTCCTTGCAGTCCGGCACCGTAGGCTCCGGGTTTGGAGCCAAAGATACGCGATCGCGATCGCGCGATCGCCTGGTGGAGATCGAGCCCCTGAGCCTGCCACTGGGCGCTCTCTGCCTGGACTCGGGCCGCCAGGGGGTTATCCTGTGCCGGCTCGGGCAGGGCCGCGACGGCCTCTACCGCCCGGTCAAACAGGTCAATCAGGTTGGGGAAGGCATCACGGAAAAAGCCAGAAATCCGCAGGGTCACGTCTACCCGGGGGCGGCCTAGCAGAGAAATCGGCAGAACCTCAAAATCTATCACCCGACGGGATGGCCCATCCCACACCGGGCGAACCCCCAGCAGCGCCAAAGCTTCGGCGATATCGTCGCCCCCTGTGCGCATGGTGGCGGTGCCCCAAACCGAGAGGCCTAGCGCGGTGGGATAGTCGCCATGATCCTGGGCATAGCGCTCGACTACAGCTTCGGCGGCCTTGCGCCCCACATCCCAGGCGCTCTCGGTGGGAATCGCGCGAATGTCAACGGAGTAGAAGTTGCGCCCGGTGGGCAATACGTCGGGGCGGTTGCGGGTGGGGGCTCCGGCAGGGCCGCTGGGTACGTAGCGCCCGTCGAGGCCGTGGAGCAAGTGGGTGATTTCCTGGTCGGTGGCGCGCAGGGCAGGCCATAGGGTGTCGCGAATCCAGGCGAGGACGGGCGCGATCGCGTCGTCGCCGAGGGCTGTGTCACGGGCGTCTATACCGGAGAGCATCGCCTCGACGAGGGCGGCTGCTTCGGCTTCGATCTGTTCCACCACGTCGCCAACCGTGCGGCAGTGGACGAGGCGCGGTTGGATGGCGATCGCGGCACGATCGCGATCAGCAGCGGTGAAGGGGGTGCCGAGATCCGTGAGGCGCGGGTCGAGATCCAGTCCCCAGGCTTGGGCGATCGCGACGCGCAGGCCGGGGTGGGTGCGACTGGGGTGACGGGCGATCGCGACGATCAAATCCCGCAGTTGTTGACCCGTGGGACACTGGCCGAAAATATGCAGCCCATCGCGAATTTGGGCTTCTTTTAATTCGCAGAGATAGCCGTCAATCTGGGGCAGCAGGGCGGCGAAGTCGGCGGCTTCGGGGCTGGCTTGGGGGGACGGATCCGCTGCTGGGGGATCGCTCTGGCCCAAATCCTGAAGCAGATGGTTGGCGGAGAGGCAGGCGACAATGCGATCGCGAATGGCCGGCAGTCGGGTAGGGTTCAGGCTTTGGGCTTCGTAATATTCATCCACCAAGCCTTCGAGCTGGTGCAGAGAGCCATACAGCTCGGCGCGGGTGAGGGGCGGCGTCAGGTGATCGAGAATGACCGCCTGGGCGCGGCGCTTGGCTTGGGCTCCTTCGCCGGGATCATTGACGATAAAGGGATATAGGTTGGGCAACGGCCCCAGGGCAACTTCGGGATAGCAGGTGGCAGCGAGGCCGACGCCCTTGCCAGGGAGCCATTCTAAATTGCCGTGCTTGCCGACGTGGATAACGGCGTGGGCGGCGAACTGTTGGCGAATCCAGGCATAGAAGGCGAGGTAGGCGTGGGTGGGTTCGAGGTCGGGGGCGTGGTAGTTGAGGGCGGGGTCTTGGTCGTAGCCCCGGCTGGGCTGGATGCCGATGAAGACGTTGCCGACTTGCAGCCCCGCGATCGCAAACCCGCGATCGCGATCGTCCCCCCGACGAGCCAGTTCCGCGGCGGGGGTGCCCCAGCGCTGGATCACTCCCTGCCGAACGGTATCGGGCAGCGTGGCAAAAAATGCGTTGTAGTCGGTGAGGGACAGCGTGTGGTGGCAGGGGCGCAGGTGCCAGGCTTCAGGATCGTTGGTGATGCCAGCAGCGAGGGCGTGGATCAGGGCGTCGCCATCGTCGGGGAGGGTGTCGAGGGTGTAGCCTTCGGCCTGCATGGCCTGGAGGATGGCGATCACGCTGGCGGGGGTGTCTAGCCCAACGCCGTTGGCGAGGCGACCATCGCGGGTGGGATAGTTCGCCAGAATGAGTGCAATGCGGCGCTCGGGTGCGGGCGTTCGGCGCAGCTGTACCCAGTGCTGGGCGAGGTCAGCGACAAAGGCTACGCGATCGCCCACGGGAGCATAGGTCATCACCTCGGTTTCGAGAGTGGGGTGGCGCTGGGCCACGGCTTTGAAGGACACCGCGCGGGTGATGATGCGCCCATCGACCTCGGGCAGGGCGACGTTCATGGCGATATCGCGGGGCATGAGGCCCATCAGGTTTTGTTGCCAGGTGGCTTCAGCACCGCTGCTCAAAATGGCCTGCAAAACGGGGACGTTCAGCCGTTGCCACAGGTCGAGTTGGGGGGTGGAGTCTTGAATTCGGGCGATCGCGAAGCTGGTGGTATTGATGACGGCATCCACTCCGGCCTCTGGGTCGCCTGACCGCAGCCAGTCGAAGACTTCTGCCTGCACTGCCGGATCCTGCAAGGACGACACATACAGGGCAATGGGGTGCAGCCGCCGCTGGGCCAGGGCCGCACACAGGGCGTCAATGGGGGCGAGGTTGCCGGCCAGATAGTGGGCGCGATAGAAAAGCAGGCCAACGGTGCCGATCGTGGTGGATGACGCAGTGACTTGGGGGGGCTGATAGCGGCCCACGGCAGGAATTTCGACCGGATCGGGAGGACGGAAGTCTGTCCCCAGGGTGCGATCGCAGAGATACATCAGCCCGTGGCGCAGGTTTTCGACGCCGCCTTCGGTGAAATAGCGCCAGACCTGATGGGAGATCGCGAGGGAGACAGTCGAATGCTGCATCAGGGCGGGATCGGGGCGATCGTCGCCGGGCAAGACCACCAACGCCGCCCCCGTTTGGGCAACCGTTTCGCGCACGACCTCCAGGCCATAGGCCCAGTAGGCCCGCCCGCCCAGTACCCGCAGCACAATCACCTGAGCCTGGGACAATACGGTTTCGGCGTAGGTGTCGATCGCGAGTTGTTGCTGTAATTGCAGTAGATTCGCCGCCCGCAGCGCAGGGAACTCCACAGGTAGATCCGCCGTAGCCTGGGCCAGTCCTTGAATATCAGTGTCGGCAGCGGTCAGCACCACGAGGGGCGCAGGGGCTTGCTCCACAAAGATTACCCCGTCGAGGCCGGGGCTCCAGCCGCCGGGGGTTGCCGCCAGTCGATGCATGGTGAAACTGCCTGGGGAAAATCTAAAGGAACTGCAAAATCTGAAAGAACTCTAGTGTAAGCGGGGAGTGCTTTTAGTCGAAAGCTAATATGTTTTGCAAGCGATTGCGAGAAACCCTGTTCAGTTTGGGCGCGATCGTCAGTCGTGAGTTTCTACAGTGCTTCAGGGCTGTGGATTGCAGCCGATGATGTCGAGTTTGGGTTTCCCCCGGATGCCCTGCCCTAAATTGGGTAGTCTGGCGATCGCAGCGGATGACTGGCTGCATTGATGGGGGAGTTAACCGCCCGGTGCTCGATTTGGAAAAGGTTGTCGCGATTTCGGCAAGATTGATGCTTTTACCCTTCGGGGTTTCCCTTCGCTGCCTCACCTGTGAACTTCATGGCTCGATTTTTAGACACTGCTGCTATCGCGGATCGTCCGCTGTCCACGGAGACCTACCACGCTTTGCAGCGGGTCTTGGTCAAAACTGGGGAAGCCCAGGGCGGTCACTGGGTCACGGAGGCCAGCTGCGAACCCGTGGTGCAGGAGCTGATCGCGCCGTGGCAAACCTTCACGCTGGTGGTGACGGACACGGTGCAGGGCTTGCTGATCCAGCGACCGCGGCCCGAGGCTGGGGCAATCGCGACCGATGTGCTCTGCTGGGTGGCGCTGGTGTCTGACCCGCAGACGATCGCGACCTTTGCCGATATCCTGTTAGCTCACCCCGCGATGCAGCCTGCGATGCAGCCCGAATGGCGGGCGGTGCGCCAACGGTTAAGCGATCGCGATCCGCAGTCAAGCGGTCGCCTCACGCTGGATCTCCTGGTCACCGCCCTCGAAGTATCGAAGGGGGATCGCCAGGAAGCCCGCGCAACGGAAACGAGCTTGGCCCAGCAGGTCGAGCAAAACCTGTTGCTCAGTCAGGTGATTAACAAAATTCGCCAAAGTCTGGATTTGGCAGAGATTTTGGCAACGACAGTCGCTGAGGTGCGTCAGTCGCTGAATGCCGATCGCCTGTTGATCTATCAGTTCAAAGCTGGCACAGTCCAGCCTTCCTTGGCGGTGGCATCGACGGACACGCTGCCATCCCCCCTAGGGCAGTCTCGATATGAGTCGCTGTCTTCGTCCCATGTGCCTGCGGTGATTGATTTTCACGAAACGGATTGGCTCGATGTTTCCTTGGAGCAGGGGGATGCCGATTGCCAGGGCCGTCCCATCGCGATCGCGGATGTCACCCAACTGGAAGGCGCACCGCCCAAGGTGGTGAACTTTTTTCAAAAGGCGCGGGTGCGGAGTCAGGTGATTGCGCCCATTGGGGTGCAGGGCAAGCTGTGGGGAGTGTTGGTGGCGCACCAGTGCGTCCCGCGCGATTGGTCATCCCAAGATCTGACCTTTTTGCAGCACATTGCTGAGCATCTGGCGATCGCAATTCGACAGGCCGAGCTTTATCACCAACTGCAAACCCAGGCCCAATCGCTGGAAAGCTGCGTCATCGAGCGCACCCAAAATCTACGCGATGCCCTCGCCGCTGCCCAGGCCGCCAACCTAGCAAAAAGCGAGTTTTTGACCACCATGAGCCACGAGCTGCGCACGCCCCTGACCTGCATCATCGGCATGTCGGCGACGCTGCTGCGCTGGTCTTTTGGGGATTTGAGCCCGCGCCAGCGCGACTATCTCAACACGATTCACACCAGCGGCGAACGGCTGCTGACGCTGATCAACGACATCCTCGAAGTTGCCAAAATTGAGGCCGGGCGCACGGTGCTGGAAATCAGTTCCTTTTCTCTCAACACTTTGGCCCAGCATTGTTTAGAGTCATTTCGAGAACAGGCCCGCGATCGCGAGATTGACCTGAATTTTGAAAGCACTCTGCTGCCCGCCCAAGATGCCTTTGTGGGCGATCCGCGCCGCATTCAGCAGGTGCTCAACAATCTGCTGAGCAATGCCCTCAAGTTCACGGATCACAAGGGCAGGGTGACGTTGCGCGTCCGGCGCGATGGCCAAACCGCCGTCTTTCAGATTGAGGACACGGGCATCGGCATCCATGAGTCCCACCTTCCCCTGCTGTTTGAAAAGTTCCAGCAGCTTGAGGACAGTCGCCGCCGCCAATACCAGGGCACAGGGCTGGGGTTGGCGCTGACTAAGCAGTTGGTGGAGCTGCACGGTGGCACCATTAGCGTCAATTCGCGGCTGGATGTGGGGTCGGTGTTTACGGTGCGGCTGCCTGCCCAGCGCCTACCTTCGGATGCTGCCGCGATCGCCCTCGACAACGGCCTAGAGCCCATTCCTGGACGCATCGTGCTGGTGGAAGATCACGAAGATACGGCGGGCATCATCTGCGATTTGTTGACGGCGGCAGATTATCAGGTGATTTGGGTGATTGAAGGGTCGCGGGTGGTGGAGCAGGTGGCGCTGCTTCAGCCGACGGTGGTGATTATCAACCTACATTTGTCTGGGGTTGAGGGGCGGCATGTCATTCAATCCTTGCGCGATTCTTTGGTGACGAATCACGTCAAAATTTTGGCCATTACGGCAGCCCATGAGGCGGATGCTGAGGCATTGTCATCTGAGGTGTTGTCTGCGGATGCAATCCTGAGCCATCCCATCAACCCGGAGCAGTTACTCGAACAGGTGAATGCGCTGATCGCGATCGCGACTCCATAATCCCCGTTTTAGGCCAGCGCGGGCGGATGGGGGCCGTGGGAGATGGGGCAGCGCGATCGCCGGAAATGGGGAATTTTGCGATCGCCTGCGCGCGGTCGGGCAAGCTGGGTTATCCTTATCCGATGATTTCCGTCGCAGTCTTCAGGAGCCAAGCGTGAGATCGTGCAATCCCTTGGCCTGCATCCGTTTCCTCCCCCTGATTGTTTGGTATGAAACGTCTGTTTTATCAATCCCTCCGACGCCCCGAAAATCTCCCCTCTGGTTCGCGTCGGGGGCGCAGCCGACGACTGACACTGCTGCCCGTGTTGTTCCTGCTGGGGGCAGCGATCGCGGTGTGGAGCGTCACCGACAGCTTTTCGCAAACCGTGCGCGCCATTGAGCCCGCCGCCGCCAGCTCCACCGCAGCAGCCGGTGATCTGTGGCGACAAGCCTCTTTCCCGGTCGAAAATTTCCAAGCCTACACGTCACCCTTTGGCTATCGCTCGGATCCCTACAGCGGTAGCCAGCGTTTTCACTACGGGCTCGACATGGCGGCTCCCTCCGGCAGCTACATTCGCAACTGGTGGCAGGGGCAGGTGGTCGAAGTGTCGGACGATAGCTCCTGCGGCACATCTGTGGTGGTGCAGTCGGGCAATTGGCTCCACATTTATTGCCACATGCAGGGCTATGTCACCCAAGACAGTTCTGGCAAATATATGGTGGATAGTGACGGCAACCTCCGCATCCGAGAAGGGCAAACGGTGGGCACCGGAGCGCGGATTGGTCGGGTGGGTATGACGGGCCGCACCACCGGGCCGCACCTGCACTGGGGGCTTAAGTATCAGGAAAACTGGGTAGATCCGGCGCTGGTGTTGCGGGCGATGTATAGCAGCCAGCAAACCGCGAGTCGGTAAGGTTTCAGCGCGATCGCCCCAAACTCCCACCCCCTTCACCGGACTCTCTCATCCCAGACTCAGACAAGCTGCTTACCGTCGAAACCGTCGGCATTCGTCCGTGTATGACAGTTGGTCAGCGTATGTATTTGGAGGTTAGGCTGTGGCGGTGGACTATGATCTCGTGGTGATTGGCGGCGGGTCGGCAGGGCTCGTGGCCGCAAGCGCTGGGGCACAGCTCAATGCCAAGGTCGCTCTCATTGAAAAAGAACCCAAGCTCGGGGGAGACTGCCTTCACTATGGCTGTGTGCCGAGCAAATCCCTCATTCATGCGGGGCGCATTGCCCACGATGTGAGAACGGCGGCGGCCTACGGCATTCACACCGATATCCGAGAGATTCGCATTCGCGAAGCCCTGGGCCATGTGCATCAGGTCATCGATACAATCCAAGAGCACGACTCGACCGAGCGCTTTGAATCCCTCGGCGTTGAAGTGATCTATGGCGAAGGGCAATTTGTGGATGGGCGTACCTTTGCGGTGAATGGGCGATCGCTCCAAGCCCGTAGTTTTTTGATCGCCACGGGCGGTCGCCCCAGCCTGCCCTCTATTCCAGGGCTGCGAGAGGTGGGTTATCTCACAAATCTGACGGTGTTTTCGTTGCAGGAACTGCCCGCTGCGATCGCGGTGATTGGCGCTGGCCCCATCGGTTGCGAGTTGGGGCAAGCCTTGGCCCGCCTCGGCAGTCAGGTGACGATTCTCGCCAGCCGCGACCAGATTTTGCCCCAGGAAGAACCAGAAGCCGCGCGGGTGGTACAACACCAGCTTGAGGCGGAGGGCATCTGCGTGTTGACCAACACCCGTGCCGCCGAGGCGCGATCGCAGGAGGGCCGCAAAGTGCTGATCACCAACACCGGTGAAACCCTGGTGGTAGATGAAATTTTGCTGGCGGCGGGGCGTATGCCTAATGTCGAAAGCCTCAACCTCCAAGCGGCGGGCGTCCAGGTGGGCAAACAAGGAATTCTTGTGAATGAGAAACTGCAAACCAGTAACCGCCGCATCTATGCCGCTGGGGACGTGATTGGGGGCTATCAGTTCACCCACGTGGCGGGCTATGAGGCAACGGTGGTGCTGCAAAATGCCCTGTTCTTTCCCACCAAGAAGGCCGATTATCGCGTGATTCCCTGGGCGACCTTTACCGAGCCCGAACTGGCCCGCGTTGGCCTCACCGAAGAGCAGGCCCGCAAACGCTACGGCGATGAAATTGCTGTGCTGCGGCAGGAGTTTGCTGGGGTCGATCGCGCCTTAGCAGAAGGGGCGGGCCTTGGGTTCGCGAAATTCATCACCCGGCCCGATGGCGAAATCCTCGGAGCCCATATGGTGGGGCCATCGGCGGGGGAACTCATCCACGAGGTGGTGCTGGCGATGAGCTATCGGCTCAAGGTGGGGACGCTCAAGTCCTTTATTCACGTTTATCCCACCCTGTCGGAAATCAACAGCAAGACAGCGCTGCAATTGACAAAGCAGAGCTACGCCGCCAACGATCGCCTCCAGGGACTGTTGCGACGATTCTTTGACTTCCGCCGTTCTATCGGGCGATAGGATGCAGGTCATTCAGGATTGTCTGGGCACGAGGACGACGATGGCTCTCCAAGCTTTAGGGTGATGTGGGGAGCCTGGGAACGGGCTCCCAGCGCTCTCTGCCGCGATCACGACGGAATTTTCTCATTACCGATCTCGAAGCCGGATACAGTCTGGCCAGAAACCCGGTTTCTGCAAGGGCGCTTCACGGAATTTGGCGCATCACAAGGGGAAAAAACCGGGGTTCTGCACCGCTGCCCTAAGCCAGTAGGCCGTCAATACGCTCCGCGATCGCCTCTTTGGGGATGACGCCCTCGGTGCGATCGATTAGCTTGCCGTCCTTGAAGAACAGCAGCGTTGGGACGCCCATGATGTGGTACTGGCTGGCGAGATCTTCGTAATCATCAATATTGACTTTGGCAATTTTGGCTTTGCCCTCATAGGCATCGGCCAGGGCCTCAATAATCGGGTTGATTAATCGGCAGGGGCCACACCACGCCGCCCAAAAATCAACCACAACGGGAACATCACTCTGAATCACCTCAGCCTCGAAGGTTTCGTCTGTGAGGGTGAGGTATTTGGTGGCTTCTGCCATGACTCATCTCCTTAGGGGTGCGATCAAGATCCTGCGCGCGATGGGAAGCCAAGCAAGGGATTCCACGGGTCGCCCATGTTTTTCCATCCTAGAGTTTAAGGGGGGTCTCCGTATCTGCGAAGGAGTAGGGATTTCGCGACTGGGCGGGGAGCGATCGCGCTTTCACCGGGAGCTTGGCGCGCGACTGACGGCCTGCGCTGTGATTTGGGCCGGGGTCAGTACCGTTGCGCCATCGCGGGATGGTGTCACGGTGTCCTAGGATCGGGCGATTGATCGGGCGAATCCGTCATCCTGAAATCCGTCACAATCAACAAAGAAGAGTAATTGTAAAGAGCAACGTCACCATGACCTGCGAGCAGCCAACCCTCTCTACCCCTACCCTGCGCCTGCGGCGCAGCCGCGATCGCGGCTACGAAGACTTTGGCTGGACAGACAACTGGATGACCTTCTCCTTTGGCGGCTACTACGACCCCGATTGGGTGCGCTTTGGGCCGCTGCGCGTCATGGTCGAAAATCACATTCAGCCCCGGTCTGGCTTTCCGGCCCACCCCCATCGCGATGTAGAAGTGCTGACCTATGTGGCGTCGGGCACCCTGAGCCATCAGGACAGCTTTGGGCATCGGGCCGCGATCGCGGCGGGCGACATGCAGCTCATTAGCGCGGGCAGTCGGGGCATGGTTCACGCGGAACAAAACCACCACAACGAGGTGGAGCACAACTATCAGATGTGGCTGATTCCCGATCGCCCAAATACAGAATTTGCCTATCACCAAAAGGGGTTTACCCCCGCAGAGCGCCAGGGGAGGCTGTGCCTCTATGTCTCGCCCGACGGCGACGCAGGCAGTATGCCCATCAACACCGATGCTCGCATCTATGCCGGACTCTTTGTGTCGAGCGATCGCGCTCACCATGCCTTAGCGGCGGGGCGGGGCGCGTGGGTGCAGGTGGTGCGCGGCCAGGTTCAGGTCGCTGGGCTCAGCCTTGCCACCGGGGATGGGGTCGGCATTGCCGACTTTGCCGATCTTGACCTGGCCTTCACCGCCGACTCGGAAGTGCTGCTATTTGACGTGCGCCTCAATGTGCCAGTGCTCTGGCAGTAGCGTCACTGGTTTCAGCGCTGCCAAGTGGAGGACGATACCCATCCTCTAGAGCAGGACGAAAACGGGGCGTTTCAAAGCCCCGCTCCCACGATTGGAAGCGGGGTTGGGGTGAGGGCCAAGTGTCGTGGCAAAGGACAGAATTGGGATTACAGGCGAGCTTCGCCGTAGGCGAGGAAGCGCTCGATGGAGAGGATGCGGTTGCGCCACGCGCGAATGCGGTAGTCGCGGGTGGTCGCGGTTTGGATATCCATGCCGGGGCCAAGCCCCTGGCGCAACGTTTCCAATCGCGATCGCAGTGCCGCCGACTCCCGAGCATTCGGTTCATTGGCTAGGGCCGCTAAATCTGCCTCTAGGGCGTTCACCTCCCGCGCCCAGCTTCTCAGCAGCGTAGGATCCACCCAAAGTTGGCCGCTTTCCATCAGCCAGCGCCATTCCTTCTGCAACGACTGATAGCGCTGGTGCGCTGTTTTGAAGGCGTTGCTCTGGGGGGCAGCGGCTTGGTGTTCGCCCTGGGTTTTGTTGAGGATGCCCTGGAGGCCGGGGGTGAGGTTGTCTGCGGCAAAGAGGGCATAACCCGGCGTGGGTAAGTCACGGAGGGCCTGCATCTGGTCGATCGCGGCGGCAGGCGGCAGATTCAACAGGCGGATGCCGGGAATCACCAGGGTAGGGCTATAGTCATTCTGCACAACCCAAGGCTGGATCAATTCTTCAAAACGATTGGTGTCTTGGGCATAGCTCATCAGCACGATCCAATCCACCAAGCCAGACTTGGCCCAACTGCCCCAGTCTTGCTGAATCTTTTGCAAGCGCTCGTGCTCGGGCAGGGCAAAAACGGCGGTGGAAAGAATAGTGCCAGGGCGACGGCGGCGCACCAGGGTAGACGTTTCTGAGACAAAGGAGGTGACCTGCTGAATACGGAATTCCGTCCATCGCTGCCAGAGGGCGCGTTGGCGTTCACGCTGTTCGGGAGAATCCCACCCGGTAATGCGGGGGGTGAGGTTGAGGGGGTCAACCCCGGTCATGGCCTGGAATTGGCGACGGGCGGCGACGCCATAGCCGTAGGTGCGGTTTGCCCCTGGATCCTGGAAGGGATAGCGGATGTAGTCAAGTTGGAGGCCATCCACGTCATAGTTGGTGACGATTTCGTCGATTAGGCTCAGCAGATAGCGGCGCACCTCAGGATTGGCGGGGTCAAAGAAGGGCTTGGTTTGGCCGCGCGGGATGATGTTGCCGAGGTTGTCGTAGCCGGCCCAGCTTGGGTTGCCGTGGAGGGAAGGGCCGAGGTAGTCGGTGGGCAGGTTGAGAATGGCGTTATGGAGTTGATTGCCCGCCGCAAAGACCCACATCCAGGCGTGGAGTTCCATGTCGCGCTCGTGGGCGAGTTCGATCGCGGCTTGAAGCGGATCCCAGCGACGGGTGAGGGGGTTTTGGGATGGGGCAACGCGGCTGGGATAGATGGTATATCCGGCGTTGATGGTTTCAAGAAAAACGGTGTTGATGCCTGCGGCCTGCATCTCGTCAAAGAGGCGCGCCATGCGATCGCGGGAACCCATGCGCACAATGGTGCCGCGATCGAGCCACATGGCCCGAATTTCGGTTTGGGCAAAGGCGCGATCGGTGGGGAAGTTTTCCCAAAGGGACTGGCGTACCGACAGCCAACGACTCCGGGCCTCAGCGTAGGAGCGTTGCTGAATCAGGCCGGGCCAGTCTTGGATGAGCTGTCGGGCTTCGAGTAAGACGGGATGGCGGGCGGCGTCGCTACGGAGGGCAAGCTCCGCATCATCCTTGGTGGCAGTGAGTGGGGCATCGTTGTTGGTGGCTCGGAGGGCTGAGGGTTGGTTGGCCGCATTCGCCAGAATCAGCGCGCTCTCAAAACGCCCGACTAGGTTATCGAGCTCGCTGCGCATGGCGATCGCGAGGTAGGGCGTGATGGGCGCATCGCCGGGGCGCACGTCGAGGCCCGGCGGGGCAATCTGGTCGGCGGGGTCTTCGGTGTTGCGGCGCAGCGGGATTGTCCGCTCGCGACGGGGGCTGTTTTCAGGCAGCAAAATATCGGCCTGGGCGAGGCGAATTTCTGGGGAAGCCTCGGTACCATCAGAATTTGCGGGTATGGCCCACACTAAATCTTTGAGGGTTGGGGAGGTTCCTCGACGCTGGGGGGTGGGCTCTTCCGCGATCGCGACCGGGGCGACGGCTAGGGCACTCGCAACAAGGGCAAGCCAGGAGATCCGAATGTGCTGAGTCATACACCGATTACGCAAAGGGATGAACCGTAAGCCACGGGCCAGGGAGATGACTCGCTGACCCCAAAGGCCGTCTCTTGGCTCTCCATGGGGCCCGTGGTGTTACCAGGGGCCGAAGGAGAGATCATATCTTGTCATACCGCGATTTCTCAAGGATTCCCTGCCCATTCCATAAAATTGGCCGATTGCCATGCCGGGGGGGTTGAGAATGCCTTAATATCTTGCAACATCCTGATGACAGATTCTGATTTTTTCTGTGAACGCTGACAAAATCAGGCAATTTTCTGGGGGTTAGAAATTGCTGAGGTTCCTGACAGGGCAAGACTTTGTGCCGATTGCGCCCTTGGAGATCGCACGGTATGAACCTTGGGTAAAAATACGGTGCGCGATCGCGTAGGCGCAGTATCTTGAAAGCCAGTGATGTCGTGAGTGGGCGCGGTTTAGGTCGACATCGGATAATGCCCTGCGGTTTGCCCCTGGTGTGCTATGGCTCGGTTTCGACAATTTTCTTCCCCGCCGCGATCGCCCGGGCGTTCCCGGCGGGCCTGGTCAACCCAATGGCTCCGCCGGATGGGTCGCCCTTTTCGTGCCCTCAATCCGCCGCTGTTGCGAGAGTTGTTGCGGCTGAGTCTGGCCCAGCGGGTGTCGGGCTTTGCGGCCCAAATCGCCTATCTCATGAGTCTTGGCGCGATCGCGAGCCTGCTCAGTGTACTGATGTTGGGAGGGCTGTGGCCTGCGCTGGCGATGGGGCTCCAATCTCGGCTTGTGTTGCCAACGACTTGGCCAGAGGCTGCGCAGGTGGCAGAGGCTGCGGTTTGGCAGGCTAGTCGCGAGGGGTGGCAGGGGCTGGGGTTTGGCCTCAGTGTGCTGCTCGCCCTTTGGGCGCTGACCCGCGCGGTGGCCACGGCGGTGCGATCGCTGAACTGTATTCACGGAGTTCCCCCGACCCAGCATCGGCGGGGCTGGCCAGCACTCACCCGCACCCTAGGGCTGACTTTGGGACTCGGGCTGTTGGTACTGCCGACCCTGGCGCTCTTTTTCTGGAGCGAGGGGATCGTGTTTGGCCCGGCGGTCACTGTTGATTGGCTAGGGGGTGGGCTGCGCTGGGGCTGGCGGCTGATTAGCGGCGGTTTGGCGATCGCCGCGTTGACCCTGGCCTGTGCCTGGCTCTATTGGCTGGGGCCGAGTCCCCGTCGTTTGGGCGCGCCGCTGTTGCCGGGGGCAGTGTTGGCGGCGATCGCCCTTGCCAGTTTAGGGATTATCCTGCGGCTCTATCTGGCTCGCCTGCCGGAGGCAAACTGGGTGTTTGGGCTGCTGGGGCTGGGGCTGCTGGCCTTGGTGGCAGTGCAGGGGAGTGCCCAGGCCGTGCTGATGGGGGATCAGCTCAATGTGTTGATTGGCGATCGCTTGGCCCAGCAGCGATCGCGCCTCGCCCAAAGCCTACCGCCCGCGCCGCCCTCCTTTGACTCCTTTACCATTCGCCGCCGCGCCAACCCGCCCCGCTGGTAGCCCCCAATGTTGGGGATGGCAGGCAAGCTATCGAATGCGCTGAAGGCTGGCGAATACCCCCGCGCCGACGGTGGTCAGCAACAGCAGCCACAGAATGATGCCAGGTAAAAACGACAGCAGGGCAAAGCCGCGCAAGCCCCACACCAAAATTGTGACGCCCAGAATCATGAGAAAAACCTGGGTGCTGGGCGAGAGTCCTTTGCGTCTTGTCATGCGGTGTCTCCCTCTGGGTTACGACGCGAGGGCGTCATCTTTGGATGCTGCTTTGGATACTGTGGCTAAAACGGTTGCCAAGGCTCGGATGATCGCGATCGCTCTCACAAAAGGGCTTGGGGCGATAACCAAGCGATGATCACAATTCAGGATTGAACTGGCGACAGATTCAATCTCATGGACTCATGGTTTGAGTTTCCCCTGAAGTGCCTATGCCGGATTTGATCGGCGATCGCGGACGGCCGCTACCGGGCTGACCGAATGCCGCCCAAAATCCCAATTCCCAGGGATAGCAGCACCAGCGCCCAAATCACGTAGCCTGGAATCTGCTTAATCCACCCTAGGCCGCGCACGATGAGCAAAATGGCTGCGAGCATCAGCATCACACCCACAATATTTAACAAGATCGTGGTCGCTAGGTTGGAGTTGCTACGCATGGCGAAACGGGGTAAGGAGGGTGAACGAAAGCGAAACCATTGTGGCACGGGGGGATGATCCCTGAGGGGCGATCGCGCGAAATCGGCACTACCGAGCGGCAGGCTGCTGCCGATGATGGGGTGTAATGCACGCCCCCCTTTGCAGAGACTTCATTCTCACCTCGTCAAGTTTGTATCAAAATTGTGATTATTTCAGCGCAACTTTGGGGATACTACCGATCAAGCCACCCCAGGACGCAAATCTTTTGAAGATGGCCTTGAAGATTGCCATGTCGCTCCATCATGACCCGTGGATTGCTTCAGGACCATTGCGGACGAGGGTGAAGGCGTTACTCTAGAGCCTGTGTCCCTGCTCAAGCCCCGCCACGCTTCGAGCTGGGTCGGTAAAGCATCCCTAACCTCCGGATGTGCTGTTCCACAACAGTCTGAGCGTTCTAACCCCCATCGCAATCAGAGGATTTGAGTTTCATGGTGAATCGTCTGGCCTACGCTTCGCGATCGCACGCTCCAGCGACGAGCCCTCGCGCCTCGTCTGTTGCGACCGGAGATATTGCCGCCCTGCGCCGGGGAGAAATCGTCATCAACACGCGATCGCACGGCTTCACCGGTGGGGCCGTCACCGCTCAAATGGGCGTTCCGCTCTGCCGGGCAGACCTGTGGCCCCTGTTGACCGACTATTCGCGCTGGACGCGCTACTTTCCTAACATTACCCGCAGCGAAGAATTGCCTGCCCGCGAGCCAGGAGTGCGCCGCCTGTATCAGGTGGGCGAAAAGTCCTTTTTTGTGATGGCGGCTCAGGTAGAAATTTATCTGCGGGTGTATGAACAGTCCCAGCGATCGATCCGATTTTGCCTAGAGCGTGGCACCTTTGCCGATTTTACCGCCGAGCTAACCCTGCAAGACTGGCACGATGTCACCCTGCTGTCCTATAGCGTGGCGGCGACACCGTTGATTCCGGTGCCGGGCTTTGTGATTGAGCAGGGCATGAAGCGCGACCTCCCCAGCAACATGGAGCAAATGCGCCGGGTGCTGCTAGCCTCGTAACGAAGGTAAGACAGGGCACGCGACCGATGCGACGCTGGTTTCAGAATGGGATTTGGGTGGGACTGGGCTATCTACTGTCGCCCCTTTCGTGGTGGAATGATCTGTTCTTTAATCTGCCGATCGCGTGGGCCTTTGGCTACATGGTCAGCTTAGTGTATCCCGGCGGGCTGGTGCCGGGGACGGTGGTGGGTTATTGGCTGTCCAATTTGGCGGGGCTGGTGATGATGCAGTGGGGCACAACACGCCTATTGCAGCCCGATGCGAAACCCCGCTGGTGGCGCGATGTCGGCATTAGCCTAGGAACGGCGACGCTCTACACCGTGATCATTGCTGCGCTGGTGTATTGGCGTGTGTTGCAGGTGCCCGCTGAACTGCTGGGTGGGTTGGGATTCTGAGCTTCCATCCCTTACCGCTGGCGTTCGATGAAGGTGCGTCCGGCACTGAGGGCGGCGCTGCTGGTGGTATACACGGTGCCATCACCCAGGACATCCAGGTTGGCGTTGATGACCCAGCATTGATAGCCGCGTCCCTTCACTTGGCTGACGCCGATTATCCAGCCGGGGAGCGCTGAGACTTGGACAAAATTAGGAGTTTCCATACCAATGCCCTTGCCTGAGTGCATCAGGCGATGTGGAATCGGGAGCAAGGCGGCGGACTCTAAAGGGCGTGGGGAGTGCAATTCGAAAATTGCGATCGCCCTAAAATGCTTCTGTTGTACCTCAGGATAACGAGGGCTGTCGAAAATGGTGGCCCTGTGATAGCGTGCAGGCAGCTTGGCGGCCTTTCTATTCCCGGTGCGCGATGTCGAATCAAACCTTGGGGCTTGCCCCCGCCCTGTATGACTATTTGTTGGCGGCGTCGCTGCGGGAGTCGCCGATTTTGGCGGAGCTGCGGCGGGTGACAGCGAGCCATCCGATGGCGCAAATGCAGATTGCGCCGGAGCAGGGCCAGTTTATGGCGCTGCTGGTGCGGCTGTTGCAGGCAAAGCGGACGCTGGAGGTGGGCGTATTTACGGGCTATAGCGCGCTGGCGGTGGCCTTGGCATTGCCGGAGGAGGGGCGGGTGGTGGCCTGTGATGTGAGTGAGGACGATACGACGATCGCGCGATCGTTCTGGGAAAAGGCGGGGGTGGCCCACAAAATTGACCTGCGCATTGCCCCTGCGACTGAGACGCTTGATCGTCTGTTGCAAGACGGTGCCGCCGAAAGCTTTGACTTTGCCTTTATCGATGCAGATAAAAGCAGCTACCTCACCTACTATGAGCAGGCGCTGCGGCTGGTGCGACCGGGCGGGCTGATTGCGATCGACAATGTGCTGTGGTCGGGACGAGTGGCGGATCCTACGGTGCAGGACAATCGCACGGAGAAGATTCGCGCTTTCAATGCGCATCTGTTGACGGACGATCGCGTAGACATCAGCCTCGTGCCCATTGCAGATGGGCTCACCCTAGCGCTGAAGCGCTGACCGCATGACCTTGCTATCCATTGGCAAAAGTCGCCCGAAATTATCTCAGCAGGAGCTTCTAGATTCCGCTTGGGGGGCTAAACCTCACCGCCTGCGGCACCGCTCCTTCTCAAGGAGCGGTTGATTCACGGTGCGGGTGCAGTCGTTATGCCGAATCTGACTGGGTTTCCGGTTCCTCTCCTTGCCAAGGAGAGGTTAGGTGAGGTTCTATAGCCCTGACAACCGCCACAACCGATCTCTAAAACGACTGACTGGCAGGCGATATCGCAACTTTTGCTCAAGGGTAGAGCCCAAGCTTGGGAGCGAGATTTGGGCTGAGGGTAAACGCCGCAGTAAAACCAAGAATTGACACAAGGAGGGCTTCAACCCTGACTGTTGGAAAGGATCCATTATGTGCTGTGCGATGTCTCAAGAATTGGGATTAGCGATCGCGGGGCAGGTCGCGGGCTGACTCGGGAACGAGCAAGGGCTCGGTGAGGACATCGGCCAGGGCGGCGAGGAGGCGATCGCAGTCTGCCTCGGTGCGCACAGCGATGCGGACATAGGCATCGCCCAGTTCTGGGAAACTGAGGCAGTCGCGGATGAGGATGCGATGGCGCTGGAGCAGGGCGCGCTGGAGGGCGGTGGCGCTGACAGTGGTGCGCACCAGCAGGTAGTTGGCCCTGCCAGGGAAGGGATGGAGGCCGGGCAGGCGACGCAGCCCGGCGGACAGGCGGTGGCGGGTGGGGGGCAGCCACGCCCAGACCCGTTTCGCGTAATCCTCATCGGGGAGTGCGGCGATCGCGGCGGCTTCAGCGAGGGTATTGACGGGCCACGGGTCGCGCCACTGTTGCCAGCGCTGGAGGCGGTCGGGATGGGCGATCGCGTAGCCCAGGCGCAACCCCGGCAGGCTGTAAAACTTGGTCAGCGATCGCAGCACCACCACCCGCGTATCGGCGATCGCAGTGGCGATGAGGCTGCACTGGGCCTCAGGGGGCAAAAAATCCATGAAGGCTTCGTCGATGACCACGAGGCCAAACTGATCCAGCAAGGGCGCGATCGCGGCGGGGTCGATGAGCAGCCCGGTGGGGTTGTGGGGGGTGTTGAGCAGTAGCCCACACTGGCGCGGATCGTGGCGCAGGTGGCGGGTCATCAGCCCGGCCCAATCGATGATGCCGTGCTCGGCCTCGGCAAGGGGCAGCGGGCAGCAGACTGGGCGACCGTGGAAGGCGTGGAGCGATCGCCCATAGTCGCGAAAGGCTGGGGTGATGAGATAGGTGGCGTCTTGGGCGGCGAGGTCGCGGCCTGCCCAAGTGAGCAGCTCTGCTGCGCCGTTGCCAGGGATCACCCACTCGGGCGAAATCTGGTGGTGTTGGGCCAGGGCGGCAGTCAGCGCGGTGTATTGGGGGTCGGGATAGCGGCTGAGGTGAGCGATGCTGTCGTGCAGGGCCGCGATCGCGCGATCAGGCGGCCCCAGGGGGCAAATGCTGGCCGAAAAATCTAACACATCAAAAGGGGAACATCCGGCTACCTCAGCGGCCCAAGCGATGTTCCCCCCATGGACAGGTCGAGTTTTCAAAACCGGCGGATTCGTCAAAGGGTGTCTTTAAACTACTTTGCGACCATTTCTTTGAATTGCTTGCCCGCAGAAAAGGCAGGCACAACTGTGGCAGGAATCACCATTGTCTCCCCAGTTTTGGGATTTCGGCCTTCGCGCTCTTTGCGCTCGCGAGGCTCAAAGGAGCCAAAGCCGACGAGGGTCACCTTCTGGCCTTCGGCAACGGTTTCCATAATGGCGTCTACGGCGGCGGTAATCACGAGATCCGCCTGCTTTTTGGTGACGCCAGACTTTTCGGCGACCTTATCTACTAATTCACCTTTGTTCATGTCCGTCAATCTCCTTCGGGGGAAATAAAGATCATCGAGGGGCGATCGCGCTTATCTTGCGCCCTTGATTTGAGATCTGGGTAGGCAGAAAACTGCCTAAATCGCTGAAACCCGCGACATCTCGGAATTTCACTGCTTATTCTAAGGGCATCTTCTTCGATATGGATCGTTGAAAGCTTTAATTTATATGGATTTGGGGCTTTTTTAAGAAACGTAACAGCGGCAGCCCCATCCGATCACAAATCTAAACTCAAGAAAAAAGGCTGAAAGCCTTGAATACAAGCACTTTCAGCCCTTTGAATCAAGAGATCGAATCCCCTTGGTATCGAGGTGTAATTTACACCAGAGTTACACCAGAGTGCCTACGGAGTGCCTCGACGCGAACGATTAATTAAATCTTGCACATCTTCACTCGGCGTATAGCTGTAGCCAAAAACGGACGCATCTGAATCATCCAAAATCTGCGGCGTCAACATCACAATGAGTTCTCGACGCTCATTCGTATTAATGTTGCTGCGGAAAAGTGCGCCCAAAATTGGAATGTCACCCAAGATGGGAACTTTTGTGACATCAGAGCGATCAGTTTCTTGAATGATGCCAGATAACAAGAGGGTTTGACCATCCCGCACCCGAACTTGCCCAGAGGATAACTGTCGCTCAGCCAACAGCGTGATTTCTGCAGGGAAATCACCCGGAATTCCGAAGGTATCCGAAGGGGCTGAAATACTTGGAGCGACGGACAAAGTGACGAATCCATTGTCGTCAATCCGGTCAATATTGACCTGCAAAATTAGACCGGCTGGCTCAGTTTCAATATTAATGGTTGTCGTGACTTCACCTTCGCTGACCTGCCGCTGAATTTCAACGTCTGTGACCACTTGCTCGGTGAGCTGAACCGTTGCATTTTGACCCTCTTGAACAATTAATGTTGGGTCGGTCAGGATTTTGGCATTGCCCTCGCGGACGGTGCCAAAAATTTGACTTAAGAGCTGCTCTGGGACGAACGGAATACCACCGCCAAGCAGCGCTGATGGAGTGATCGGAACCGTTCCAGGTGTTGTGATTCTGCTGCTAACCGAGGGCGTCCGGTTGCCAAAGTTAATGACGCCTAAGCCGCCTGCATTGACACTACTGACATTGCCAACAGCAAAGGAGAAACTGGTGCTAAAGGCGTCAAGTGCATTGAGGTTAATGTCAATCACTTTGACGTTGATGGCAACTTGGCGACGCCGGAGATCAAGACGAACTAACTGCTCCGTTGCCAGTTCAATGAGCTGGGGAGATCCTACTAAGGTGACGGAATTGGTGCGTTCTTCAGCGATGACTTGCAGCCCTCGAAAAATGGGCTGGCTATCTTGAAACTCAACCCGCTGAGTTTCCACCCGAGTTTCTGTTGTGGTTTGGGTCTGGGTGACTGGTGGCGCACCTTCTGAGACGGCAACCGCGTCAACCGTGGTGACTTGACGTTCCCGGCTGATGGCGCTTTCTGCTCCGAGGCCAACCAGGAAGTTGCTAGCGACGCCTGCGTCAACTTGGTTGAGGCGCAGGGTGCGTACCGATACGTTTTGGGCAGAGGTCGGGAGCCGGGTGCCGACGTAAATGGTGCGGCCTACTCGGTTGGCATCGAGCCCTGTTACCCGTAGGACGCTGTTAAAGACTTCCTGCACCGACTCGTTTTGGATGTCGAGGGTGATGGGTGGGCCTTCGCTGGCTCCGTCTTCACTTTCTTGATCTACAAAGACGAGGTTGAGCCCCGCGGCCCGCGCAAGGAGCGAAAGCACCTCGCGGGAAGGGGCGTTGCGTAGCACAAGGCGAGGGACGCGCTCGGCAGTGCCGAGGTCGATCGCGCCGAAGCCGGGGCGTGTCTCAGACACGGAAATGTCGCCCACTGGCGGCGGCACGGCCCGGGGCAGGAAGGGCGGAGCTTGCTGCGCCTGGGGGGCAGGGACGGGGACGCCGTCGATGATGACTTCGGGATTCGGGACGAGGACATCGGGCTGGCGATCGCTCTGGGCTGGGGCTGCCGGTTCTGGTGCGGGCTCTGCCTGGGCGACCTGGGGTGCGGGCTGTTGTGGGCCGGGCACTGTCGGGATATTGGCGGGCAGCGGCGAGCTGGGCTGCGCTGCTGTTGTGCCGGGGGCAGCGGCCTCGATGTTGATGACAATGCCGCCCGACTCTGATTCTGCGATCGTGCCCATGGGGATGCGGTTGTTGCCATTAACCGTGAGCCGCACGCTGTTAGCGTCCAGCGGCACCAGCGAAATGGACTCAATGCCGGGGGCCGGATTCTGCTGGGTAAAGGTGCCGCCCTCGGGCAGACGCAGGGCCGTGCGCACAATGTCGGCGCGGAGGCTATTGCCATCGTTGACGGCAAATACCTGAGGGGTATCTCCGGCTTGGGTGCGCAGGACGATCTGCGCGCCTTGGTCGGTGGGGACGACGCGCACCCCTGTGATGACCGTGGCAGTCGCCTGGGCCGGTTGGGCCGCGATCGCGATCAGCGCCCCTCCCACAAGCCAACTTTCAAATCCCAACAAACGTTTCACAGCTCACTCCTCCGTCAAAAATATTGCTTCTGGTGACTCGCACAACCCCATGACCTTCGACGCGCTAAACCCTATTCCACAGGCACTTCCTCAGCAGGGGGAGCCGTGCCATCGGCAGGTCCCTCACCCTCGGCTCCTTCCACAGGTTCAGGGGGAAGCGGCACGGGCGGTTCGAGGGGATCCACTATCGGCACCAGCACCTCCAGCGTGAAGGAGGTATCGAGCAGCCGGGTCAGACCTAGGAGATCCTCTTCCGAGAGATCGCCGGGTGGAGCGGCAATCTGCTGACTCATGTCGCGAATAATCAGGAGCGGTTCTAGGCGCTCGATGTTGCGCAGAATCGTCTGTGTTTGGTTAAACAACGCCTGGAAGCGTACCGTCACCACCTGCCGCGCCAGCTTGCCGTCGAGTTCGGGGCCATAGGTGCCGTCTGTGATGGGGCCCGACAGTCCCGATGGGTTAAAGGTGAACAACTTAGAGGTATAGAGCACCTTTTGAATCACTGGGTCGTTGGCGAACTGAGTGCGCAGCCGCGCCACTTGGGTAGGGGTAAACCCCAGGGAGGCCAGCGTCGCCGCATCGCGGTTGAAGTCACTGGCAACCACCTGCTCGATGGAGGCATTGCTGGCTTCAATCTGTTGGTTGATGTCGAGCAATAGGGTGTCGAGGCTGCGGGCGTCGCCCAAGAGCCCATAGATTCCGGCTCGCTGTTGCAGGGCAGCGTCGAGTTCGGCCTCAATGGCTTCGATGCGGGCAATGGTTTCTTCCTGCGATCGCAGTTGGGCTTCCTTTTCCGCGATTTGCTGCTCTAGGTCTGCCTTTTGAGCCTGATAGGGCAGCACAAATTGATAAAAGAGGTAGCCCGCCCCGGCGATGCCCAAAATTGCGAGGGCAATACCTTGCACCTTGGGCGTCAGCACAATGCCAAAGGCGACCGGGTATTCCGGTTCTTCGGCGGGGCTGTCAATGGGGACAAAATCGTCGGTGTAGGTCATTGTCCTTCTATCACTCCTGAGTCTCGAAGGGCACGAATGCGCGTTGCGAGGCCCACAGCCCCCTGGCGGTCTAAGACCTCCAGAAGTTGGGTGGCGGGGGTGGTGGTGAGGTTGGCGTCGATGGTGAAGTCCACCAAAAAGTCAGGCGTGTTGGGGGGCGAACCGGGACACGCCCCATCCACTTCGGGATCGAGCAACTCTTCCCGCTTCTCTGCTTGGCTGATGAGCACTGTGGTCGAGTCCAGCAGTGGCGACTGCTTCAGGGTCAGCATGAAGTCGTTGATGTCGTTAAAGGAGCAGGCCACCCCAGTGATGCTCAGCCCTCCCGCTGGCAGGGGCTCTGCTTCGGGATCGTCGGTGGGGGTTGTCCCTGCTGTTTGGTTTACGGTGGTGATTTGGACGCGGGCCGGGGTGCGATCGCGCAATTCTTGCAGCAGCGCCGACCACGGTCGAATTTCGTTGAAAACGTTGGCAAAGGCCTCGTTCTCTAACCGCACGAGCTCGATTTGCTGCTGGGTGGTTTCGATATCCGCAAGCTGCGCCGTCAACGCCGCAACGTCTGCATCAAGCTGTTGATTGCGGGCGGTGAGTTGCTGAATTTGGTATTGCAAAAAGGCGAAGTAGCCGCCTACTAAGCCCAAGGCTGCGATCGCAGCCGCCAGGCCAAGGTACAGCGGAGTGCGATCGCCCACCGGAGCTGCCGCGCGACCTGCCCCCGCTGCCACCGGGCGAATTTCCCGATCCTTTAGAAAATTGATCTCAAGACTATACATGGTCTATGCCTCCCGCAGCCCCAGCCCAATGACTGTCGCCAGTCCGGGCCGTTGCTCCATTGGAATCTCCTCATCCACGTCTAGGGCCAAGGCGGCGATCGGGTCTACCGGGCTCGCCGGCAAACTCAACCGTTGTGCAAAAAACTCATCCAGTTGACCAATCGAGGCTCCCGGCCCCGCTAACAATAGCTGTGCCACTTCCATGTCTTCTCCCTGGTTGAGGTAAAAGTCGATGGAGCGGCGCAGCTCATCCGCCAGCTCGCCCAAAATCCGCAACATGGCTGCCGTGCCGGGGTTGGTGCCACCGCCGCTAATCGGCTGGGGCGACCCCACCGTATCCATCGGCGTGGTGGGCACCGTCATCCCCTGCAACAGGTCGGTATTGCGTGAGGGCGGCAGGTTCATGGCGCGGCTCAGGGTGCTCTGCACCTGAAACGTGCCAATGGGCACCGTCCGCGAAAAATGAGGAATGCCATCCACCACGATAGAAATTTCGGTGCTTTCAAACCCGATATCGACGATCGCGGCAGCTTCCTGGGAGGTAAATTGCAGCAACTGTTCGCGAATGGTGCGAATCAGCGCAAAGCTTGTCGTCTCCAGAATGTTGAGATTGAGCCCCGCCTGCTGAAAGGTTTCGATATAGGAGTCGGTGATTTCCTTGCGCACGGCAACCAGGAGCACCTGCACCTTTTCAATACCATCTTCATCGACAAAGAGACCGAGTTTTTGATAGTCCACATCGGCTTCTTCGCGGGGGAAGGGAAGGTAAAGGCTGGCCTCTTGATTGAGCACCATTTCCCGCAGTTCGTTGTCATCCAACTCTGCGGGCACCGGGATCACGCGGGTAATGGCCCGCCCCGGAATGCCCGTGGAGGCGTACCTGACCTTAATGCGACTCTCCCCCAGCACCGTTTGAATCGCCTCGGCCATGGCGGGCGTGTCGAGGATTTGGCCTTCTTGAAAGACCCCTTCCGGCAGATCCATGGAGGACAGGGTTTCCAACTTGAGTTTTTGCCCCTGTTTGCGCAAACGAGCCACGTTAATTCGCTCGGGTGTGATCTCGACCCCCACGCCGCGTTTTTTTGATGAAAATAGGGATTTAACGATGTTCACCGTCGTCTCCGTTCACGCCTGCACAACCAGAATGCGAAACAGCAGCAATACTACATTTCGCGCGGGCCTAAATGTAGGTTTTACAAAAATTGTGCTAACGCATGGTACACAATTTAAGCGAGATCCGCCATGTTGACGAACAAGATACAAACCTTAAGGAATTCGTCAAAACATCGACGCAATGAGTAAGCAAAGGGAGGCAAATTCTGCCGCTGCGATCGCGTTACTTCGATCACAAGTGATTCACTGAATTTTGTCCTACCTGAGATCGCGATCGCAGCTTGCGCGATCGCCCCGATGAGATTCTGGACTCGCGTTCCCTGAATGGGAGTTTTTTCACCCTGAAAATCGAACCACCGGATCAGACTGTGACGATCAAGAATGACGATCGCACGGTGGATAGATCGGCCCGAAAGGGTCAGCTAAGGATAGCTGAGTCGGTAACGTTTGGTTCGATTCACCTGAGATAGTACACACAATTGAGAAAATTGAACCAACTGACTTGAAAAAAAGCGAAACTTGTCCTTAATTTTTGAGCGAAACCATGTCTCCTTCCACTGCGATCGCCCCCTACTCAACCTGGGGAACCCCCTATTCCAACACCGCAAAACGCTTGCTGCTCCTGGGTTCTGGTGAGTTGGGTAAGGAGGTTGCCCTAGAAGCCATGCGTCTGGGGCTGGAGGTGGTTGCGATCGACAGCTATGCCCATGCTCCGGCCATGCAGGTGGCCCACGCGGCCCACGTCGTCGAGATGCTGTCGGCGGAGGCGGTGCGGGCGGTGGTGGAGCGCACCGCACCCAGCCTGATTGTGCCGGAGGTGGAAGCAATCGCCACCGATGCGCTAATTGAGTTAGAGGCCGAGGGTTGGACGGTGGTGCCCACCGCTAAGGCCACCCGACTCACCATGAACCGCGAGGGCATTCGTCGCCTCGCCGCCGAAGAGTTGGGCCTGCGCACCTCGCCCTATCGCTTTGCGGGCAGCCTGGCGGAATATCGAGCCGCGATCGCGGACATTGGCCTGCCCTGCGTCGTCAAACCAATCATGAGTTCCTCGGGCAAGGGTCAAAGCCTCGTGCGCACCGCTGAAGAGGTGGATGCCGCCTGGGACTACGCCTACAGTGCCGGACGCGGCAAGGCCGAGCGGGTCATCGTGGAAGGGTTTGTTCACTTTGAAACTGAAATCACGCTGCTGACCGTGCGCGCCCAAGATGGTACCTATTTTTGCCCACCTATCGGCCATCGTCAGGAAGATGGCGATTACCGCGAGTCGTGGCAGCCCTGCCCCCTCCATCCCGAGACCTGGGCTGAGTGCCAGCGCGTAGCGGCAACTATTACCGACGCCCTCGGGGGATGGGGCTTGTTCGGAGTCGAGTTATTCATCGCTGGGGAACCCACCGCCCCGCAAACGGTATATTTCAGCGAGGTCAGCCCCCGCCCCCACGACACGGGCATGGTGACGATGGTGAGTCAAAATATGTCGGAATTTGAGCTGCATGTACGGGCGATCGCGGGCTTGCCGATCGGCGAAATCCGCCTGATCCAGCCCGGCGCATCCGCCGTGATTTTGGCCCCTGGCAGCAGCGACACGCCCCAGTTCCAAGGCATGGCCGCCGCCCTCACTGTGCCCACCAGCAAGCTGCGGCTGTTTGGCAAACCCCGCTGCCACAAAAATCGGCGCATGGGTGTGGCCCTTGCCCTAGGAGACACCATCGATCAGGCTAAGGAACGCGCGATCGCCTGCGCCAGTCAAGTGCAGGTGGTGCTTTAAGGGGATGGGGAGTTTGAGGGTGTGAGGGTCGGGAGTGTGAGGGTGAGAGGGATTCGGTGGCATCCACTCCTTCACCTCTTCACCCATCGACCCTCACATCCATCCACCCCTCCCCGGATCCCTCTCACTCAGTTCTCGCGTAAGTTATTGAAGGATTGATTCACCCTGTACACGCCACTATGACCAGAATCCTTCACTCGTGGAAACGTCTTGGCCTGTTTGCCCTAGTGGGTTTGCTGCTGAGCTGGCTAATTAGCTGCGGAGCCCCCAACACCAGCAGCGATGCAGGCGATGGCGTGCAAGAGGTCGAGTTTTGGACGATGCAGCTCCAGCCCGACTTCACTGACTACTTCAATACCTTGATTGTGGAGTTTGAGGCTGAGAACCCAGATATTAAGGTGCGCTGGGTGGATGTGCCCTGGTCAGACATGCAGAGCAAAATCCTGACGGCGGTTTCTGCGGGCACGGCCCCCGATGTAGTGAACCTCAATCCAGACTTTGCCTCGCAGCTTGCGAGCCGCAATGTGTGGATGGCGCTGGACGATCGCATTTCTGCGGAAGACAAGGCCACCTATCTCCCCAAAATTTGGAACGCCAGCACCCTCGATGGCAAAAGCTTTGGGATTCCCTGGTATTTGACGACCCGCATCACGCTCTATAATCAGTCGCTGTTTGAGCAGGCGGGAGTGACGACGCCCCCGGCGACCTACGAAGATCTCGCGATCGCGGCCCGCAAAATTAAAGACGCGACGGGCAAATACGCCTTCTTCATTTCCTTTGTGCCCGAAGACGCCGCCGATGTACTGCAATCCTTTGTGCAGATGGGCGTCTCCCTGGTGGATGAAAACGGCAACGCCGCCTTCAACACCCCAGCGGGTCAGGCCGCGTTCCAATACTGGACAGACCTCTATCAGCAAGAACTGTTGCCCCGTGAAGTGCTAACCCAGGGGCATCGCCGCGCCGTCGAGCTGTATCAAGCGGGTGAAACGGCCATCCTAGCCTCCGGGGCAGAATTCCTCAGCACCATCGAGAAAAACGCCCCAGATGTCGCTGCCGCCACCGCCAGCGCCCCCCAAATTACGGGCGACACGGGGAAAAAGAACGTGGCGGTGATGAACCTTGTCGTGCCTCAATCGACCGATGTGCCCGATGCGGCGCTGAAGTTTGCCCTTTACGTCACCAATGACGCCAATCAGTTGAGCTTTGCGAAGGCCGCGAATGTGCTGCCCTCCACCGTTTCAGCCCTGGCAGATACCTACTTTGCCGAACCCCCTGCCGATGCCTCGCCGGTGTCTCTGGCGCGATCGGTCAGCGCAGGACAGATGCAAGACGCTGAGGTGCTCATCCCCGCAATGGAAGATGTGAAGGTGCTGCAAAAAGCCATCTACGAAAACCTGCAAGCCGCCATGCTCGGCCAAAAAACGGTGGAACAAGCCGTTGCTGATGCTGCGGCAGAGTGGGACGCGCGTTAGTTGTCGGGGGTATGGCGCAGCCTGCCTGGAGGGTGTGTGAGGGGGTGAGTGTAGGGTATGTGAGGGTGTTGGTGCAGCCTTGTCTGGAGGGCTTGGGTAGGGAGTGTGAGGGATTCTGTGGCATTCACCCATTCACCCCCATACCCATCTACCCCCATACCTATCCACTCTCGTACCCCCTTCCCGCCGAACCTGTATCAAAGGTGTTCAATATTTGTAGAAAGTGTTGACAAACGGTCGTTTTTCGCTAGATTCGTTGCTATCTTCCTCGATGCGTGGGGTGTAAATGCGAACGTGCGAGCTGAGCGATGTCGCTGAGCGCCTGGGCAAGCAGAGGAGTTCTTTTGCGTGAGGCAGGTCTGCAATGGTGAGTTCAGTTCGGCAGTCGATGGAGCGGCCTTCGACAAAGGCGTTGGCGGCGGCGGGGCATTTTCGTGCGATCGCGTTGTGGCTGAATGAACCCCTGGTGGATCAAGGCATTTTTGTGCAGGTGCAGGCGGCGGGGGCGGGCTGTCTGCGGGTGCTGGCGGAATATGAGCGATCGCCCGACAGTGAAGCCCTGACGCGCTTTATCTGCCATCGCATCTGGCACCTCAACTCGCCATTCATTGAAGGCGTTCACCTGTTGGCGCGACCGATTGGCAGCACCCAAACCCAATGGGAGCGGCGCATCCGTATTTTGACCCCCGTGATGCGGCAGCGTCGGGCACAGGCACAGGCCGGGTCGCCCTTGCCACCGCGCATCACCCGCCGCCCCTGCCCCAAGGCAGCCCCCCTGTCTGGGCCAAAGCTCCAAACCCTGCGCACCTTGATGCTCACGGGCTCGGCAGTGGCAGCCTTCGTCTTTGGGGCATTGGTGGAGGTGATTTTGTCGGCGGGGGAGCCCACCCTGCCGCTCCAACCTCGCCAGAAAGCGAGTCTGACGACTCCCTTTGCAGCGGAGCCCGTTGCGCCCACCGCAACGACCGTGTCCTACGATCGCGGCCCCATGACGCCCCGCCCCCATGTGGTGAACGCAGCCCTGGAGCCCGTCGCCGTGATTGAGCACGATCGCGTGCCCCAGCCCCACGACCCGACGGTGACCCTGGTGTTTGGGGGGGATATCACCCTTCAGGATTTGCCCTATCGCCAATACCAAGACGACGCCCAACTGCTGTCGGGGGTGTCGGCCTATCAGCAGGCGGATGTGGCGATGGTGAGCCTAGACAATACCCTCGCGATCGCTGCCACGTCCCTGGAGGAGGAATTTATCGAACGCCAGCGGCCTGAGGCAGTCAATTTACTGAAGGCGGGCGGGGTCGATATCATCAACCTGACCAGCGAAAAGACCTTGGACTACGGCGAACAGGGGTTAGCTGAAACGCTGGAAACCCTCGACCGCAGCGGCATTTATCGCGTGGGGGCCGGGCGCAATGAGCGCGAGGCCCGCCGCCCCGAAGTGCTGGATGTCAAAGGTCAGCGCATTGCCTACCTGAGCTACAACCAGCGCGATATGCGCCGGGCTGCGGGGGATGTGGGCGGGGTCAATGCGCTAGACAAACAGCGCTTGATTGAGGATATTCGTGCCATTCGCGATGAAGTGGATTGGCTAGTGGTGAACTTCCGCTGGCAAGAGGATGTGCCCGATCGCGCGGCAGACTGGCAGACTAACCTGGCTCGGCTGGCGGTTGACCAAGGGGCAGACCTCGTGGTGGGTTATCATCCACACCAACTGCAAGGGGCTGAAATTTACAAGGGCCGCGCGATCGCCTATTCCTTGGGCGATTTTGTCTTTGGCGATGCCCGCGCTGAGCAATACAGCGAAGCCTCGGCGGTGCTCAAGGTGTCCCTGCGCGATCGCCAGATGAAGGTGGAGATGCTGCCCGTCAAGGTGGAAAACAGCCAGCCCCAACAGGTCGAAGGCGCTGCTGCTGAGGCAATTTTGAACAAAATTCGGGACGCTTCCCAAACCTTTGAAACCCCGATGGAGCCCAGCGTCGTCTTGGATGCGCGCCCTGCGGCTCCAGCGCCAAGCGCCACCCCGGGGCAAAACTCGGATCCCAATGCGCCGATGGTGGAGTTCGACACACCCTTTGAGTCACAACCCTTTGAGTCACAACCCTTTGAGTCACAACCCTTGGACGCCGAGACGGTGGAGCCTGACCCGAAACTCCCCTCGGCCAGCCCCAGCGACGACTTTAGCGATCCGGGGTGGTCGGCCCCGGGCGATCTGAATCTCGAACCCATTCCCGATGGCTTGCTGGATGAGTGGGGGCCAAAGACGCAGCCCAACGAAGGCACCTTTACCCCCGTGCCCGAGCAGCCCACCGCGCCGACTGCGCCCACGGCGGGGCCGCGCCCGACTCCGGCCACCTCTGCCTTGCCGACGGTGGTGGATGGTTCCCTGGAGGCTGAGCCCAGCCGTTCACCCGCAACTGGCGCGATCGGCCCCTACAGCGAACCGCTGATTGGTCCCCTGAGTGCCGTGCCCAGCCCCCCTGCGCCAGACGCGGTGGCGGAGGCTAAGGCGCGCCTAGGTTTGCCCGAAACGCGGGTGCTGAAGCCTCTGGCAGAAGAGGCGGAGGAGACAACACAAAAGCTGACTGCGATCGCTCCTGCCGACCTGTTGCCTGCTTCTGAGACTGGTAATTAGTGGACAATTCAGGGTTTTACACAAGACATGCTGGCCCGCAACGACTGTGGTAGCGTCTAGGCAATGTCGTCCTGCGGCGGCAGGGCTGGGTGTTAACCGCCGTCATGACTGTGTCGCGGGGCGATCGCGAAGTCATCGCCCGTCAGGGTCTGCGATCGCGCGGCTGCGCAGAGTCCCATACTTTCTCAATCGCGATGGTGTTTTCCATTTCTGAAGAATCGGGGCAATTTTTGACCTATGTGCTGGACGATCGCGCAGCCCAGGCACGCCTTAAGGTGGTGCCCGAGCGCGGTGGCATCATCACCCACTGGCAGGTGCAAGGCCAGGACGTGCTGTACTTCGATGCCCAGCGCTTTGCTGACCCCACCCAGTCGGTGCGAGGCGGCATCCCCATCCTGTTTCCCATCTGTGGCAACCTACCCGACAACACCTACACCCTAGATGGGCAGACCTACACGCTCAAGCAGCACGGCTTTGCCCGCGACTTGCCCTGGCGCGTGATCGATCGCGCCACGACCGCTGCTGCTGCCCTCACCCTGGAACTCACCAGCACGGCGGAAACCCGTGCGGTGTACCCCTTCGACTTTTGCCTCACCTTTACCTACCAAGTGCAGGGCGATCGCCTCGTGCTGCGCCAACGCCACCAAAACCGCAGCGATCGCCCCATGCCCTTTTCCACGGGGCTGCATCCCTACTTTTGGGTGCAGGACAAACTGCAACTGAGCTTCTCGCTGCCCGCAACCCAGCAATTTGACCACATCACCCAGGCCACGTCGGCCTTTGGGGGCGGCTTTGATGTCCACGCCGATGAGGTGGATGTGGCGCTCAGGCCGCTGAGCGCCACCCAAGCCACGGTGCATGACGCCCAGCGTCACCTGACCCTCACGATGCAGTGGAGCGCGGCCTATTCTGCCCTGGTGTTCTGGACGGTGAAGGGCAAGGACTACTACTGTCTGGAGCCGTGGAGTGCAGGCCGCAATGCAATGAATACCGGGGATCATCTCCTCTGGCTGGATCCGCAAGGTGTGTTAGATACCGAAGTCGTGTTGACGGCCAATTTTGCGGCGTGATGGCTTGTGAGGGGATCGTGCGATCGCGACGATTGACCTTAACCCAGCCCTGCGGTGAGTCATTTCGAGGGAATTCGCGTGATCGCGTCAATTTCTTGATAATTTCCTGGGGCAGAACTGATGCAAATCCACGAAATTGCATTACGCTTTTGACCAACGCTGCTGTTGGCCCGCCCACAGCGGTGATCGGTCGAGGGATCGTCACAGCTGCAGGGGTATCAAGCGGCCCTAACCCTGGGGCATGATTGCAACGAGCGCTGGGGCTCTAGGCGAGCGATCGCGACGTTGGCTGCTTTTGTCTACAGTGACTTTGAATCCTGATATGAACCCTTCCTTGAACCCTGAGTCCACCTTGTATTCGACCCTAGATGCTGAAGCGACTTCTGCGCCGGGTCCCTATTCTCCCTCGGTGCCGATCTCGGTCTATCGGGAACTGGCCAACGAACTCAAGACGACTCAGGCCACTGTCGAAGCGCTGAGCCAGCAAAATCAGCAGCTCATGCGGCAAAACAAGCTGCTGCGCAACGAAATTCAACGGTTTGTCTACGCGGCGGATCAACTGGGCCAGTTTGTGGGCGTTGCACCCACCCCTGCTGCCCCTGCCCCTGAGGCGCGGGTGCCTGCCCCTCGGCCAGAGCGTGAGCCCCAGGCCCGCCGGGCAGAGCCTCCCGAGCCCACCTATGCGGATGTGGCGATGCCCGATAGCCTGGCCATCGTGCCCCGCGATCGCGATCATGCGCCAGAACGGCCCCGCCAGCCCCGTCCTAAATCGCCCCGGGGCAGCGGCAAACCGCGTCTCTTTACCGAACAGCGCGAAGAGGCGCGGCCCTACGGACAGCTTTCTCCGCGATCGCCCGACTTGGGCAACCTCTGGCTGGCCACCACGATTTTGTTGGTTGTGTTCACCGCCTTTGGGGCTGGCTTCTTGATCATGCGACCCCTGCTCAGCCGCTAACGGTCGCTGCCTGTCGCGAACGGTGGGCACACCCCTGTCCACACCGCCGGACGGTTGATCCCTCCGCAACGGATAGGAAGTCGGTGGGTGCAGAGATGGGACGTTCAGGAGGTGGCAAGGGGTGAGCGATCGCGGATGAGACGCGGGAATTTCCCATCACTCCCCCGCTGATTAAGGATTTCCCTTCACCACGAATCCTGAGAAGTGTGCCTCAGGTTACAGTATTGGGCAGGCAGCCCCCGATAGACATAGGGCTGCACCGACGATTGTCGGTGAATCATCGGGAGGGATTTATTGCAATGAAAAAGATTGAAGCCATTATTCGCCCGTTTAAGCTCGATGAGGTCAAAATTGCCCTAGTAAACGCGGGTATCGTGGGCATGACCGTTTCAGAGGTGCGCGGGTTTGGTCGCCAAAAGGGGCAGACCGAGCGTTACCGAGGGTCTGAATACACCGTCGAGTTTTTGCAAAAGCTCAAGCTTGAAATCGTGGTGGATGATGATCAGGTGGACATGGTGACGGAGAAGATCATCGCCGCTGCTCGCACGGGCGAAATTGGCGATGGCAAGATCTTTGTCACCCCGGTAGACGAAATCATTCGCATCCGCACGGGCGAACGTAATACCGAAGCGGTCTAACCCCGTTGCGACGGTTCCAAGTCCCCTCGTTACCCCTGGTGTGCTGCCAGTGCGGAGCGGGGGTTTTGCATGGAGGCTGTGATGACCCCACCCCCGACCTTTACCGACATTCCAACCCCGATCGCGGATCAGGCGATCGCCGATCGTCTCGCCCCCTACGGACGCTTTGGCGTCCACCTTGGGCTCGATCGCATCACCACGCTCCTAGGGAGGCTGGGCAATCCCCACCAGCGGGTGCCCATCGTCCATGTGGCGGGCACCAACGGCAAAGGCTCGGTCTGTGCGTACCTGTCGTCGGTGCTGACCCAGGCGGGCTATCGGGTGGGGCGCTACACGTCGCCCCATTTGGTGAGCTGGTGTGAGCGGATTGGAATTAATGAGCAGATGATTGCGCCCGAGGCGCTGCTGGCGGCGCTGGATGCGGTGGAGGCCGCGATCGCGCCGGATACCGAAACCCCGACCCAATTTGAAATCTTTACCGCCGCCGCCTGGGTCTACTTTGCCGAACAGCAGGTGGATCTGGCGGTGATTGAGGTGGGCTTGGGTGGGCGGCTGGATGCCACCAATGTGGTGGATGCGCCCTTGGTCAGCGTGATCACCTCCCTGAGTCGCGAGCACTGGCAGCGCCTGGGGCCAACCCTGGCCGACATCGCCCGCGAAAAGGCCGGCGTCCTCAAGGCGGGGCGACCGGCGGTGGTGGGGCCGCTGCCCCCGAAGGCTGAGGCGGTGGTGGTGGCTCGGGCGACCGCCTTGGGGTGTCCGCTGCTGCGGCCTCAGGTGACGGATCTGGAGGATTTTTCGCCGTCGATCGCGCTGCCGTTTTTGGGCGCACACCAGCATCTTAATGCTGCGATCGCTCTGGCGGCTCTCCGCAGTTTGCAGGCCCAGGGCTGGCGTATTTCCGCTGAGGCGATTGGGCAGGGGTTGGCCTCGGCTCGCTGGCCGGGACGCCTCCAGTGGCTGACCTGGCGCGATCGCGCCGATGTGTCCCATCGCCTGCTGCTGGATGGAGCCCACAACCCCGATGCTGCCCGCGCCCTGCGTGCCTATGTGGATCGCGACCTGCTGCCGACTCAGGCGACTCAGCAACAGACCAGGATTACCTGGCTCATGGGCATGTTGAGCACGAAGGATCATGCCGATATTTTTGTGGAGTTGCTGCGCCCCGGCGATCATCTGCATCTGGTGCCTGTGCCCGATCATCTGTCGGCAGACCCGCAAGACTTGGCGGCGATCGCGCGATCGGTCTGTCCTGATCTCGCCACCTGTGCCCAGCATCCCGACTTGGACTCGGGCCTTGCTGCTGCGACCCAAGATCCACAGCGCGTCACGATCTTTTGCGGATCCCTTTATCTGCTGGGATATTTTTTTCAAACCCAGGCGGGGCGGTTGTGTTCTGAGACAACCCCCAATGCAGCCCCTACAATTTGAGTGGTTCGTTGGTCGCAGCAGCTGAGTGGCTGGTTTGGGTGGCTGGTTTGAGTGGCTCGGCGATCGCGATCGCGCCTTTCCCCAGCGAAGCCAGACCGAAAATTTCCCGCCCTGTTTCGGTCGATTGAATGCAAAAGCCAGCGGTTGATCGGCATATCGATCACGCACCTGTTCTCTCGGGCAAGGATTTGGTCAGTACCTAGCAAGGTGTGATGATGCCCCAGCTCAGCCCCACAACTCGCCTGCCTCGCCTATGGACGGTGCTGAACCTGCTGTTGCTGGTCGTGGGGGCTGCGATTGTGCTGTGGCCGTTGGCAGTTGTCGCCATCACGTCCTTTCATCCGCCGGGGGCGATCGCTGGCAGCGAGGCTGCTCAGGTGTGGACCCTGGCCAGCTATCGCGACGCCTGGCAGCGCGGTAATTTTGTGCGGGCCTTTGCAAATTCTACTTTGGTCGCGATCGCCGTCACGGCGCTGCAAATCCTGACCTCTGCCCTAGCAGGCTACGCCCTGGCTCGGTTCCGATTCCGGGGTAGGCAAGCGATTTTGCTGGCGGTGCTCACGGCGCTGATCATCCCCTTTCAGCTTGTGGTGGTGCCCGTGTTCCTGGTGCTGAAGTGGGGGCACCTGATCAACACTTACGCCGCGCTGATTTTGCCCACGGCGGCGAATGGATACGGCATCTTCCTCATGCGTCAGTATTTCACCACCATTCCCATCGAGCTGGAGGAAGCGGCGGCGCTGGATGGTGCCACCCGCTGGCACATTCTCTGGCAGGTGATGCTACCCCTGGCACGCCCCGCGATCGTCACGCTCTTCCTCTTCACCTTCATCGGCGAGTGGAATGACCTGTTTAAGCCGCTGATTTTTACCACCCGGCCCGAACTTCGCACGGTGCAGTTGGCGCTGATGTCCTTTCAGGATCAATTTTCCAATGACTGGCCGTTGCTGATGGCGGCGGTTGTGATTGCCACGGTGCCCATTGTGCTGCTGTTTTTGGTGGGGCAGCGCCAGTTTATTGAGGGCATTGCGACTACGGGGGTGAAAAATTAATGCCCAAACCTGTCGGGATCGGCATGCATTCCGGTGGGGGGATGAGTTGCCGGGATTGAGGCAACGGCGTCATACGCTGTGCGAACGGAAATCTAGAAGGGGCGCGATCGCGCCGCGCCCCTTCTGAAACGCCTCTGCCCCTCAGCCGCGACTGCGGAGGTAGGGCAAGGGTTTTTGGGTAAAGCCCCACACTGACCGCACGTAGCGCACCAAAAACGGCGTTGCTACGGCCAGCAGCACGAGCCCCATCCACCAATTGTTCTGGAAACTTTCGAGGGTGGGCTGGGCATCAGGGCTGAGGAGGGCGGTGGTGCGTTCCATGCCAGCGGCGATCGCGTTGTTTAGGGCATGAATGGCGATCGCGAGCCCTAGGCTGCGCGTTTGTAAATACACCAGCGCCATAAACAGCCCAAACACTGACAGGCCTACAAAATTGGCATGGAGGATGCCAAAAATAACCGACGACAGGATGACCGCAGCGGGCATTCCCCATCGCACCGCCAACCGCTGGAGCAACACCCCCCGAAAGAGAAACTCCTCCAAAATCGGAGCCCCAACCACCAGCACCACCAGCATCATAGCGTTGTACAGCCCTGGCAGGGCGGTGTCTTCGGCGCTGAGAAACAAGCTTTGGTTGAGCAGCCCTTCCACCGCGTCAGGGCTCACCCAGGAAAACAGCCCATAGGTGAACTGAAATGCGCCGATGGAAAACACGAACACCGTAATCCAGACCCCCAGCATGGCGCGCCAAGGCACTGGGCTTGGCCACGGCCCCCACAACGCCTGGAAATCAACCTCCCAGTAGCGGTAGCGCCACAGCATCCAGACGCTGCCGCCGCCAAACAGCCAGAGGTAGATGAAGGGCGTCAGGATGGGATCCGTTGGCGGAAAGGGGAGCCAGCTTTCGGTTTCGGCGATCGCGATCAACAGCACCGCACTGAACCATAACAGCGCCAAAATGCCAATCAGCGATCGCAGTTGGGGGCGAGCAAAGGGCATTTCACTAGGTGTTGCCATAGACCGGCACCGCCGCCCCTCGAATATCCCGCGCCGCTGTGGAGGCCAGAAAGCAAATCACCTCTGCGAGCGACTCCGGCGACACCCAGCCCGTCGCCGCAGCGTCGCCCATTGCGGCTCGGTTGGCGGGGGTATCAATCACACTGGGCAGCACCACGTTGGCGGTGACGCCCGTGCCTCGGGTTTCATCGGCGATCGCCTTCGTCAGCGCCACCACCCCCGCCTTGGCTGCACAATAGGCCGCCAACTGGCCACTGGGCTGCTCTGCCCCGCGCGACCCAATGGTGACGATGCGCCCCTCATTTTGGGGCAGCATTTTGCGCAGGCTGTGCTTACAGACTAAAAACGCGGTGTTGAGGTTGAGCATGATCTCCCGCTGCCAGTCCGCAAAGCTAAACTCCGCCGTTGGCCCCATCGCAAACCCGCCCACTAGGTGGATCGCGGCATCCAGCCGGGGCATTTCGTCAATCACCGCCGCGACCGCCGCTTCATCGGTGACATCGACGGCCACGAGGCGCAAGCGGCTGCGATGCTCGGCAGCGACGCCCTTCAACACCGCCTCCACCTCGCGCTCGTTGCGGTAGGTCACGGTGGGGAATCCGCCCCGATTCAGAACGGCAGTGGTGACACTGCGCCCTAACCCGCCCGTGCCGCCGGTAATCAAAATCTGGCGATCGCGCATACGCTCTTGGTTCTCCCAACCTGTGTTGACGCCATAGCCTGAATGCTCAAGTGGATGAAGTCACAGGCTCAAATCTTGGCATCGGAATTTGCCCGCGAACTCGAAAATTTACTCAATCTCAAGAATTATCCTCGCCTTTGGAATCCCGTAGTTTCCCTCGATACCTCGGATGGGAGGACGGGTAGCCTGAAGATAACCGCTAGAGGCAGCCGTGCCCTGGGCTGGCAGCGGGTCGTCGCGACTGAGGAGCATGGAATCATGGCAACTGCGCTTGGGCCATTCGTAGACTGGGCACAGCTTGCTGCCACCTTCGATTTTGCCAAAATCGCCGGGGCCGACTCTCCCCTACAGGATCAGCCTGCGGCGATGCCCCGCTCCTTTGCCGAACTGCTGGCCCCCCTCAATCGCGACGCCACCCAACGGGTCATTCACCAAGTTGACCTCCAGTTGCAAATCGTCAGCCGCACCCTGGTCATGCTCGAAGGCCAAGCCTTTGAGCAGGTGCTGCAAGATATGCTGCAAGCCTGTGCCCTCAAGCTGGGAGAACTTCTGGGGGCTGATCGCACCACGGTATTTCTCGCCGATGCAGGGCGCAAAGAATTGTGGTCGATTTTGGCGGAGGCGGGCCATGCCCCCGGTATCGAAATTCGCCTGTCGTGGGATCAGGGCATTGCCGGAGCCGTTGCCCGCACTAAGCAGGCCATCAATGTGCCCTTTGATTTCTACGACGATCCGCGATCGCAGCAGGCCCAGTTCCTCGATCGCCAGCACGACTACCGCACCTACACCCTTTTGGCGTTGCCCATTCTCGATCAGCAAAACACCCTGCTGGCGGTGGTGCAACTCCTCAATAAATGCCAGCCCGATAGCGATCCTAAAACTCCCCTCGCCGATCGTATCGATCGCGAAGGGTTTACCGAGACCGACATCCAAACCTTTGGCGAATTTGCCACCATCATTCGCCGCATCCTCGAAAGCTCCCGTGCCTTCTACCTTGCGGCCCGTCGCCAGCGAGCGGCTTCTGTGCTAGTCAAAGCTACCCAGGCGCTCAACCACAGCGGCCTAGACCTCAGCGACACCCTGCGGCGGGTGATGGAAGAGGCCAAAACCCTAATGCAGGCCGATCGCAGTACCCTGTGGGTGCTCGATCGCGATCGCAAGGACCTGTGGGCCAACCTCCCCATGCCCGATGGCACCGTGCAAACCGTGCGCGTCCCCGTGGGGGAGGGCTATGTGGGCACCGTCGCCGAAACCGCCAAAATCCTCAATATTCCCTACGACCTATACGACGACCCCGCCTCCCACACCGCGCGCGACACCGATCGCCGCAGTGGCTATCGCACCTACAGCCTGCTGTGTATGCCCGTTTTTGACACCGAGGGCACCCTCATCGGCGTCACCCAATTGGTGAACAAGTATCGCACGGGCGTGTTGTCGGCCTGCCGGGTTGTCCAAAATTCTGACCAGTTTCCAGATTGCTTCCGCGCCAGTTTCACCGATGAAGACGAATTCTTTATGCTCGCCTTCAATATCCACGCGGGGGTTGCCCTAGAGCGGGCACTGTTGTTCAGCAAGATGGAACAAAAGGTGGCCGCCCGCACCCGCGAACTGCAAGCGAAAAATGAGCAGTTGCAGCATGAAATTCGCGAGCGAGAAAAGGCAGAACAAGCCCTGAGCGAAGCTAATCGGCGGCTTTCGGCCCTGGCCTTGGTGGATGCCCTGACGGGGGTTGCCAACCGTCGCCAGTTTGACGAGCGCCTGATTCAAGAATGGCGACGAATGCGGCGCGAACAATCGCCCCTGTCGCTGATTTTGTGCGATATCGACAGCTTTAAGCGCTACAACGATCGCTACGGCCATGTGGCGGGGGATAACTGCCTGCGGCGCGTGGCGGCGGCGATGACGGAACTGGTGCGGCGTCCGGGAGATCTGCTGGCGCGCTATGGGGGCGAAGAGTTTGCGGTGATTTTGCCCCGCACGGATAGCCAGGGTGCGCAGCACATTGCCGAAGCTCTGCGGCAGCGGGTGATCGATTTGGCGATTCCCCACGAAGATTCTGAGGTGTGCGATCGCGTCACCCTTAGCCTTGGAGTCGCGACGGATATTCCCACCGATCACCTAGACGTGCAGCGGCTGCTGATGGCGGCTGACATGGCCCTCTACAGTGCGAAGCAGCGGGGCCGCGATCGCGTCATGGTGGCAGACATTAGCTGATGCCAATCTCGTAGATGCCCGATACCCAAGCCCTGCTTGGTTTCCCAGACGCAGAGCATGAAATCATTGGGCTGGAACCTGTCGCGATCGTCCTCGTCCTCGTGGATCAAAGCGGGATAAGGCAGAATAGTTAGGGTATTTGCCTTGCTGAGTTTGCACGGGAAGCTGAGTTATGCGACGTCGCCGCCAAGAGACACGTTGGATTCATCGTTGGTCGCGCTGGTTAATTGGCGCGATCGCCATTATGGGCGCTTTGGGCACCGCCTACCTGACGGTGGTCAAGTTCACTGGAGGAGATGCGATCTGCCCCACCGGAGGGTGCGATCGCGTCTTGAGTAGCCCCTACGCGATGGTGTTTGGGATTCCCCTCACCATTTTTGGGTTTCTGGGATATGCCGGGATGGCAACCCTGGCCCTTGGCCCCGTCGCCATCAACCCCGATACCAACAAAGAGCTGCGCACCAACTTAGAGAAGTGGAGTTGGCCCCTCCTCTTTGTGGGTGCCACCGCCATGATGGTCTTTAGCGGCTACCTGATGTACCTGCTAGCCTTTGAAATCCGAGCCACCTGCATTTACTGCATCACCTCTGCGGTCTTTGCCCTTTCTATGTTTAGCCTCACCCTCTTGGGTCGCTATTGGGAAGACGCCGGACAGCTTGTCTTCATGGGTGTGATTGTGGCCGTTGTCACCCTGACGGGTACCCTGGCCATCTATGCCCCCATCAACAACCCCCAAGCTGCGGGCAGCAGCATTCCAGGCGAAGCTGGCCCCCCAATCACCACTGTCTCGGGCACCGCAGAGCTACAGCTGGCCGAACACCTCCAGGCTGTGGGCGCAACGATGTATGGCGCGTGGTGGTGTCCCCACTGTCACGACCAAAAGCAACTGTTTGGCAGCGAGGCGGCTAAGCGCATCCCCTATGTGGAATGTGCGCCCGATGGCCAAAACCCCCAGACTGATCGCTGTCAGGCTACGCCTGGAATTACGGGATTCCCCACCTGGGAAATCAACGGTCAGTTCTACGGCGGCACCCAAAGTCTCGAGGCCTTGGCGGATCTGTCGGGTTATACCGGGCCGCGCAACTTCCAGAACTAGCGATCGCACGTACCCCGCAATAGACGGGTTTGGGGTAACTGGATGGATGGGTGACTGGGTGAATCCAGTCCCTCACACCCAATTGTTCTTTCACCCTCGCACCCCCTACCCTCACACCCTCACCCACCCTCTGCAATAATGGGGCATTGATGCGCGATCGCTGCCCGTGCCGCCATGACCTCCAGCAAGCCTTCCCCTGCTCGCCCATCGCAGCTGCCCAGAATCCCCAATCGCCAAGGGGTCAGTCTGTCGGTGGCGTTGATGGGGGCGGGGCTGTTGATTACCGCCGCATTCATCGCGATCGCGCTGCTGGCCCCGGCCCTACAGTCCTGGGGCGTGCTGCAAAATCCCACCGCATCGATCACCAATCCCATCCATCAACCGCCCTCCGCTGAACACTGGCTCGGCACCACCCGCCAGGGCTATGACGTGTTGGCCCGGACGCTCTTTGGCAGTCGGGCGGCGTGGCAGGTCGTGCTGTTGGCGACGGCCATGAGCGTGGTGGTTGGCGTGCCGCTCGGGATGCTGAGCGGCTACCTCGGCGGACGGCTTGATCGCGCCCTCGTCTTTTTTATGGACACGATTTATACGTTGCCGGGGCTGCTGTTGTCGGTGACGCTGGCCTTTGTGGTCGGGCGTGGGGTGGTGAATGCCGCGATCGCCCTCAGCATCGCCTACGTGCCCCAGTACTATCGAGTCGTGCGCAACCACACCGTCAGCGTCAAAACCGAGCTATTTATTGAGGCCGCCCAAGCAATGGGAGCCTCAACCTGGGCCGTATTGAGCCGCTACCTGTTTCTCAACGTGGTGCAGAGCGTCCCCGTTCTTTTTACCCTGAATGCGGCGGATGCCATTTTGGTGCTAGGTGGGCTGGGCTTTTTGGGCCTGGGTCTACCCGAGCAAACTCCAGAGTGGGGCGCGGATATCCGCCAAGCGCTGGACGCGCTCCCCACGGGCATCTGGTGGACTGCCCTTTTCCCCGGACTGGCACTCACCCTGATGGTGACGGGCCTCTCCCTCGTGGGCGAGGGGCTTAATGAACTGGTGAATCCCCTGCTACGGCGCGAAAACTGGCGATCGCGCCCCTAACCTATCCCTGCGCGCATTTTGCATGTTGAATTTCGAACTACCTCCATCTTCCCCAGCCCCTCCGAGGTTAACCCGAGGCTACGGCAGCATTAAGGTGTGTATGAATACACACAGACGCTAGAGTTGTCCACCGTACAATGGGATCATGAGGGCAAGGCTCTTGCCGCTGGCAGCTCATGCTCCCCTGTGATGGAGAGTATCGTTGCTGCTTTGCTTCAGGGGATCGGTGAGCCACGCCCTACACCAGAATCCGTCGATGACTTTGGGAGGTGATGCGTTGATGTTGGTTGTGATGACAAATGACCAGCTTTTCGCCCCCTTAACGGTTTGCCAAGGCTGCCTGTTGGCGACTCAGCAGGGTCAACCCCGCTGGCAGCAGGGACAGCTACGCTGTGGCCGCGCGATCGCGAAAGCTCACGATGATCAGCCCGCCCAATACGAATGTGAAATGGGCTTCCGCCTTGCCAACATTGAGTAGTGTGTGCCCTTGATAACATACGCCCTCGTTCAGAAGCCGCGACATAATCTCGGTTTCTCCCCAGAGATTTGCCCAATTTCGGCCAGGGGGTTTGTCGCGCGCTCCTTGAGATCCACAGGGCACGTTCTCAAGGCGCACCCGCCAAATCTCTCCAGAGAAAAAACTGTCGGTTACACTGATAGAAAATTCTAAGTCCGACATCAGTCTGGAGGCCAACTGGGATGACCTGGCGAGGAACCACAACTGCTCAAGAGCGCTTCTTTGGGGCGCTGCCCTACCTCTTACCGTTGATTGAGGTGTGCATTCTGGCCTTTGTCTTTGCCATGCGCGGCATCGGCCTCTTTGCCGAGATTCCCGCGACGCAGCTCATTCTGGTGCCGCTCATGCCGCTGATTCGGCTTTACACCAGCTTTCCCTTTGCCGGGCTGATTGTTTTCATTGCGCTGTTGGCCTTGGTCGTGCGCAACACCAACATCAGTCACTTCATTCGGTTCAACACCATGCAGGCGATTCTCCTCGACATCGTGCTGATTTTGGGGCAAATCATTCTCAACATGGTGCTAGTGCCGATTTTGGGCACCAACTTCATCATCGAAACGGTGTTGAATGTAGTAGTGCTGGGGATTTTCCTTGCGATCGGCTATTGCGTGGTGCAAACGGTGCGCGGCCAATATGCTGAAATTCCGACCCTATCGGAAGCGGTTTACATGCAGGTTCGGTAAGCCCAAGGCTCAGTGGGCGTTGCTGATTCCCAGGATGAATTCCCCTTATCCTAAACCCTTCTTTTTGGGGATCAGGGCTTAAAAGGTAGCTTTCTTCTCCCCTCGGGTGAGGGCTGGGGGCAGTCATCCCCTGAGACAGCACTGTCGCCCAGGGGATTGGCGCGATTCTCGATTTCATTCCGCTTGAGAGCCCCGTTTCCCGCAGCGTCGAGAAATGGGGCTTTTGGTTTTTGGAGATGGCAAGGCAGCACCGCCCGCGCGATCGCCCTGATGGTGCGACAACCGTCGCGGTTTTAGGATTCGGTGATCAGGGCGGCGTTGGGCAAAACTCGCACCTGGACCTCATTTTCAAGGGAGCCGATGCCCTCAATCTCAACGCGGATGCGATCGCCCATTTGCAGCGGCCCCACGCCCTCTGGGGTGCCCGTCAACAGCACGTCCCCGGGCAGCAGCGTCATCACCTGGCTGATGTACGATACCAGCATCTCCGGCTTAAACACCATGTCGCTGATGTGGGCAGACTGCACCGGTTCAGGCTTGTCATTGAGAAAGGTCTGGATTTTGGCTTCCGGGCTAATTTCGCGGACAATCCACGGGCCCAGGGGACAAAAGGAGTCAAACCCCTTGGCGCGAAGCCATTGGCGATCGCGGGCCTGTAAGTCGCGCGCGGTCACATCGTTGGCGATGGTGTAGCCCCAAATTTTGTCGCGGGCTTCCTCCTCGGTGCAGTCCACACAGCGATCGCCAATCACGATCGCCAGTTCGCCTTCATAGTCCACCCGATTTGACTGGGGCGGATAAAAGATGGGCTCCTCGGTTGCCGTCACCGCCGTTGAGGGTTTCATGAAGAGCAGGGGCTCCTGGGGTACATCACCACCCATCTCAGCGGCGTGCTTAGCGTAATTTTTGCCGACGGCGATGATTTTGGATGGCGCACAGGGAGCCAGCAATTTGTAGCTATCGGGCGGTAGCTCAAGGTCGATGGCTTGGCCTTGCATCCAGGGCGGCGCGTCTAGGACGTGGATACTGCGATCGGGCTGCAACAACCCATAGTGAAGCTGTCCCGATTGTGACTGAACTCGAACGTACCGCTGCGCCATATGCCCCTTCAATTCCTGCTATGATTGTAAATCCTTGCCTTTGCCCCAATCCCTCAATCTGGGCCAGCTTTCCCCGAGCTTAGGGCTTCTCTGGGCCTGATATCTGTGTTGGGAATCGCACAAAGGCCATCTGTCCACAAGGAGACTTTGATGAAAGACTACATGTACGAAACCATGTACATTCTGCGGCCTGATCTCGGAGACGAGGCCGTAGATGAGCTGATTGGACAATATCAGTCTATTTTGCAAGAACAAGGCGCAAATATCCTCGAAACGCAACATCGCGGTAAGCGTCGCCTAGCCTACGACATTCAAAAGCATCGGGAAGGCATTTATATTCAAATGAACTACACTGGCCCCGGCAGCGTGGTGGCACCCCTAGAGCGGGCCATGCGCTTGAACGAGGGGGTGCTGCGCTACCTGACGGTGAAGCAAGACACTTCGGAGGAAGAAACGGAATTTTCCCCTGGCGAGCCCGAAGTGACGACCACGGCCTCTGGCGCGTCAGCGCCTCCCCCTGGCGCGGCATAGTCCGATCGCTGACCTAGGCTTAACCCAATGCTCTGAGGCCGGGCGACAAACCCTGTCTCCTTAAAACCCCTCTCCCAATTGTGGGTTGAGGTGAAGGCCAAATCTGGCAAGAACGTACAGAATTGGTACTCAACAATCAAGCGCTGCTCCCAAACGTTTGGGAACAGCGCTTTTTGCTGTTCGGGGTGGAGTGAGGAAATCTCGCGGTTTAGCGGTTGCAGCCTGCGCCCTCATCGGTGGTGATGCCGCCGAGCAGCGTGGTGATGATAACGCAACGTTCACGACCCGCCAGGGCTACGTCCGTCGATTCCACTCGGATGACAAAGGGCGTCGAAGTTCCCCCAGTCACGGTGCCGCGATAGTCAAAGGTGACGGTGCTGTTGGGGGCGCTGAGGCTCACGACGCCCTCCCGCAGAGCACCGCCGCCGAGCGTCAGGGTTGTACTTTGGGTGGAGGCGGTTTCGCCAACGCTCACTGTCGGCAGGGAAGCCCCAGTCTGCAACGTCACCACTTGATTGATGCGACGGGCGCGGGCGTGGGTTTGGGCCGCTTCGAGGAACAGCTTGAGTTCCCCTTGGACGGTTGCCACGCGGCGATTGGCGAGATACCGTCCCCAACTGGGGGCGACGATCGCCATCAACACGGCCACAATCAGAATGGCAACCAAAAGCTCGAGCAAGGTAAAGCCCGATGTAGCGTTGCGGGGGTGAAGATAGCGTTTCATATCATCAGCGGGGGAGTAACAGCAGGAACGATCGCCACGGTGTAGGTGCATTACTGAGGGTCTTTGTTGACAATGCCGCGGGCCAGTACCCCCGCGCGCAGGGTCGGTAAACCACTGGTTGCGTTGATGGGCCGGATCACACTGGAATCATCTTTGGTTTGGTAGTTGCCCCGCAAGAAGATCTC
>JACYME010000151.1 GCA_015272155.1 Leptolyngbyaceae cyanobacterium T60_A2020_046
CTATATTCTAGGGAGCAGCTTCTCTATCCGGATGCGAATTTCAAGCGCTCAACAGGAGCTGCAAGTGCAGGAAAAAAGAGTCGGGCACAGACGAACCCCAGTGAGTAGAGTTCCCAAAAGCCCGTCTAAACAGTATGTTGCAAGGATAAAGGTCGGTCGCAGAGTGTGTTTTTTTGGCCTAGTTTTTGGCCTAGTTTTGGGCAGATGATTTCCCGGAGTACGGCGGGAGGCAAGAGACTTGTCTCTAGAATCGGTGCGTTGGATGCCCTGGGGCGAGGGGTTGAGGAGATTACAAAGCCTCACGGCGATCGCGGAGAGTGCCCCAATCGGGCCGTGCCCTGTCATCATGAACCGTAGAGCCTGCGCAGCCCCCACGACCCAATGCACTGGCAGATGCAGACACCGTGAGGCGCATTGCTTCTGGCTGGTTCACGCGATCGTATGATTGCCCGGTATGGCTTGGTCTGACTTTGGGTTATTGCTGATTCCCCCGGTGGTGGGTGGCGTCATTGGCTATTTCACCAATGATCTCGCCATTCGCATGTTGTTTCGGCCCTATCGCCCCATTTACATCTTCAAGCGCCGCCTGCCCCTCACCCCAGGGCTAATCCCCAGCAATCAGGGGCGCTTGGCCCAACGCATTGCTGACACGATTATGGGGTCGCTCTTAACCCCCGAAGAGCTGCAAAAACTCGCGCGCCGCCTGCTCCAGACGGAACGCATTCAGCAGGCGATTCAGTGGCTGTTGACTCTCGCTTTGGATCAGGTGCAGAGCCGCAACCAGGCCAGGACGGCAGAAATTGTGGGCAATGTGCTCAAAGACCTGCTGGGGGAATCTTTTCCGCGATTGCTGCGGGTCTGGGCACGGCGAGATGACTTTTTGAAGGCTCAGCTTGACCAGATTTTTGACCAAGTACTGCTCGACTTTCAGCTTTCGGAAGAGCAGGCTCAACAGATTGCAGAATGGACGCTCAACTCGGTGTTTCCGCCCGATGTCATTCGGCGATCGCTGGTGGATTTTTTGACCGATCGCAACATCCACGTCATTGACGAAATCTTCCGCTCACGCACCAGCGGCACCTACTGGGTCGTGGCGAATCTGTTTGGGGTACGCAATGCCTTGGCGCGCTTGCGAGCCTTTTGTTTAGATGAACGAGAAATCAGTAATGCCCGCATTGCAGAACTGATTGACGCCCTCAAAATTCGCTACCGCCTCCAAGAGTGGCTGCTGGGTGTCTCGCTGCAAAACCTGCCCGTTTCCACCGTGCGAGAGCTGCGCCGTTCCATGCGAGACACCGTGCGCAGCTACATTCAAACCCTGGGGCCAGACCTCCTGAAGGGGTTGAGTACAACGGTGAACTGGCAATCCCTCGCGGCCCAACTGTTGAATCGTCTGCAAACCTCAACGGCGGTGAGCAAGTCGCTATCGCCTGTCAGCGAAGAACTCGCGCTGGTGCTGGAGCGCTACCTAGAGCGTGATTTGGAGTCGCTGGTGGCGCAAGTTATCCCGATCTTGAACATTGACCAAGTGATTATCGATCGCGTCAATGCAACGTCCCCACGCGATCTGGAGGCGGGGATTCAAGGCATTGTGCGCAACGAATTGCAGGCGATCGTCAACCTCGGCGGCGTGCTGGGGGTGCTCATTGGCGGCATCCAATCGCTGCTGCTGTTTTATCGGGGATGACCCTGGGGCAGGGTTCGCGATTCGCCTTGCCTAATCCCCCGGCTGTGAATTTCGCATCTCCCGCACCTTGAGCGGACGGCAGGGCGAACCCACACAAATATGCTGGGCGGGCATGTCGCGAAAGACGCTACTACGCGCCCCAATCACGGCATTCGCGCCAATGGTGACGCCAGGGCCAATGAAGCAGTCCGTTGCGATCCAGGCTCCGGTTTCGATCGCGATCGGCGCAACCTGGAGCCCAAAGGCCGGATCATGGAGGTCATGGCTGCCGGTACACAGGTAACTGTTTTGCGAAATCACGCAGTGGGAGCCGATATTAATGGAATCCAAGCTGTACAGTTCTACGCCACTGCCGATCCAACTGTAGTCGCCGATTTCAACCTTCCAGGGATAATGCACGCGGGCCGAGGGCCGAATCACTACCCCTTTGCCGATTTTGGCCCCAAACAGGCGCAGCAGAAAGCGCCGAGGCGCATGGTGGGCATGGAGCGTGAGGGGAAAGGCTACCGCCTGCACCAACCACCACAGCAGCACAATCGGCTTCGATCGCCCCGGATGATACCAAGACTGGTCATAACGCCGCAGATCTACCAGGGCGACTGCGCCAGTGTTTTCTTCGCCTTCTGGGTGCGACAGGGGAGCAGCGGGCACATCTGAGGGCGTAGTGGACATGGATGGGACTCCGACAAATGATCTGCTAGGGGAATCGCAGGGAGCTTTGGCTCCTCACGATTCTCCCCAAATCAGCATTTAGCTGCGGGCGTTGGCGGGCGCGATCGCCTCTTGTTCTGGAGCCGCAGCGGTCTGATTTTGCACGTTCAGCTTGCCGCCAAACTGCTTCAGTTCATAGAGCTTGACGCCAATCTGATACTCATACTGACTCAGCAGACGACCGTAGATGTAGCCTGCTCTGCCATCCAAAAACCCTAGCCGTAGGAAGTAAAAGAGCACAAACCGCAGCAGCGGCTTCATGGGCAGGCGCACCCAAATCTTTTTCAAGAAGCGCTTGCGCTGCACAGAGTCGCCAAACAAATTTGCGCCGATGGTGCCGTCGTCAGCCATGCCCGTCAGCAGGTTGTAATACACCCGCGCTTCCCAGTTGGAATAACGGTTGTGGCGCTCTAGCCAGTGGAACAGGTCGCGGAAGTCAATGTGCAGCATATCCTCTTTCAGGTAGCCGACTTTGCCCCCCGTCACCACGACGTGTTCGTGAACTTCGTTGTCGCCCGTGTTGCGAATTTCTTCGGTGTTGAGGTTCTCATAGCGCCCTTGGGCATGGCGGAAGAGGCGCAGGTTCCAGTCAGGATATTTGCCGCCGTGGCGAATCCATTTGCCCAGGAAAAAGACCCGGCGATTGAGATAATAGCCGCTGTATTCGGGGTTTTGGATGGCTTCTGCAATTTCATCCCACAGTTCGGGGGTGATTCGCTCGTCGCAGTCTACAATCAGCACCCACTCGTTTTGGAAGGGGAGGTTGTCTAAGGACCAGTTTTTCTTCTTGGGCCAGCGTCCGTTGAAGTGGAACTGAACGACCTGTGCGCCGTAGCGTTCAGAAATTTCCACGGAGCGATCGCTGCTTTGAGAGTCAACGACGAAGACTTCACTGGCACGGGAGACGCTTTCAAGGCAAGCGGGCAGGTTTTCTTCCTCATTTTTGGCAGGGATGAGGACGGAAACGGGAATTTTAGCAGCGTTGGCAGTCATGGTAACTCAGGCGTAGTAGGGCGATTTAGACTCAAAACCAGGGTGAGAGGAAACGGGGAACCCGTCAACTGCTAAGAGCTGGTGGGGCGCAGGAGCCCGCGCAGGGCGCTGAGCAGGTAGCCGACTTGGCCGTAGGCATACAACAAATTCTCGAAGCGCTGGGCCGGATCCGGCAGATACTTGATGGCTTTATACAAGCCGCGAACTAAGCGTTCCCCACCCCAGCGGAGTTGACGCCATCCGGCGCGACCGGCAATGCGATCGCGATAGCACTCGCTGATGCCCTGCCACCAACTGCGGCTCATAAACCAACTGGGGGCCAGCCGCGACGGGGCCACATTGTGAGCCACCAACGCATCGGGATCGTAAATGACGCGATAGCCCATTTCCAGTGCCTTTTGCGTCATGTAGAGCTCTTCGTTTGACAGCAGGTTTTTGCCCACGCGGCCTAGATTGGGGTCAAAGCCGTGGATGCGCTCTAGAAAATCCTTGCGAATGGCGTAGTTAAGACCCCGTGGCGTCAGTCCGGGCTCGGTGATAAAAACCCGCTGGTTGCCAAGGTCGTAGGCTCCGAGGTTGCCAGACATATTCAGCGACAACCAGCGGGGCGGGGTGCGCCCGGGGGGCCAAATCAGGGTGACCTTGCCGCCCGCGATCGCGACCTGTTCGTCGCCGTCAAAGATTCGCCACAGGGCGTTGAGCCATCCCACGCTGGCTTCTGCATCATCATCTAAGTAGGCCAGAATGTGACCTTGGGCGGTTTGGGCTCCAGTGTTGCGGGCAACGGAGAGGCCCAGAGTGGGCTCATACACGTAGTGCAGTTGAGGATGGGGCATCCGTGCCTCGACCACTTGGCGCGTGGTGTCGGTTGAGGCGTTGTCTACCACAATCACTTCATAGTCGGCAAAATCTTGGTGCAGGAGGCTATCAATGGCAGCCCCCAAATACTCATCGCGGTTGTGAGTGCAGATGATGGCGGAAATACGAGGATGGGGCATAGGTGTCTAACTCAGAGTGGGCAAACAATGGTCAGCACGCGATTGGGGCGCGTCATCCCGTCATCACTTGACGACAAAGCGATCGCGGGGTCAGGATTGCCGCGCCCGCTCCAGCACGGGTGCAAGAGGCTGCAACTGTTTTGCGGTTAGAATTTGCGGTTAGAACTCTGGCATTAACGCATGACAGCCCCTAGCATTCCCAGATGGGGGTGAATTCTCCCTTCCCCATTAACCCGTAAGATTTCGGAGTCCGCATCAAGTTTGCGTTAATATCCGTGAAGCCAAGGTGAGGGTTCGCCAAAGGGTGGAGTGGTGTCATGGTGTCGTTGTTTGCTGAAACAGAACTTCCCCAAGTTGATCTCGCGCCGCTGATCGACCATGCATTGTTGACGCCGACGGCCACGGCAGAGCAGGTGGTGCAGTGGTGTGCAGATGCCGATCGCTTCGGGTTTGCGGCGGTTTGTGTGTATCCGGTGCATGTGCGCTTGGCCCGCGAGCAACTTCAGAACAAGCGCCCCCAAGTCTGTACGGTGATTGGGTTTCCGACGGGGGCGACCACCTCGGCTACGAAGCTCTATGAGGCGCAGGAGGCGGTGGAGCATGGGGCGACGGAGCTGGATGTGGTGATCAATCTCGGCTGGCTCAAGGCGGGAGAGCGCGATCGCGTCCATCGCGAGATCGCTGAAATTTGCGAAGAGACGGGGACGCCCGTCAAGGCAATTCTGGAGGCCAGTCTGCTGACGCCGGAGGAACTGGCGATCGCCGCAGAGCTCTGTCTAGATGCCGGAGTCGCCTTCTTGAAAACCAGCACCGGCTGGCAGGGTGGGGCGACGGTGGAAATGGTGCGCCAGCTCCATGACATCACGCGCGGTCAGGTGGGGATCAAAGCCTCAGGCGGCATTCGCACGGTGGAGCAAGCGCTGCGGTTGGTGCAGGCTGGGGCTACCCGGATTGGCACCTCGCGGGGGCCAGATCTGATCCATCAGCAGGAAATGATGAATGCTTAACGGCGCGACCCACGGTACAGGGATCCAGTGATATCGTCACAACAGAGGCATTCCAGATCGCGATGAGTCGTTCCTACACCGCTACAGGCATTATTCTCAAGGCGATGCCAATGGGCGAAAGCGATCGCCTACTGACAATCTTGACGGTCGAACACGGCTTGGTGCGCGCGATCGCTCCCGGAGCCCGGAAGCATAAGTCGCGGCTCGGGGGCCGCAGCGGCCAGTTTGTCATCAACACCATGATGTTGGTGAATGGCAAGCAGCTTGACAAGCTGGTACAGGCTGAAACAACGCGATCGTTCCCGGCCTTGGGGGCTGATTTGGGCAAGCTGACGGCGAGCCAATACCTAGCAGAGTTGGTGCTGTGTCAAGCCTTGAGTGAACAACCCCAGGAAGACCTATTTTCCCTGTTTGTAGAGCATTTGGAGCGCATTGAGGCAGCGGCAGGTGATAGCGTGCTGGCCTGTCTGGTGCATGGCGTGTTTCATCTGCTGGTGTTGGCGGGGCTCGCACCAGAGGTGCGCTACTGTTGTTTGACGCAGCAGGAGGTGGTGCCCGACCTGTTGACGCCAAACTGGCAAGTTGAGTTTAGCCCGACGGCAGGGGGTGTTATTTTGGGGCAGCCTGTCAATCGTGAAATTACGTCATTCTCAATGGCCCAGCGCGTGAGAACGAACGAGGGACGCTACTCTTTTAATAGGGCACAGCGCGCTGGTGGGGCATCGCGATCGCCCGCGATAATGACCCTCAGTGCAGCCGAACTCGCCGTCTTACAGCGATTGGGCCAGCCAGAGCTATTGTCGAGTCAGGCCACGCCTGGGGCCGAGTGCAGTACATCAGTGCAGGCCATTCGACAGATTTGGCAGCGCCTTGAGCACCTCCTGCGTCGCTATGCCGAATATCACTTCGACCGACCCATTCGGTCGGCGGCACTCATCGACGCCTGTTTCCCTGTTGTTGCCCGCTTGGATTGAATGTTGCGCGACTTCGACACTGATCTCAAACCTGCTGATCCGCCTGGGGTAGAGGCTGAGTCTACCGGAGACATGGCGGCGATCACGGATCCGGCAGCCCCGGCTGACGGCGCTGAAGATGAGTCAGTGCGAGGGTTTTGGCCCGTTCTCCGCAACCGTAACTTCCTGGTTCTGTGGAGTGGGCAAGTCTTTTCGCAATTGGCCGATAAGGTGTATCTGGTGTTGATGATTGCCATTATCGGCAGCCAGTTCAAAACACCGGGGCAGAGCATTAGTGGTTGGGTGTCGGCGGTGATGGTGGCGTTTACGATACCAGCGGTGCTGTTTGGCTCAGTGGCTGGGGTCTACGTCGATCGCTGGAGCAAGAAAGGCGTGCTGGTGCTGACCAACCTGCTGCGGGGTGGCTTGGTGCTCGCCTTGCCCCCGTTGCTGTGGGCGGTGCAAGGGTGGGGCGATGTGGCCTACTTACCCGTGGGGTTTTGGCTGTTACTGATCGTGACTTTTGGGGTGTCAACCCTCACCCAGTTTTTTGCGCCGGCTGAGCAAGCGGTGCTCCCGTTGGTGGTCGAGCCGCCTTATCTCCTATCTGCCAACTCTCTTTACACCACAACGATGATGGCGTCGGTGATTTTGGGCTTTGCCCTGGGTGAGCCGTTGTTAGCGATCGCAGATATCGTCCTCGCCCCTTTAGATGGTGGGGCGGGCTGGGGCAAGGCTCTGCTGGTGGGTGCGGGCTACGCGATCGCGGGCGGCTGGCTGATGGTGCTGCGGGTGCGCAAGGATACGGGCCACGAACCCGAGTCGCCCCACATTTGGCAAGATCTGCGCGAAGGGCTGCGATATCTGGGGGAGCAGCCGAAGGTTCGGAACGCGATCGTGCAGCTTGTGCTGCTCTTTTCCGTATTCGCAGCGTTGGCAGTGCTCTCCGTGCGTCTCGCGGAGGTCATGCCTGCGATTAAAGCGTCCCAGTTTGGCTTTTTGCTGGCGGCAGGGGGCGTGGGTATGGCGCTCGGTGCAGCGGTGATCGGTCACTATGGGCATCAAATCAGGCGGCGATGGCTGGGGCTCGGCGGCTCGGGGGGGATGGCCCTAGCGCTTTTGGGACTCTCTGGGCTGACAACGCAGCTTTGGCCCTGCTTGGTGTTGATTGCGGGCTTAGGATTTTTTGCGGCGGCGATCGCGATCCCCATGCAAACCACGATTCAAGAAGAAACGCCGGCAGAGATGCGGGGTAAGGTGTTTGGCCTACAAAATAATGTCGTCAATATCGCCCTCAGCTTGCCGCTGGTGCTGGCAAGCGTGGCCGAAACGGTGTTGGGCCTGCCCCTAGTGTTTGTCGGATTAGCCGGGCTGGTGGCGATCGGCGGTGGGCTCACGTGGGCTCAGGATTGGCGCGCGGGCTAAACTCTGATGGCTTTATGGGCGAGATCGCCGGTGCTGGTTGTGCAGCGGCCGATCGCACAGCAGCGAAACCCGCATACCGTATAGTTGAAACACTGTGCAGTTTTTAGATGAAACGGGGGAGGCCCGACCTTGACTTTTTCGGCAGATGATTTTGCCCGCGCCCTAGCAGAGCACGACTATGACTTTCAGGCAGGACGGATCGTGACGGGGCGGGTTATTGGGTATGGTTCCGACGGAGCCTATGTGGAAATTGGGGGCAAGTCTGATGCCTTTTTGCCCCTCAAGGAAGCTGCCCTCGGTCGCGTCGAAAATCTAGAAGCGTACCTCCCGCAGCATGAAGACCGCGAGTTTTTGATCATTCGCGACCAAGATGCCGAGGGTCGGGTGGTGCTTTCGATTCGGCGGCTGTTGGTGCAACAATTATGGGGTCGCCTGAAGCAGCTTGAAGCGGATGCTCAGCTTCTGACGGTGAAGGTGACGGGCACCAATAAAGGCGGCGTCATTGTGGATGTTGAGGGCTTGAGGGGGTTTGTGCCGAGATCGCACCTTAGCCAGCCTGAGGATCTTGACGCTCTCGTCGGCACCTCCCTCACTGTGGGCTTTTTGGAGGTGAATTCTGACACCAACAAGCTCGTGTTGTCGGAGAAAATTGCAGCGCGATCGCAGGCGATGGAGCGATTGGCCGTGGGGCAACTCGTTGAAGGCACCGTCGCCAGCCTCAAGCCCTACGGTGCATTTGTGAGCTTTGACGGCGTGACGGGACTGCTGCACATCAACCAAATCAGCAAAAACTACGTGGATTCACTGCCCAGTTTGTTGCAGGTCGGCCAAGCAATTAAGGCAATTGTGGTGAACCTCGACGAATCTCGAAACCGTATCTCGCTTTCGACTAAAGCCTTTGAAAAGTACCCTGGCGAGGTGTTGAAGGAATTTGATGCCGTGATGGCCGATGCTGAAAACCGTATGGCGAACCTGGGTAACCTCTTAGCCGAAAGTGAAGCCTAGTGTCACCGTTATCGCGCCATCGTAACGATCCTGAAACCAGGTCTGATTGACAGGGCGGGACGTCGCAGCGATCGCACGCCCCCCGCCCTACCGCTGATCCCCCCGCTGCCGTAAACCACACCAACGATGAGTACGATTTGGGAACTCGATTTTTACTCCCGCCCAGTGCTGGACGAAAACCAAAAGAAACGATGGGAGGTGCTCATCACCGAGGGGGCGCAGTCCATCGACGCTGATCCAGCGGCGCTCTTTCGCTTTAGCAAATACCTGGCAAATACCGAGGTGAACTCAATTAGCCTGAAAACGGCGATTCAAGAAGCGATCGCCCAGGCCCCGGCACCTCCGAGCCGCATTCGATTCTTTCGTTACCCGATGCAAAACATGATCATTCGGGCTTGCGAAGAACTCGGCATCGCAGCTACGCCCAGCCGCCGCACCCTGGCCCTCCAACAGTGGCTGGCCCATCGCCAGCGCGAAGTCTATCCCCAAGAACCGGGCTATACCGATAAGCCATCCCCCACTGTAGGGGCTCCTCCCCCTGCGCCCCGCCCGCTCCCTGATGCCCTGATTGGCCAAAAGTGGGCCTTTGTGAGTCTGCCCGCCCAAGACCTACTCGACATGCCAGAATGGCCCATCGATTTTGGGGAGGCATTTCCGCTCCAGTTGGCTGGCCTTGAGCCCGATGCCACCGTCCCAGGGCTGGTGATCTTTTCGTCGCGGGCGCTACCGATGGCGGGCTGGTTGTCTGGGCTAGAATTGGCCGAGCTGCGGGTCGAAGCCAGCAAGCCACCCCGGCTTGTGCTAGAAACAGGCACCGCCGATAGTTGGGTGATGGCGGTGCTCAATCGAGATGATCTCAACCAAGAGGCCCAAGCCTTTGAACTGGCGAAGGCGAAGGCCAATCAGGTGCATTTTTTGGCGGTGCAATCGAGTCCTGAGGCGGAGGCTTTCGCTGGATTTTGGCTAATGCAGAGTATTCAACTGGGGTAGGAATCGTGAAGAAAGTGCAATCGCGCCTCATGACATCGCGACGGGTGCAGGTGGCTGGGCTCTATGGCGTGCTCGGTGCGATCGCGATAGCCATGCTGCTGCCCCTCATTTGGCTCGTCAGCACGGCGTTTAAATCGCCCAACGAAAATATCTTTGCCTTCCCGCCTCAATTTCTGCCTAGCGAACCCACCCTGCAAAACTTCGTCACAGTCTGGCAGCAAAACCCCTTTGGGCAATACTTCATCAACAGCATAATCGTAGCCGTGCTGACGGTTGGGCTCAACCTGCTGTTCTGCTCCCTCGCTGCCTATCCCCTGGCGCGACTGCGGTTCGCCGGGCGGGAAGCCCTCTTCGCCCTCATTGTTGCCACCATCTTAATACCCTTTCAGATTGTGATGATTCCCCTCTACGTCTTGGCAGTGCAGTTGGGTCTAAGAAACTCTTACCTGGGAATCATTTTTCCGTTTATTGCCTCTGCCTTCGGCATTTTTTTGATGCGTCAAGCTTTCCTAGGCGTTCCGAAAGAATTAGAGGAAGCCGCTCGCATGGATGGCTGTTCCGAACTTGGGGTGTGGTGGCACGTCATGATTGCCTCGACCCGTCCAGCCCTCGTCACCTTAGCCATCTTTGTGTTTATTGGCTCTTGGAGCGATTTTCTCTGGCCGCTGATTTTGCTTGATCGCCCCGAATATTACACCCTGCCCCTGGGGGTTGCCAAACTGGCGGGTAGCTTTTCCCTAGACTGGCGCTTGATCGCAGCGGGCTCCGTCATTTCGATTCTGCCGGTGCTGCTCTTCTTTGTCGCGATGCAGCGCTACATTGTGCCGACGGAATCGGGCAGCGGGCTCAAAGGATAGAGTGGCTTGAGTGCTTGCCCATACAACCGCATAGTGATATTGCGTGTTACCCTAATATGAACCGAGAGAATTTAGACATCTCAATCGATTTCCCTCGGATGAGATAGCTATGGCTGCAACTTCCTCTGAACTTTTCATGCAATCTCTTGCCGAAGATTGTGATAACGACTGTCTGCTCGCTAAGCTGCCCCCGTCGGCATTGAAGCTAGTGGCAGAGTTTTTTAAGGTGCTGTCGGAGGCAAGCCGCCTGCAAATCGTCTGTGCTTTGCGCAACGGCCCCAAAAATGTGACCCAAATCATTGAAATGACGGGATTGGGGCAGGCAAACGTTTCTAAGCACCTGAAAATGTTAGCCCAGGCGGGGATCGTTTCCCGTGACCAGCAGGGTGTCTGTGTGTTTTACACCATTGCGAATCCGTTTGTGTTTGAACTCTGCGAGCTGGTGTGCAACTTCCTCTCAATTCAGATTCAGCAGCAGGCGGAGCAGATTAAGGTGCTAGATGCTTTTCGTCAGGGTGAAGAATAGTTGGCGCTGGCCATGTCTTGCTGGGCATGTCTTTCTGCAACGTGCCAATTCAACCCACGGACATTAACGGGCATCAGTCTGAGCAGGTCAGGCGGGTGCATCTGCTGCGTACACTCGGGATTATAAGTCCTCTGGCCAGTCTTCGTCTAAGGCATCCAGGTGGCCGAGATCGCTGCCTAGGTCATAGCGCAGATCATCGAGGGTTTGTTTATTGTGTCGTCGGGATGATCGGCGATATTTTTTGGTTTTCAGGCGGGGTTCATGCTGGACTTGTCCCGCTTCGATGATTTTGACTTTGAAGGCTGCGTCGGGATCAGGGGAATCGTTGAGGCTTTGCTGCTGAACGATGCAGTTTTCCAAGAGGCTAAGGTAGTCGTTGTAGCGTTCCCAGTCGCCTCGGATGGCACAGCCTGGTTCGTCGCGGTGCAGGCAATCCCCAAATTGGCAGGGCGAGTGGGCATGGCGATCGCGAACTTCTGGGAAGCATTGACCGAGGGCCTCAGGCTCGCAAAAGATATCGGGTTGGTTAAAGCCCGGCGTGTCTGCGAGCAATCCACCGCCGGGCAACTCGAATAGTTCAACGTGGCGGGTGGTGTGTCGGCCTCGACCAAGTTTGCCAGACACCTTGCCAGTCCGAAGACTTGCTGCGGGAATTAACTGGTTGATCAGGCTTGATTTGCCGACGCCAGATGGCCCAGAGACGACGGTGATGCGATCGCGTAGCCGCGTGTCTAATTCTGCCAATGTGGGATCGGCGTGGATGCTAAGCAAGATGGGATCGTATCCCCACTTGTGTAAGCGATCGCGCCACTGGCGCTGGGTGTCGAGGCTGACCAAGTCGCGTTTGTTAAGGCATAGGGAAACCTGGAGCCCTGTAGATTCAGCCTTGACCAGAAATCGCGTGAGCTGATGGGGATCAAGTTCGGGCTCTGCTAGGGCAAACACGAGCAGAATGTGATCGGCATTGGCGATGGGGGGGCGGTCGAGCTGAGTGCGGCGGGGAGCAACTTGGACAATTGCCCCACGACCGCCTTCCCAGTCGGGTTCCTCAACACACACGCGATCGCCCACCATCACGCGCACACCAACTTTCTTGAGCCGTGCTCGTCGGGTACAGAGGAGCGTTGGTCGCGGTAGGACGGTTTCTGAAGAATCGACCCCGTCAAGCCGTACCCAATAGAAGTTGGCCTGTACTGACAACACAACCCCCCAAATCGGTGATGGCGCGATCGCGGCATCGGGTGACGCAGCAGCCTCAGCCATCGTCACTGAGCATCAGTTGCAAGGGGTTTGCGAACCCGCAGGGCAAAAAAATCCCCTTGATCCGTAAGCGCCTCAATTGTGTAGCCCTCCATGCGAAGGCTATCAGGCACCTGTTCAACGGGTTCCCCAGCATCTAACCAAACTTCAAGCTGCTCACCATCTGCCATGCGGTCAAGCTGTAGCTTCGTGCGTACAAAGTTAATGGGGCAAGGGGTGCCACGGAGATCAAGGGGTGCAGTGCTCATCGTCAGGCAAAGTATCCCACGGTGGATGGACTCGTATCGAGAATGGTGATGGGGAAGCAGTGATGCCCTATCCCCGAAATAAACCGCCGAGAAAGCCCTCAATGCCGCCACTCTTGCTGACGCGATCGCCCCGCAGTTCAGCGAGCTTTTGGATTAGCTCCCGCTCTTCGGGTTTTAGGCGGGTTGGAATCTGTACCTGCACCGTAATTAGATGATCTCCTCGGCTGACAGGATTTCCCAACCGAGGAACGCCACGCCCTTCCAGCGTAAGGACAGTATTGGGCTGGGTTCCGGCAGGCACCTCTATCTCCACCGGGCCATCTACGGTGTTCACTTCAACCTTGGCTCCCAAAATTGCCTGCAAATAGGTGATTTTGAGGTCAGAGAGAATATTGATGCCGTCTCGCCGAAACTCCGCATCCTCTTCGACGAACAAATAAACATACAAATCACCCGCTGGGCCGCCGCGCTGGCCCGCATCCCCTTCCCCAGAAACGCGCAAACGGGTGCCATTATCGACCCCAGCCGGGATGCTAATTTTCAGCTTCTTGGTTTCTTGGCGATGCCCACTGCCGCCACAGGTTTCGCAACGGTCTTCTACGACCTCCCCAGTCCCATTACAGGTTGGACACGTCGCAACCTGCGCAAAACTGCCAAAGGGCGTCCGTGTCGTGCGGCGGACTTGGCCGGAGCCGCCGCAGGTGCCACAGGTTTTGGGTCGAGTACCGGGTTTTGCTCCAGAACCGCTACAGGTACCGCAGGTTTCTAGGTGGCTAATCTTAATTTCCTTTTCGCCGCCTGCGACCGCTTCCTTAAAGCCAAGCTTCAAATCTAACCGGAGATCGTCACCTCGGCTAGGGCCACGTCGGCGGGCTGTTTGTCCACCCATGCCGCCAAAGCCCCCAAAGAAGCTCTCAAAGATATCGGCGAAGCCGCCCATATCCCCAAAGTCTTGAAAGCCTCCAGCGCCTGCGCCCGAAACGCCTGCTTCGCCAAAGCGATCGTAGCGAGCCCGCGTTTCGGGCTCTGATAGAACTTCGTAGGCACGGTTGATCTCTTTGAAGATATCTTCAGCGCCTTCGTCTTTATTCACGTCAGGGTGATATTTGCGGGCTAGCCGCCGATAGGATCGCTTAATTTCATCCTGGCTAGCACTGCGAGAGACGCCAAGTACTTCGTAGTAATCACGGGCCATAGACGGCTATTGCAACTGCTGAATCAACATTCCGACACATTAACCCATTCTATGGGATGGGGTACCGTCCCGTCCTGTGACGGATTTCCGCAATGGAGGTTAAGTCTGAGGCTAGTCGATCGCCTCGTAATCCGCAGTGATGGTGGCATCAAGATCAATGTCGTCCATATCAATGGCGATATCATCGTCTTCTGTGCCCCCATCTCCCCCTTCCGATAACGCTGAGTCCATCAGGGTGGTGGGAACGTTGACATCGAAGTCGATGTCGTTTTCTGCCTCCTCCTCTGCTTGGTTGGACTGTTGATAGAGGGTGGAGCCAATGGCAAAGACGGCTTCTTGAAGGGCGTCGAGGGCAGCTTGTAATTCCTCGGGGGTAATGTTGCGTTCTGCGATCGCGGCCTTCAGTTCAACTGCTTTTTCTTCGGCCATTGTCCGCAAATTCGCGTCCATCAACTCCGCGTTATCGCGCATTGTGGCTTCGTAGGTATAGAAAAGATTATCGGCCCGATTTCGCAGATCCGCCACGAGCTTACGCCGTTCATCCTCATCGGCAAAGACCTCGGCCTCTTGCCGCATCCGTTCAACCTCATCACTACTGAGTCCGCCTGTATTGGTAATCCGAATGCTTTGTTCGCGGCCCGTGCCCTTATCGCGGGCCGAGACTTGGAGAATGCCGTCGGCGTCGATTTCAAAAGAGACATCAATCTGCGGAACGCCACGGGGCGCAGGAGGAATGCCCGTGAGCTGAAATTTGCCTAAACTTTTGTTGTCCTTTGCCATTGCCCGCTCCCCCTGCAGGACGTGGATTTCAACAGAAGTCTGACCATCCGTTGCAGTAGAGAAGACCTGGGTACGGCTAGTGGGGATGGTGGTGTTGCGCTCGATAACTTTGGTAAAGACCTCGCCAAGGGTTTCGATGCCTAGGGAGAGGGGGGTGACATCTAGCAACAGCAGATCTTTGACCTCACCGCCCAAGACCCCAGCCTGAATGGATGCCCCAAGGGCAACGGCTTCATCGGGGTTGACGGAGCGATCGGGAGCTTTGCCACCAAAAAAGTCGCTGATTGCCTTTTGAACGGCGGGAATCCGGGTAGAGCCGCCGACTAAGATGATGCGATCAATGTTGTCTGGGGTAAGGCCAGAATCTTTGATGGCCTGACGCACAGGCTCTAGGGTACCCTCAATCAAGGCTTTGGCAAGTTGCTCAAATTGCGCCCGAGTGAGGCCCATTTCTAAATGTTTGGGGCCGGTTTCGTCAGCGGTGATGAAGGGGAGATTGATCGAGGTGCTCGGCATACTCGACAACTCAATTTTGGCTTTTTCAGCGGCTTCGCGAATACGCTGTAAAGCCATGCGATCGCCAGATAAGTCAATGCCTTCTTGCTCACGGAAGGTTTTCGTCATCCATTGAGCAATGCAGTTATCAAAGTCATCGCCCCCTAAGTGGTTATTGCCGGAGGTGGCTTTGACTTCAAAAACCCCATCCCCAAGCTGCAAGACTGAAACGTCAAAGGTGCCGCCGCCAAGGTCAAACACGAGAACCGTTTGATCCTGATCCTGCTTGTCGAGACCGTAGGACAGTGCAGCGGCAGTTGGCTCGTTGATGATGCGCAGCACTTCCAACCCCGCAATCAGCCCTGCATCCTTAGTCGCTTGGCGCTGGGCATCAGTAAAGTACGCAGGCACTGTGATCACGGCCTGGGTAACTTCCTCTCCGAGATAGGCTTCAGCATCTTGCTTAAGCTTTTGCAGAATCATGGCCGACACTTCTTGGGGGGTGTAGGTTTTGCCCCGCACCTGTACGTCTACGGTGCTGTCTCGGCCTTCGACGCATACGTAGGGGACGCGCGATCGCTCGTCCGCCGTATCAGCCCAGCGACGACCGATGAACCGTTTGATGCTGTAGATCGTATTTTCGGCGTTGGTTACTGCTTGGCGTTTCGCCAACTGCCCAACAAGCCGCTCACCGTTTTTCCCAAACCCAATGATGCTTGGGGTGGTTCGCCCCCCTTCCGCATTGGTGATGACAACCGGCTGCCCGCCTTCGAGAACAGCTACGCAACTATTCGTGGTTCCAAGGTCGATACCGATAACTTTTCCCATGACTCGCAGCGATGTAACGATTTGGCTGACACGGTTGAAGGCTAACGCCAGGATGTCAATGCAACTAAATGCACCTAAACGTTAGCTCATCTTTTCAGGAATCACCTCAGGAATCACCCAAGACGATGGAGGAATCCTCGATTCTTTCAGGGATGTACGGGAATTTAAAGACACCTTTGCTCGGGCAAAAGCAGCTCAGCGAGGCAAGTCCAAATGAACCGACAATCGCTCTAATAGTGGACGCGATCCCGCCTAAGTATCCGCCGCATCTGAACTCCCGCCCTCTGCCGATTCGCCTTCCTCGGGCTCGGGCGGAGCTGCTACTTTGACCATGGCATGACGGAGTACTCTATCTCCTAAAAGATACCCCCGTACCAACTCTTCCATAACAGTGCCTTCTGGATGCTCAGCGGTTGGCTGTCGCATGACTGCCTCGTGGAGCATGGGGTCAAACTCCTGTCCCTCAGCCCGCATGGCAGAAACCCCAAGGCGCTTCAGGCAGTCCACCAACTGCTTGTAGACGCTTTGGTAACTTTTGTGAATCGTCATTTCTGCTTCGGTCTGGGGCTTGATTTGAGCCCGTGCCCGCTCGAAGTTATCGATGACAGGAAGCAATTCTGTTAAGGTGGATCGCTTGGCTTGAAATTCTTGGTCTTCCCGCTCTTTGCTGATGCGCTTGCGGTAGTTGTCAAAGTCCGCTGCGATGCGCATGTACTGAGTGGTGCGGTCGTCGAGCTGAGCTTTCAGATCTTTGAGCTGGCTTTCTAGGGTTGCGATCGCTGCCATATCCGCCGGAGCCCCTGTTCCTTCCTCATGGGTTTCACCGGCGTCCGCATTACCAAACGCGGCGTCTAGATCAAAATCGGCGACTGCATCGTCTTCTCGAAGCTCTTCGATCGCCTCTGGCGAACCGTCAGCCGTCGGGTTGTTTTGAGAGGATTCAGTAGACCGAGTTTCGTCAACCATTGTGCCTGTAACCTGAGTTTCGACATCGTGGGTGAAGGGCGTCCCAATCAATTGAGACAGAATAAAGTCTGGCCCTTGGCGCGTGTGCGATCGCGCAACAGAACCCAGCCCAGCCCCTTCAACACCATCGATACCCTATCTTACGTGTCATTTCTACAGATCACACAGGATTCTGCCGTGCTTCTGCCACAGAAACCATCGGATCTGTGGCCTCGAAAAGTTTGCAGGTTGTAACTTTCCACGCGATTCAAAAAAATCCGAAGTGCCAGACTACAAAAGATGAGGCTATCATCGGGGCACATGTCCTTCGGTCGTTTTGGACTCCGGTGCGATCGCCCCACGCGATATCCTGCCGCTGCATTGCTCGGCCATTATCAGGGCTCCGACGATTCCCCATTTAAGTTGAGTTCTGGCCTGTGGGTCAGGCTGATATGGTGGAACGCCGCGTCCAGTGGGCATATTGCTTGTTAAATCACGTTCCCGCCATCCGCTATGACGAACTCCTCCTCGCAGCGTCGAGCCCTTGTCCTGCAACGCAGCTTTTCGCCCTTTGGGAATAAGCTCATTCAAGCTGGCTACGTCGATGGTGAACAAATGCAGCAGGCGCTCGCCGAAAGTCGGCGCTCTGGCCGCGCCTTAACCGACGTTTTAGAGTCCTTAACTGGCCAACAGCTTTCCCCCGAACTGCTGCGGCAATATAAGAAGCAACAGCTTTTTGAGCTTAAGATTCTCTACGGTGTCGAGTCCCTTGATCCGGAACTTGACACCATCTCCAACCAGCAAATTGGGCAGCTTATCGACACGCTGATCCCGGTCGATACCTGTCGTCGTCATCAACTACTGCCCCTCTCCAAAGAAGACGGCGATGATCCCTCCGTCTTGATCGCGATGGTCGATCCAGAAAACCTGGAAGCCCAAGATGATCTCAATCGCATCCTGCGTAACCAAGGCTTCCGCCTGCGCCGCATGGTGATCACCGTTGAAGATTACCAGCGGCTGATTTCCACCTACCTAGACGACAAGGTCGCTCGCGAAAAACAGCAAGATATGGAGAATGCTGTGGATGTGCAGAGCGACTTGGAAGGCCTCGACCTCGACAGCACCGCCCTCGAAGATGCGATGGAAGAGGAGGCCGACCTTAGCGATGCGCTGCAAGATGCAGGGGCTGCTCCAGTGATCGCCCTGGTGAATAAGGTCTTGGTAAAAGCACTCCAGGAAGGAACCTCTGATATTCACATTGAGCCCCAGGAAGAGCATCTTCGTATCCGGTTTCGGCGAGACGGTGTCCTTCGGGAAGCGTTTCCACCCCTACCGAAGAAAATCATCGCCGCAGTGACCGCGCGCTTCAAAATTATCGCCAGCCTCGACATTGCTGAGCGGCGGATGCCCCAAGATGGCCGAATTCGGCGAATGTTCCAAGGGCGCAAGGTAGACTTCCGGGTGAGCACGCTGCCGAGCCGATACGGCGAGAAAGTGGTGTTGCGGATTCTCGACAACTCGGCCACGCAGTTGGGGCTAGACAAGCTCATTACCGACGATGAGACTCTCAATATCGTGAAAGAGATGTCGTCTCGACCCTATGGCTTGATTCTAGTGACGGGGCCAACGGGGTCTGGTAAAACGACGACGCTGTATTCTCTACTGTCTGAGCGTAATGACCCTGGTATCAACATCAGTACCGCAGAAGACCCGATCGAGTATGCGCTGCCGGGGATTACCCAGGTGCAGGTGATTCGGGAAAAGGGGATGGATTTTGCTTCCATTCTGCGGGCTTTCCTGCGGCAGGATCCCGATGTCATTCTGGTGGGTGAGACGCGCGACCCGGAAACGGCAAAGACGGCAATTGAGGCGGCGTTGACAGGGCACCTTGTCTTGACAACTCTGCACACTAATGACGCGGCGGGAGCGATCGCGCGTCTTGAAGAGATGGGCATGGAAACGTTCCAGATTTCCAGTTCTTTGATTGGTGTCTTGGCGCAACGTCTAGTCAGACGAGTTTGTAGCGATTGCCGGGTACCCTATACCCCAAGCCAAGACGAACTGGCCCGGTTTGGGTTGACCGCCTCCGGCGATACCGACCTTACCTTCTATCGCGCCAATACCGTCCCCCTAGAACAGCTTGAAGAGGCCCGCACCTCCGGTACGCTGTGCCAAACCTGCCAAGGCAGCGGTTATAAGGGGCGGGTTGGGGTTTATGAGGTGATGCGAATTACCGAAAACATGCAGAAGCTGATTTCTGAGGGGGCTCCGACGGAGCAACTGAAGGAAACGGCGGTCGAGGAGGGGATGAAGACATTGTTGGCCTATAGCTTGAACTTGGTGCGACAGGGATACACCACGCTGGATGAAGTGGAACGGGTGACCTTTACTGATACCGGCTTGGAGGCTGAGCTGAAGGCGAAACGCAAGAGCTCTCTGACCTGTGATACCTGTAATGCCGAACTCAAGCCCGATTGGCTGGATTGTCCCTATTGCTTGACGCCTCGTTTCCGTTAATTGTTGGAGGCTGGGCGACGCGCTGCGGATATGCAGTGCAGCGGGCGGGGGCGATCGCCCCCGAATTGAACTCATTTTGACCTGAGGTAATGTCATGGACTTGATGATTGAAGACTTGATGGAGGAAGTAATTGAGCGGGGCGGGTCTGACCTCCATCTCTCAGCGGGACTTCCTCCGTACATTCGGATCAGTGGTAAACTGACGCCCACTGAGCACGAGCCCATGACTCCAGAATCGTGTCAGCGGCTCATTTTCAGCATGTTGAACAACACCCAGCGGAAACAGCTTGAGCAAACCTGGGAACTAGACTGCTCTTATGGGGTCAAGGGTTTGGCCCGCTTTCGGGTCAACGTGTATAAAGATCGGGGCACCTATGCAGCCTGTTTGCGGGCGCTCAGCTCCAAAATTCCCACGATGGACACCCTTGGGTTGCCGGATATTGTCCGTGAGTTGTCTGAAAAACCACGCGGGTTGATTTTGGTAACAGGACCAACGGGGTCGGGGAAATCTACGACCTTGGCGTCCATGATCAACGAAATTAACCTCACCCGTCCGGAGCACATTTTGACAGTTGAGGATCCAATTGAATTTGTGTACGAGCCGATCAAGAGTTTGATCCACCAGCGTCAAGTCGGTGAGGATACGAAGAGTTTTGCGAATGCCCTGCGGGCAGCATTGCGGGAAGACCCCGATGTCATTCTGGTGGGTGAGATGCGGGACTTGGAAACGATTTCCCTCGCGATTTCTGCGGCAGAAACGGGCCACTTAGTGTTTGGCACGTTGCATACCAGTTCCGCAGCCCAAACCGTTGACCGGATGGTGGACGTGTTCCCGCCGGAGCAACAGCAACAGGTGCGGGTTCAGCTTTCTAACTCGCTGGTGGCGGTTTTGAGCCAAACCCTGGTACCGCGCCATAATCCTAAGCCCGGGGAATTTGGCCGGGTGATGGCCCAGGAAATTATGGTGGTGACGCCTGCGATCTCGAACCTGATTCGAGAAGGAAAGACGGCACAAATCTATGGGGCCATTCAAACCGGCGGTAAGCTCGGGATGCAAACCCTTGAGAAAGTACTGTCTGATCTGTATAAGGCGGGCACCATTTCCTTCGAGTCGGCAATGTCGAAAACCTCTCGCCCCGACGAGTTGCAGCGTCTCCTTGTAGGGGCTGGCGGCCCACCTCCGGGTGGCAAACCGGCTGCTGCGGGTGCGGCTCGACGGTAGAAAACGGATGTTGGCCTAGGTTGGTTGGAACCTGGGCCGTTGTCGTCTCTCGATAGGGCAATCGCGATACAGAGAACCCGGTTAGCGCAATCGCTGTGTTACCGTAGGGCATCGCGATCGCGGCTTCCCCCACCCGCCCTAAGATAGGAAGCACAGCTTCACCGCCTGCGGTGTCCCATGGGCATCTCAATTATCTGCACAGAGCCCGTCGTTTTCAGCATTCATGTGAGCGAAAGACCATGCCAACTTACGTTGCCACTGGACGAGATAGCGCTGGCCGTCAGCGCAAAGAGCGAATCTCAGCCAGTAACCCTGGCGAAGCCCGTAATCTGCTTAAGGATCGCGGCCTCTTTATTCAAGATCTCAAGGAAGAGCGCGGGTTTGATCTGGATCTCGATAGCTTACAAACCGCGCTCACCAGCGTTTCTGTAAAAGATAAAGCCGTTTTTTCGCGTCAGTTTGCGGCCTTGGTGAATGCTGGGGTGGCCTTGGTGCGAGGGCTCGGCGTCTTGGCTGAAGAATGCCAAAATCCCAAACTCAAGAAATCTCTCGAAGAGATTAACGCAGACGTTCAGGAAGGGACGAGCCTGTCGGATGCGATGCGGAAGCACCCCGGTTGTTTTGATAACCTTTACGTCAGCTTGGTGCAGGCTGGCGAGGTTGGTGGTGTATTGGATGAGGTGCTCAACCGTCTGGCAAAACTGCTAGAAGACCTCAACCGATTGCAGAACCAGATTAAATCTGCAATGGCATATCCGGTAACGGTATCGATTCTGGCGACGGTCATTTTTATTGCGATGACCGTGTTTCTCCTGCCCACCTTTGCTGATATCTTTGAACAGTTTGATGCAGAACTGCCAGTCTTTACCCAGGTGATGCTGCTGATTAGCGTCTTTTTACGGCAGCCGCTGAACTGGGTGTTTATGATCGGGGCTGCGGTGGGTGCGGTATTTGTCTATCGTCGCTACTACGCCACGCCCTCGGGTCGCCGCACCATGGATCGGTTCTTCCTGAAAATGCCTCTGTTTGGTGATTTGGTGCAAAAAACCGCGACGGCGCGTTTTTGTCGAACCTTTGGAGCGTTATCCCGGTCTGGGGTGCCGATTTTGACCTCGCTGGAAATTGTGCGCGATACCGCTGGAAATCAGGTAATTTCTGACGCGATCGACGAGGCCCGTAAGGAAATTCAAACTGGCGGCATGATCAGCATAGCGCTACAGCAACACCGAGTTTTTCCGATTATGGCAATCCAGATGATCAGCATTGGGGAAGAAACCGGGGAATTGGATCAGATGCTGATGAAGGTTGCGGACTTCTATGAAGATGAGGTCGAGCAGGCGGTGAAGGCGCTGACGAGCATCATGGAACCTCTGATGATTATTTTCTTGGGCGGTATGGTGGGCTCGATTCTGATTTCGATGTACTTGCCGATGTTCAAGATTATGGAGATTGTCCAGTAGCGGACAGATATCGTCTTGAATGCTCAGCAAAACCCCCCAGCGCTGTCTGACAATGCTGGAGGGTTTTGACTGGAGCGTGCTTATGCTTGTGTCGGCAGGGACATCGGGTGAGTTTTCAGCCGTTTAAGTCATCCCGGCTTGGGGGATGACCCTGCGACCCAGACAAGCGACTGCCACACGCCTTTATCCAAAGCAGGTTTAGATAAAGGCGGAGATATCTTCGCCGCACTCGTCGGCGAGGTAGCACAATGCCTTGAAGCGCAGCATGACCAATTCTTCGTAAAGGGGATTCAGCTTGCACAGGGGCGGGATGTGGGCCACTGTGCGGCCAAATAGGGCGATATCTCGCTCGAAGGGACACTGGGCTGGAATCAGTTTGACGAGTTGCTTGGCCCGGTCAGGGCGCTGGGGAGCGTAGGTATTGAGAAAGTTACGAATGGGCTGAAACAGGTCAAGCTTGAAGCTGGAGCGAGCGGGCTTGAGCCCATGCAGTGAAGCGGATGCAGGATGTGACATAACACAGGAACCTAAATCACGACGAAGGTTCTTGGAAACCTTTTGAGTGGGTTCTTTGACTAAGGTACGCAAGGAATCCTTGAACTGGGTAAAGGAAGAAACAAGCTGCTCAGGTTTGGCTGAAGCTAAGGTGAAGTTTGAGCTGCTGAACAGAGTAAGAGCCTGTGGGCTTCCTGAGTTGTTTGCTACAAACTATCTTCAAGGGTTGTGTCGCGATCGCGGATATCAAGCTGACACCTTGTGAAGTGTCATGGTTGGGGTCGATCGCGGGTTTTTCATTCCCAGGATGAGGATACCCAGCACCGCGATCGCAACCATCATCCCAACCAAAGGCGATGCAACAATGCGATAGCCTAAACCTGATATCTCTCTGAAGTTGGGTAAGAGGCCGCCCCATGAGTGATCGCCAAAATGCCATTCTGACCTTCTGGTTTGGGGATCCCTGCGATCCGCAGAGTGACTATGGTCAACAGCGCAAGGTTTGGTTTCAGAAGAACCTAGCCTTTGATGCGCAAATTCGGCAGCGGTTTTTGACGGACTATGAGCGAGCTGTCGTAGGGGAGTGCGATCGCTGGGCAAATACGCCCCACGGAACGCTGGCCTTAATCCTTGTATTTGACCAGTTTCCGCGAAACCTCTTTCGCAGCGATCCCCGGAGCTTTGCCACCGATTCCCAAGCCCTTGCCTTGGCGCGCCATGCCGTTGACCAAGGCTGGGATCGTGCGCTGTTGCCCGTTGAGCGGCTGTTCATTTACCTGCCCTTTGAGCACAGCGAAACCCTTGCCGATCAGCATCAATCCGTGGCGTTATTTGAAGAGCTTGTCCAAACTGCGCCCGAACTTGAATCAACGCTGGACTATGCCTATCGCCACCGAGAGGTGATTGCGCGGTTTGGCCGCTTTCCCCACCGGAATGACGTTTTGGGACGGGCAACAACCCCCGCTGAAGCTGAATTCCTGACTCAGCCCGGTTCTCGGTTTTGAGGAACAGCCTGGGCGAGCTGTTGTGTGTCTTAGGGTTGGGAGATGGCGTTGTCCATGGCTCAACGGAATGCCCAAAGGAGTAACAGTTTGGCAAGTGGGACTCGCCGCTAATCCACTTCGCTGACCCGCCGCAACTTTAGCACGTCGGTCATTTTCCGAAGTTGGTTAAAGGTTTGTTCGAGGTGGGCGTGGTTACGGACGTCGATGCCGAGATCAATCTCTGCGGTTTGTCCAGGGAAGGTTTTGACTTGAGCTTTGTGGACGTTGATTTGTAGGTCAGACAGATGCGACAAAATATCTTTCAGTACGCCGACGCGATCAATGACATCGATTTTGACCTGTACGGGATAGGTTGGCGATCGCCCGTTGGTTTTCGCCTCACCTAGGTTCCAACTTACAGGCACTAAGCGATCGCCAGACACCTCAGCCACATTGGGGCAGCCTTGGCGATGAATCGCGATGCCTCGACAGCCCATCGTCACCGCGCCAATAATCGGTTCCCCAGGCAGCGGATTGCAGCAGCCCGCAATGTGGTGCAGCAACCCCTCAATCCCAAGAATGGGCGATCCCGAGGCCCGTTGGGGAGAACGACTCGGGCTGGTGATGACCTCTGCCAACAGTTCTTCCGTGGTCGAGGCTGATGATGACGGTACACTCTCAATTGTCTGTTGGGCTTTCACAGCTTCCCGCAGGCGATTCACCACCAAGTTCAGGGTCACCTCGCCGTAGCCCAGACCCGCCAGCAGATCTTCGACGGTGGGATAGTTGCAGCGCTCTGCCGCGGCCTGAGCGGGGGCTGACTTGAGCATGGCCTCAAAGCCATTTTTGCCAATTTCTTTCTCAAGCATGTCGCGACCGCGGGCAATGTTATCGTCGCGGTGCGATCGCTTATACCACTGACGAATGCGGTTCCGTGCCCCCGCCGTCACCACATAGTTCAGCCAGTCCAGGCTCGGGTGACTGTTCTTCTGCGTCAAAATCTCAACAATATCCCCGTTTTGCAGCCTCGTATCGAGGGGCACAATGCGCCCATTCACCCGCGCCCCAGCGCAGTGATTGCCGACCTCGGTGTGAATGCGATAGGCAAAATCGACAGGCGTTGCACCCCGGGTCAGGGGCATCACATCGCCATTCGGCGTAAACACATAAACTTCTTCGTCAAAAAGATTGCCCTTCACGTCCTCCATGAATTCTTGGGCATCTTTGAGATCACTTTGCCATTCTAAAAGTTGCCGCAGCCACGTAAACTTCTCGTCATCTGCGGTTACTTTGGCATTACTTGTGCCGCCGGTTTCCTTATATTTCCAGTGAGCTGCAATGCCATATTCTGCGACGTGATGCATTTCCAGGGTACGAATTTGCACCTCAATGGGGCGTCCGTGACTGCCAATGACCACCGTGTGCAGCGATTGATAGCGGTTTGGTTTGGGGAGACCAATGTAATCTTTAAATCGACCTGGAATGGGGCGAAAGGCATCATGGACGATCGCCAGCGCTCGGTAACATTCGTCCTTATTTCTTGTGATGACGCGGATTGCTGCAACATCATAAATTTCGCTGAAATCCTTGTGTTGGCGCTCCATTTTGCGGTAAATGCCGTAAAGATGCTTGGGGCGACTGCTCACCTCCACAACATTGATGTGGGCTGTTTCCATCGCAGACCGCAAGGTCGCCGCCACCTGCTTCAGGCGGTCTTCGCGGTCAACCCGTTTTTCTGACACATGCTCTTGCATGGTGCGATAGGCATCGGGTTCTAGATACTTAAAGGACAGATCTTCCAGTTCCCACTTGAAGCGACCAATCCCCAAACGGTTGGCCAGGGGTGCGAAGATTTCTAGGGTTTCTTGGGCAATGCGGCGGCGTTTTTCATCGGCCAAATGCTCAAGAGTGCGCATGTTGTGTAGGCGATCGGCCAGCTTCACCACAATCACGCGCACATCTTGGGCCATTGCGAGAAACATACGGCGAAAGTTCTCGGCTTGGCGCTCGGTTTTGCTGTGAAAGCTAAATTTCGAGAGTTTTGTCACCCCTTCAACGAGTCGTCGCACTTCTGTGCCAAAGTGGTCTTCAATTTCCTCGAGGGTAACGTCGGTATCTTCGACCACATCATGCAAGAAGCCTGCCGCAATCATGGCGCTGTCGCCACCGAGGTCGCGCAACAGGCTGGCTACTTCAATGGGATGGCAAATGTAGGGTTCACCCGAGGCTCGCACTTGCCCTTGATGCAGCGTGTAGGCAAATTGAAAGGCTCGACAAACCAGTTGACTGTTGGATTTATCTCGCGAGGTATCGTCGTCACCCTCAGCATCGGGCTGGTGGCTAAGAATGCAGGTCTCTAACCAGTTCGGCAGGGGGCAATCGGGGGGGAGGGGAGAGGTTGAGGTTGTCGCAGGCATCACGGGAACTCGGGGTTGTTGAAGAAACTGGAAAATCGGAGGGGCCGATGGGGCTGGGGAAAATCGTGATCCATCGTCTTAAGCTGCGATGGAACGATTCGCGATCGCGTGGACTCAGTACGCTCGCTCACTAAAACAGATTGTGGAGATACAGGGATAATCAGGCTCGCGAGGAAAGCAGCACTGCCAGGCGAATCGCGAGAACTAACGACAAGCTGCCGACTGGAATCAATGTTCTAGGGTAGGTGAGATAACCTGAGGGAGAACAGGTTTATCCGTAAACGTTACGGTTTTATCTAACAACTATAAACAAACTTGCCGCGATCGGTCGATGTCGCCCACAGACAGACGGGCCTCTGTCAGGATGTGAACGGGCGATCGCGGCGGCACTTTTAGGAGGTTTCGGAATGCACAATGCGCAGGCCATCCCCGAGCAATTGCAACAGGTTATGCAGACTTTAGAAGATCTGCGATCGCGGGCTCAATCAGCGAATCCTGATGGGCGATCGCTCCAGCATCGCTTTCTCACGGCGCAGCAGATTTGCCAGCAAACCCTGCTGCCCGAAGCGATGGTGCGATCGCACCTCGTCCCCCATGCCACTGAAATAACGCGCGCCCTGCGACTGTTGGCGATGGATGTCAGTTTTTTGCAAGCATCGCGCCAGCCCATGACCCGGCAAAAACGTCAGGCGGAGATTTGCGATCGCTGCGATCGTCTCCTCGGTTACTGTCAGGCTATGCTGGCCCAGTGGGATGCCCCCCCTGCCCATCCGGGCCAGAATCCAGCGGAATCGTAGGCCTGGATGATTTAATGGGAAAATGCTGCGGTTTGCAGTGAGTTCCTTCCCGTGTTGAAACGCTGTGCAGTGTCCTAAAGAAACGCAGGTCGAGTTGAAGGATGGGGCACTTTTTGCTGGCCCCAAGGCGAAATGTTGCCCAGACTGCGGCGGCGCGTGGATCCCGCCTGAGCATTACCTCGACTGGCAAGATCGCAACCGCATCGGCTTTGAAGAAGACCCGACCGTCGAGGTGCTGCCCAGCGCCGCACCCATCACCTTTGACCCGCCCCCGTTAGACAATCGCGCTGCGCTGTGCCCAGACTGCAAGCACTACTTAGTGCGAGGCCGGGTGAATCTGCGCAACACCTCGTTTTTTGTGGAACGGTGCCCAAACTGCAAGGGCTACTGGTGCGATGGCGGCGAGTGGTCCATTCTGGAGAAGCTGCGCCTGCATACCCATCTAGAGCATATTTTTTCAGACCTTTGGCAGGCTAAGGTTAAGGCGCTGGAGGCGTCAGAGCGGGAGCGTCAGGCCACGGTGGATAAATTGGGGCCAGAAATCGCAGCCAAAATCTTTGAACTGGCTGAATTGCTTGAAAATCATCCCAATGGAGATTTTGGCGTGGCGTACCTGATGCGGCGGTTTGAAGAATGATGGGCGATCGCGATGGGGCACTCCTAACCATTCACGAGTTTTGTGTGGCCTATCCCAACACCCGGGGTTGGGCGGTGAACCGGGTTTCGCTGACCCTAGCCCACGGGGAAATTCTGGGATTGGTGGGTGAATCCGGCTGTGGTAAAAGCACCCTCGGACGGGCGGCGCTCAGGCTCTTACCCGCCCATAGTCAACTCAAGGGCGAAGCGATTTTTGAAGGACGATCGATTCTGGACTTTTCGCCCACGGAGCTGCGCCACTTTCGCGGTGAAGCGGTTTCCCTCGTCTTTCAAGATCCGATGACGCGGCTTGATCCCCTGATGACGATTGGGGATCACTGTTTAGAAACGCTTCTGGCCCACGAGCCTCAGTTATCCAAAGCGGAGGCGAAGGCGCGATCGCTGGCGGCTCTGGCTGCGGTCAACATTCCTGCCGAACGGTGGGGCCAATATCCCCACGAGTTTAGCGGTGGGATGCGGCAACGGGTGGCGATCGCGTTGGCATTGCTTCTCAACCCCAAGCTGATTGTCGCCGACGAGCCCACCACCAGCCTGGATGTCACCGTTTCTGCCCAGATCTTGCGAGAGCTAACGCGCCTCTGTCGCGATCGCAACATGGGATTGATTCTGATTTCCCATGACCTTTCCCTAGTGGCGGAATATTGCGATCGCGTCGCGGTGATGTACAAAGGCGAACTTGTTGAGCTGGGGACGGCGGCCCAGGTGTTGACCCAGCCCCAGCACCCCTACACGCAATCCCTTTTGCAAGCGGCACGGGATCTTCAGCAGGCAGCTCTCAGCAGTGCTCCGCCTGCTGAAGCGGTGCGATCGCCCCTGTTGAGCGTCCGCGACCTGTATCAGCACTATGCGCTTAGCCGCAATCCCTTGGCGCGACTGCTGTCGCCCGGTCAATCACCCGGCGTCATTCGCGCGGTGGATGGCGTTTCCCTAGATCTGTATCCTGGGGAAATCTTGGGCCTCGTGGGAGAATCGGGCTGTGGCAAAAGCACCCTGTCGCGCACCATTTTGCGACTGATTTCGCCTACCGCTGGCCGCATCGAATTCCAGGGCCAAGACATTACTCACCTATCGCGCCGTGAGATGCAGCACCGTCGGCGGGAGATGCAGATGGTGTTTCAAGATCCCCACGCTTGCCTCAACCCGATGATGACCGTGGAGCACTCGATCGCGGATCCCCTCCGAATTCATCACCTTGCAACCGGGGAGGCGGCCCGCCAGCGGGTCTACGCCATGATGGAGCGGGTGGGGCTCACCCCCGTGGCCGACTATGCCAAGCGCTTTCCGGGTGATTTGTCGGGGGGGCAACAGCAGCGGGTAGCGATCGCCCGCGCCCTCATCACTAACCCCAAGCTGCTGATCTGTGACGAGCCCGTTAGTATGCTCGATGCCAGCATTCAAGCTCAGGTGTTGCAACTGATGCTCGACCTCAAGGCGGAATTTGACCTGACGTATTTGTTCATCACCCATGATTTGTGGGTGGCTCGTTATCTCTGCGATCGCATCGCCGTAATGCAGGGAGGTAAAATCGTGGAACTTGGCCCGACGCAGGATATTTTTGAGCGGCCTCAGCACCTCTACACCAAAACGCTGCTGCAAGCGGCTCCGCGACTCGCTGCCTCCTGAGCCAAGATCCGTAGCGGTGGCAACGAGTCGCGGCATCGTCTGAACCCTGACGAATGCCTGAGCAGATCAGGATGCGCATCAGATGGTCGAGTGCTTTACGTTGGGGGCTTTACCCTCCAACGGCAGGGGCAATCTGCCCTAAAGATGCTTGCCCAAAATCTCAGCCAAACCTGGAATCGCGGCCTCCACGTCCCCTTTAACGGACTGCCGCAGCTTGCCATAAGACGACCGCACGATCCCATTGGCGTTTTTGGCCCGGGCGTCAGTCACTGCCAAGATTGCATCTGCCGTGCGCGATCGCTGCTGCACCAGATGATCGACCGGATTGCCAGCCTGTATCCCTTCCATCCAGAGCGGGTTGAGGGCGTGCAGCATCTCTGGCAACAGGCGGCTGATGGCCCCGGCAATATAGCTCGCGTCAATGCCCTTTACCACGCCATAGGCCGCCTTGAGTGCAAAGCCAGAGATACCCCCCTTGGCGGCAACCTGTTGATCAATCAGCTTTGTACAGTCTTCGACAATGCGTGCCTTGCGCGATTGCTCCTGGATTAGGTCGCTCAATGTCATCGGCCACTCCTTCTGCTCACAAATGACTTTTCAGAGTTTGCCTAAATTGCGAACCAAATCAACAGCGATCGCCCCAACCTTCGATATTCCTTCACAGTGAGGAGCATCCAGGGCTAAAACTTACCCAAGCGAGTCAAGGGACAGTAGGGTAGCTAGGGATGAGGGCGCGATCGCCCGACGAATGCCGTATCAGTGGGCTAAAATTCGTCGTCTGCATAGTTGGCGGGCATGGCCCCTTCATTCTCTTTGCGTGAGCCCAATAGCTCCAATCGCTCGACCCGAATTACCGGCGAAGAGCGTGTGGCCCCAGTGGCGCGATCAGTCCACTGATCCAGTTTGAGGGAGCCCGTCACCCCAATTAAACTACCCTTGCGAACGTAGTTGGCAGCGACCTCAGCGGTGCGGCCCCACATCTCCACATTGAACCAATCGGGCTGGTCGTTGTTGCGGCTGCGACGATCCACCGCCAGGGAAAACTTGCAAACAACGCTTCCAGACTCGAAGTAGCGCACGTCTGGGTCACGACCAGCTCGACCCACAAGGGTCACTACGTTAATGCTCATGGGGTGCAGAGTCTCCTGAATCTCAGCGCGCATCCTTCTCAGATGCACTCTCGTTATCTTAATGCGACTCCATGCGAGCCACGCGCTTGATTTTTTTATTAGGGTAGGCAGTAGGTTGGCTTAGGACGGATGGGCGATCGCCCCAACCCCATTCCGCCCCGCCCCCCTTCACAGCATACCGATACGCCGATCACAGATATTCCTGCGCCCCCATGCGGAGAATTGATTCGCCTAGGGGCAGGCTTACCCCACTGATAGAACTGCCCCCACTGATGGAACTGCACCAAGACGCGTGTCAAGCGTTGGCGGGTGATCCCCAGTGGGAAGTCGAGCCTTCTAGGGAGATGCGCTATTGTAAGCTGGCAAGGTTGAGAAATCACGCTTTCTCTCTCACCGGGCAATTTTGCCCCGCTAGACGCATTGATACGAATCGTAATAGAATCCACTTCGTTCGTACCGATGATCCGTCAAGGCACTTGTAAAGAAAGATAGAGCATTGACTACATCCCGCGCTATTCTGAGCAGTTAGCTGAGTCAGGTTGATCGTTCAGAAACGCGCATCGGTAATTTCGCTTGTTTGGGGGCGTAAGGCTCGTGGGTCTCTTTGATCGCTTTTCCATCTCTCGGGATATGGGTATCGACCTTGGTACTGCCAACACGTTGGTTTACGTGTCGGGCAAGGGAGTCGTTTTGCAAGAGCCATCTGTTGTGGCGATCGACCAAGTCGAGAAAAAGCCTCTTGCGGTGGGCGAAGAAGCTAAGCGAATGCTGGGCCGCACGCCTGGAAACGTGGCGGCCCTACGTCCCCTCCGGGATGGGGTGATTGCCGACTTCGACACCGCAGAATTGATGTTGAAGCACTTTATCCGCCAAGTGCATGAAGGTCGCACCCTGATTTCCCCGCGTATCGTGATTGGGATTCCTAGTGGTGTCACGGGAGTTGAGCGTCGGGCGGTAATGGATGCCGCACAGCAGGCCGGTGCGCGCATGGTTTATCTGATTGATGAGCCAGTTGCCGCTGCGATCGGGGCGGGCCTGCCGGTGGCCGAACCTACGGGCAATATGGTGATCGACATCGGCGGTGGCACGACAGAGGTTGCCGTACTCAGTTTGCAGGGGACGGTATTGAGCGAATCGGTTCGAGTAGCAGGTGATGAATTAAGCGACGCCATTTATCAATACCTCAAGAAGGTGCATAACCTCGTCATTGGGGAACGTACCGCTGAAGATATCAAGATTAAAATCGGCTCGGCCTATCCCAGCCCAGATGATGGCGAAATTATGATGGATGTGCGCGGCCTGCACCTGTTGTCAGGTTTGCCTCGCACCGTCACGGTGAAGGCTGGGGAAATTCGGGAGAGCATGGGCGAGCCCCTTGCGGTGATTGTGGAAGCCGTGAAGCGTACCCTGGAGCGAACACCGCCTGAACTGGCTGCAGACATCATTGATCGCGGCATCATGCTGGCGGGTGGTGGAGCATTGCTGAAGGGTCTCGATACGTTGCTGAGTCACGAGACTGGCATTGTGGTTCACGTTGCGGCAGATCCGCTGAGCTGCGTTGTTTTGGGAACGGGTCGCGTTCTAGAAAACTTTAGCCAAATGGGTCGGGTGTTCAGCGGCAGTTCTGGAATTTAAGACGGAGCGCTCCTAATGTTTGCTCTGCGCCAATGGTGGAATCAACATGCACTGAGGACGGCGCTCATTGCGCTCGCGATCGCGACGGCCTGGGCTGTTCGAGAGACGGGTGCATCGCCTATTTATGAGGTGTACCGATGGGTGACGAGTCCGCTTCACCCAGGTGCATCTCGTCGAGATGTACTGGCTTCTAGCTATACCCAAGAGCTTCAACAGCAGATTGTCGAGCTTGAAAGCCAGAATCGTTCCCTGCGTCAGCTTCTGGATGCACCACGGGCCGAAACTGGGGCGAGCATTCCCGCCGCGGTCATTGGCCGGAGTGCTGGCGAATGGTGGCAGCAGATTGTCATTAGTCGTGGAAGCAATGCTGGGGTTCAGGTCGGTTATGTGGTGGAAGGCCCAGGTGGCCTTGTCGGTCGCGTCATTGCGGTATCTCCTTCGAGCAGCCGTGTGTTGCTGATTAGCGATCGCACCAGTCGAGTGGGCGCACGGGTCAGCCGTAGTCGCGCAACGGGCTATGTGCGCGGGCGCATGGGACAGCAGGTCATTATGGAATTTTTTGATAAGATGCCCGAAGTTCGTGAAGGCGACGTTGTGGTGACCTCCTCCTACAGCCAGCTTTTCCCGCAGGATCGGGTGATCGGTCGTGTTGTTTCCCTTGACTTGAGCAAAAGCCCTGCCCCTGAGGTCACCATTGAGCTGACGGCCCCCCTCGATATTTTGGAATGGGTTGAGGTCGTACCCTTTGAACCCTCTGAGGCTCCGGAAGACGCGCCGCCCGCTGTGCTCGACTCTGGAGATGGCTTGACACCATGACGGCAACCGTCACCACCAGCCTCAACAAACTCAAGCGGTATCGCTGGCTCAATGTTGCCATCACCCTCGGGTCGGTCTGGGGGTGCATGATGTTATTGCCCGTGCGCCCGCCGGGGATGGAGTTGTTGGGGGTCGGGCCGAGCTGGCTTCTGATTTGGGTGGTTGCGTGGAGCATTAACCGGAATGTTGTGGATGGTGCGATCGCAGGGCTTATTCTTGGTTTCTTACAAGATGCAATGACTGGGCCATATCCTACCCATGCTATCGGGCTTGTCATTGTCGGAATGCTCACTGCTCGAATTCAGAAGCAGCGTTTTATTCAGGAAGACTTTGTTTCCATTTCTATGATTGTGTTTGGGATGGCTGTCGTCGCCCAAACCGCGATGGCGCTCCAGATCACGGCCCAACGCCTGATTCAAGTGGGGGTGAGTTATCCCCAGCTTCCCGAAATCTGGCTTCAGCATCAGCGTATTGCCCTCAGTTCTGCCATTTTGAGCAGCCTGTGGGCTCCGGCGCTGTACTATCCGCTCAATCGCTGGTGGCGGCACTATACTCGCGTTGTTGCCCCTCCCGGCAACACCCCCTGAGGACATTCAGCCGCATCCAGATCTAGTGACTGAGGTGAAAAACACATTCTCCAGTGCTGCTTGCGCGGGTCTTCGCCCCTGATTCTGAATCGGAACCACATCCATTGCAATGGAGCAAAGCTGGATGGGACGGGGGCAGATACCGACGGGGGCAGATACCAGAGTTTTGGGATCCTGAGATCAGCCACAAAAAAATGGGTGTGCGGTACTTGCCACACACCCACTGCTCCAGCTACAGCACAACAGTGAAAGATTGAGTGAAGGAGTGAAAGATTGAGTGAAGGAGTGAAAGATTGAGTGAAGGAGTGCTTCAGGACTGCCTGCGGCCATGATGATCGCGATCGCAGCCCCATCAACCTATGCAAATTGATGCATTTCTTCTTCAAGCTGACGAACGAGCGCATCGTTCCCCTGCGCTTGGGCAACCGCAATGCGATGCTGCAAAGAGCGGCGGATGTTGTCTTGATGAATCCGCGCGGCTTCTTGGAGAAGTTGACGGCGAGCAGCAGCCATAGAATTGAACATCGGAAAAGACCTCGCGGTAGCGTGAGCGTCAGACTGAGACGCCGGAGCGGCCTCAACCTGACCGTGGGAATTCGTGTGATAAGCTGCGCCCCGGTAGCTGAGATCAGCCACAGGCTGAGGGAAAGGAATGTGACGCACATAGCTCATCCGCGCCGGACGGCCACGATAGTGCCCCAAAATTTCACTTTCTGTCACCTCCAGGACAGGCGGGGTGTAATCATACTCAGCACCCCGGTAACAAAGCTTCATATTTCGCCTCCAAGTGTATCCATCCACTCATGTTCAGTACTAAAGAGGCGCGTTCCTTCGGGTTTGAGCCCTACTTCCGTCTCAACCCTGCTCTAACTCAGGTCAAAGCAAGGGGCGTTGAGATGAACGATTCACTAAATTCTGTGTTTGATTTTACGGTTCCAGGCAGGATGTCAGCAGCTCCTGAAATTAAAAGTCACATTCTCGATCCCACTCAATTGCCCTCTCGGCAAGACTTTAGCTTGTCATCCGTAGAATTTCTGAGAAGATTTTGACATTAAACTTCACGAATTCCTTGGCTTGAGGGACTCTGGATGCGAAGGCTTACCCATGGGCGGTGTTGCCAGTGTGGCAAGCGGAGAGGGTGTTAGGGCTGTTGGGTCGTGCTAAAGCGCTGATCCCGTCGGCATTTCTGCGCGATCGCGGCATTCATCCATGGCGTGAATCGGAATGCGATCGTGCGCTTTTCAGTCAACTGCGGTCAGTTTCGACTATGCTGAAACAAACACCCTCTTCACGAAACTTAATTCACCGCAACCTGGGCTGATCCCATGAAGTGCATTATTCATCGCCGCGCCCAGTTTTCGGCAAGCCATCGGTACTGGCTACCAGAGCTGAGCGATGCCGACAACTACGCAAAATTTGGCCGCTGTGCAAACGCCCCTGGGCACGGTCATAACTATGTTTTGTTCGTCTCGATGGAAGGTGAGCTTGACGAATACGGTATGGTGCTCAACCTATCCGATGTCAAAAAGGTCATCAAAGCAGAGGTGACCCAACCCCTAGACTTTTCCTACCTAAACGATGCATGGCCTGAATTTCAGGCCACATTGCCAACCACGGAATATATGGCTCAGGTAATTTGGCAGCGTCTCGTCCCCCATCTTCCTGTAGTCAAGATTCAACTGTTTGAACATCCTGAACTCTGGGCGGAATATACCGGAAACGACATGGAAGCTTACTTGACCCTCAGCACCCACTTCAGCGCTGCGCATCGACTGGCCTCGCCGCGCCTTAGCTACGACGAGAATGTGGAAATTTACGGCAAGTGCGCCCGACCCAACGGCCATGGGCACAACTATCACCTTGAGGTGACGGTGCAGGGCGAGATTGATCCCCGCACGGGCATGATTGCTGATTTGGGCGAAATCCAGTCTGCTATTGATACCCACGTGGTGGAACCCTTCGACCATACCTTTTTGAACAAAGACATCCCGTATTTTGCTGAGGTGGTGCCCACAGCGGAGAATATCGCGGTGCATATTCGGGATTTGCTGCGGGAGCCGATTCGGCAAACAGGGGCGCGTCTCCATCGGGTGAAGCTGATCGAAAGCCCGAACAACTCTGCAGAGGTGTACTGCACTGAGGCTGAAGAGTCGATCGCACCCGTTGACGCACCAGAACTCGCAACGGTGTAGGCGATCTCACCGACGTCTGAGTTTCACTCAAACCTGGCTCAAGGCCCTGTCGCATTTGCAAAGTGTGGCGGGGCTTTTTGCCGTGGGTCTGGGGCTAGGATGAGCGGTTCGCCACGGGTTTCACAAGGGGTAGAAACGTTTCAACCCAGTCAGCCCGGTTGGTGACCAGGGTGGGATAGGGGCGATCGCGATAGTTTTTGCCCACCTGAAGCGGAAACGGCGGTGTATCATCCAGCGGCGTCCATGTTGCCCCGGCGGCCTGCAAAATCGGCCAGACGCCCGCGATATCCCAGATTTTTGGGGTGGCTTCGACTGCGCCGACGGCATAGCCAGCGGCAACCAGCAGCAGGTTATAGGATGCAACACCCAACATTCGCACCTTGCAGGGAAAGGGGTGCTGGAGGATCTGAGTGCTGCGGGCGCAGAGGCTAAAGAACTGATTTTTGGCTGGGGATGCTGTACTGGCATGAATCGCGCGATCGCCCAAAAATGCCCCCTGCGGCATCGTCAGCCCGCTATCTCCTGGCCAATAGCCATAAAACTGATGCCCCAAGGAAGGAATCAAAACATACCCATAAACTGGCGTGCCGCGATAGAGCAGGCCCAAAGAAATGCCCCACAGGGGAATTCCGCGCGTAAAGTTAGTGGTGCCATCAATGGGGTCAATGATCCAGCACCAGTCAGTATTGGGGAAAACGTGAACCGTTTCCTCACTCAACACGCCGTGGGTTGGAAACTGAGCGTGAATCGCCTTGCGCAGGCGATCGTCCGACCACTGATCAAACTGCGTGACCAGGCTGCCGTCCCCTTTTTCCTCTGCCGTGGCGCTACCCAACACCCCCAGCAACTTTTCGCCCACCTCTGCCGTGATCTGATGCGAAAAAATCAGCACATCGTCCCAGAATGCTTGTTGCATGGGTTAATCCAGATCCAGTTCCATTAACGTCGCGATCGCTTTGCTGGAGTCATCGCGAAACGCCTGCACATTGATGCGCGTCAGCAGCGCAAACGCAATCACCATCCCCAGCGCCTGACACCCAAACACCAAGGCAAAGGCTGGCAAAGGCTGACCAAAAATCTGTCGCCCAACATCCAAAATCGTGCCACCCAGCACCGTCGCGCTGGCTTGGGCCATCGCCTGGGCCAGACCCCACGCCCCGATGAAAGTGCCCGCAGTTTCTGCCGCCGTCAAATCCAGCATGAGGCTGACGGCGCTATTGGTCAAAATCCCAGAGGCCAGACCAAAGAGCATCACTGCACTGCGTAGCAGCGTTGGGTTGCTGGTCACCCCAGACAAAATCACCAGCACAAAACACGTCGCGCTGAACAAACAGCCCAGCATGGCGGTGCGCTGTTTACCCCAGCGTGGCACGATCACAAATCCGGCAATGCCAATGCCCACCAAAATGCCATAGCCCCAAAACTGGTTGAGTCCCGCGCTTTCCCCAATGCTGAGGTTGAAAACTTCGCGGGCATAGGGTTCTAAGACGGGTTGTTGAAGGAAGAGGCTGATGGTCATCATCAGCAAAAACAGGAAAAAGAATCCGGTTTGGGGAGATGCCGTGAGGACTGAAATCGCTTGTTTGAGCGTGATTTGATCTTCACGCCCTGAGAGGGTCGATCGCGTCGCATAGCGGGAGTATTTTTTCTCGATCCCAACGGTGGCAATGATTCCCAGGGCGACCACGCTCAAGGGAAACAAAATAAACAGACGGGTGATGGCTGTTTCCAAGGTGGCGGGGGACAGTCCCTCCAGCATTTTTTCGCCCACGATCGCACCCACCACAATGCCCACCATCAGCATGGCCCAGACGATGCCCACCAGTTGTGAGCGGTTGTCTTCGTCTGACACGTCCACCAACAGTGCCGCAAAGGGAGTCGAACTGGAGGCAATGCACAGCCCATAGAGGGCAAACATCCCGGCGAGCAGAGTCAGCCAGCCATAGCTCACTGCCGTCCAACCCTCGGCAATGCTGGCCCCCAGTTGCCACACCACTTGGATGGCGATGAACAGGCAGAGGGCTTGGAGGCCCAACCCGAGCCACACATATCCGGTGCGGTGGTAGCCCTGGATCGGTTTGGAGTCAGACAGTTGCCCCATCCAGACGCGGGCGGGTGAGACAAACTGATACATCGAGATCGCGCCCGAGGCCAAAATTCCCGGGATCCGCAGTTCTGAAATTAGGACTTGGTTCAAAATGCCCAGGGTTAGCAATGACAGCAGCCCCAGCCCCATTTGAAAAAGACCCAGCCGAAACATGGTGAACAGGTTGATGCGGGGGAGCGTGACCGTCGAAGTGGGGGTGGATTCGAGGAAGTCTCGGGTGGACATGGTGCCAGACTGAGGAGTGACAGGGGTAAGCGGAGGCGCATTCTTGAAAATGCGTCCTTTCACCAGGATAAGGGCTCTCAGGGCAGGGGCGATCGCGGAAAAGTCGGTTTGGATGTCGCCCGTGACAGGCACAGAAAAACAAAAGACGGGGCGCATGAGACCCATGCACTCCGCCCCTGCTGCCTAGGGCCGCGCGATCGCGACCCTAGCGCGAAAGAATTGTCTAGCGCACCAATGCTGTGCGGCTCACCGTTTGCAGCGCATCGGCCAAGCTGCGCACCACGGCTACCATCGCGAGCTCGTTGTCGAGCTTGTTGACCGCTGAACCGACGCCAATCCCGGCTGCACCCGCCGCGATCGCCATCGGAGCCGTGACATCCGACAACCCCGACGCGCACAACACCGGCACTGATACCGCGCGAGAAATTTCTCGCGCTGCTGCCAGGGTGGGCGCAGCTTTTTCAATCAGACCCAGGGTGCCTGCGTGGGTGGGGCTGCTGCTGGTGCCACCCTCAGTCTGGATGATGTCTGCGCCTGCCGCGACGAGATCTTCCGCCAGTTGCACCTGTTCATCCAAGGCGAGGATGTGGGGCACCGTGACCGATAGGGTCATGTGGGGCAGCAATTCGCGAGTACGACGGGTCAGGGCGAGCACGTCCGCCGCTTCAAAGCGAATGCCCTGGGCATAGAATGCATCGAAGTTTCCGATTTCGATCAGGTCAGCCCCAGCCGCAACGGGCGCGAGAAACGCTTCGGCTTCGACGGCGGAAACGCAAATGGGGAGGGTAGTACGTGCCTTCGCCATGCGCACGAGGTCGGCATCGGCGGCAATGTCCAAAAAGGTTGCCCCGCCCTGATCGGCGGCCTGCACAACGGCAGCAACGCGATCGCGATCGAAATTGGTCAACCCGCTGATGATTTTGAGCGCCCGACCTTGGGCAAAGGCAGAGTGAAGCTTAGCGTTCATGATCCTCGGATCCTCGCATCAAATCCTTAACTGCCCTATTGTGCCATTGCCACAGATAGAGAAGGTCACGCCGCTGACAGAACCCACTTAACGTTCGGCAGAAATCACAAACGAATCCGTGCCCGGGTTAGGATCCTGTCGAAGCTGAAGCAGAGGGATTCGGCAGCTTTGATTGAATCTCAGCGGCGACTTCATCGGGCGGGCGGCTGCCATCGACTCGAATCAATTTCTTGCGGTAGTCGTAATAGTCCAAAATCGGCACGGTGCGCTCATAGAGCAGCTCGATGCGGCGTTCAACGGCTTCAGGGTTGTCGTCCGATCGCGATCGCTCCAGCGATCGCGCGATCAACGTCGGCTTCGGCACATCCAGCCAAATCGCACAATCGACCTGTTGGTGAATGTCATCGAGCAAAAAGTCCAGCTCTTCTGCTTGAAATGCCGTGCGGGGATACCCATCCAACAACCATCCCCGCTGAGCATCCGGCTTTTGGAGGCGATCGCGCATCAGGTCAATCATAGTGGAATCGTCAATCAGTTCCCCCTTTTCCACCAAGGGCCGCACTGCATCCCCGAGGGGGGTGTGCGCCTCAATCGCCCGATAGAGCAAATCTCCCGTCGAAATCCACGGAATACTTAAGGCCCGTGTGATGCGCTTGGCCTGCGTGCCCTTGCCTGCGCCGGGGCCTCCTAGCATGATGAATCTCACCGCGAACCTCCTCTCGGCTCTTGCTTTAACCTTACTGCTGGGATCCCGTCTTTGTTGGCATTTTGCAAGGATTATTGAGGCATTGCTTCCCAGACGATTGCGCCCCGTTCCTGCCGCGATCGCAATTACTGCACCCGGCGAATCTGGCTCAGCACCTGTTGAATTTCAAAGGCATCGTAGGCATCGGGATGGGCGCTGAGATAGGCTGTCAGGTCGTCGCGCGCGGCCTCAAGTTGCCCCATGCGATAGTGAATCAGGCCGCGATCGCGACGTTCGATGGTGGCATCTGGCATCACGATGAGAATGCGGTCAATGGCTGCTAGGGTGCGGGTGGTGTCCTGCCGATGCAGATAAATCCCCTTCAGGTTGGTCAACATGCGCACCAAAAACGGACGTGGCCCGATGGTGTTGAGGTGGGTTGACTGAAGCTCCGCCGCTTCGCCATAGAGCTGTTTGAGGCGATCGCGACAGTCCTCCTCAAACAGAATGTCGCCCCCATGAAACGCATCCACAAACACCGCCATTTCATCCACTGTGGGCCGCAGCAAAAAGTGCCCCGGCATTCCCACCCCCGCCATTGGAAACCCCACCCGATTCGCGAGCTCCAGGTACACCAGCGACAGCGTGATCGGAATCCCTGTGCGCCGTGCAAGCACCTCATTGAGAAAGCTATTCCTCGGGTCGTAATAATCGCGGGTATTGCCGCGAAATCCCAACTCATCAAAGAGATACTGATTCATCGCCCGAATCACCTTCATGGGATAGCGGCTTTCTGGTAGCCGATTGTGCAGCTCTGCCGCCATCACATCCAGGGTTTTCAGACACGCCTCACAGTTCAGGTGGGGATATTCTTCCTGGGCCAGATACAGAGCCGCTGCGGCCAGATCAATCTCTGCATCGGGTTTCTGCACCTCGGCTTGAAAGCGATCGCGGGCCGTCGGTTTACTCATCGGGCTACTCCCCATAGTCGCTGCCCGTGCCATATTGCAGCGCCTCCATCCAGCGATGATATCGGTAGCCCGTCACCCCAGATTGCGACCGCAACCAAGGTTTAAGGTGTTGGGCCACAGTATAGGCTCCGCGATATCCCGCCAGAGCGATGTAATGGGGCAGCCACCGAAGCACCGCAGGCACCCCCACCTGGGGCAAAATTTTGGCCACCAGCGCCGGGTGATACACCGAAGTCCGCAACAGCGTTTTCGCCAGGGCCGGAAACTGCACCACATCTTGGAGAAACGGCTTGAGGGTCGGTTCACCCAAGGCCGCCATGTCGGCAAAGATCGTGGACAACATTTGATTAATTTGGTCTGGGGGCAAGTGCTGCTCAACGCCCACCCGCATCGCCCGCTGAAACAGCCACGTCACCGAGAGATTGGGCTGATAGGGCTGCAAAAGCCCTAACGCTTGCGCTGAAAGACACGCTTCACGGAGGGCGTCATCAATGCCGTGGGTGAGCCGGGTGAGGTGACGCAGCATGGCCCCAAACCCGCCAAAACTGAGGGGCGACTGGCTGCCGCTGCTATCGCCGATCGCGAGCAATCTGCCCCAGGGATACCGTAGCGGACTGCTTTGATAACACGGGAAAAAGCCAAACAGCGCTCGTTTCAGGGTGAGGGCATCGAGTTCAACATGTTGATAGCTGGGCAACCAGCGCCAGTATTCCTCGAATAGAGCAGACAGGCTGGGGCGATCGCGGTGGGTATCCACATAGGTGAACAAGTACGTCGTGCGGCCATCCTGCGCAGGAAACGCTTCCCAAAAGTATTGGCACTGGTTTTGAATGGGCGTGAACGAGACAATCAAGTCCCCCGTTGTGTTGTCCGGGAAGCCCGTGGCACAGGTGCCAACGACGAGACAAATCCCATCGGGCGATTTACCGCCACGGGCCTGACGCGCGATAGGCGAAAAGTGCCCCATGGCGTCGAGCACGAGTCGCGCGGTAAAGGACTGGCCACCAGCGGTGAGGGCAACCCCATTGGGATGGACGATCGCGTGCTCAAAGGCGGTGTTTTCAACCAAGGTGCCGCCCGCCGCCAGAAACTTCGCCTTGAGGGTAGCAAGCAAGGCACGGGGCGAAACGCCCACGTTCAGCACATCCCGCACCCAAATCGGCGTACCGTCACCAAACTGAATGCGAGCGGGGTTATATTCCGTCGCGATCGCGGCCTCCAATTCCGCCTCGGTCAACAGCTCCAGTTCCAGCAAAGGCTCCAGCTCCGCCCGCGAAATGTTCCATTCCTGCTCGCGCCCCTGCAAAATACCTTTTTCGAGCAGGATCACCCGCCATCCCCGCTGAGCCAGGGCGGCCCCCAGCAAAATCCCCAAGGTGCCGCCGCAGATCGCCACGTCCCAGGCCACCGTGGGTAAGGGGTCTGAGGCTTGGGTAACAACCGTTGGCGAGGGGATCTCGCCCGTGCGATAGCGCGTCCATTGGGCATCCGCTGCCCGCAGCCCCGACAAACTGCCAGGCAGGTTTGCCAGCAGCGTCGCAGTCAGATCAGTCGTTTTTGGAAGATCGGACATCACAATTGGCCTTAACTTCAGCAATTTGTCTGAGGCGAGTCTTGGCCCCTATGCCTGATCTTGAGAAAACCTGGAGTTTCTGCGTACGTTCCTGGCCCGTTGTCCTGGGTCATCCTATCGCTAAGAGCCGCGATCGCCATGCTAAGGTCGCCTTCCCCGCCCCGCATCACCCCCTTTAGGCCTACCGCGACCCGGTCACGGGCCGTTGGCTCACGCTGATGACCGCAGAACAGTGCCAAAATCTCCAAGCAAATCAGCATTTGAGCCGCGCCGCCGCTACGCTGCCGTGAGCGCCGCCACACCGCCAACGGTGCCCAACCAGCAAAATTCTCAATAAGATCCTAGACTTTTGTTAAGCGTTTAGGAATCAATATGCAGGTTTTTCGCCGTCAATGGATGGGCTATATGTGCGCGCTCGCAGTTTTTCTGCTGAATGTGGCGATCGCGCCATCTGCATGGGCCTTGGGTGGGCCACAACCCGAGCTGAATGCTCCAGCCCCAGCCTTTACCCTACCTACCAATTCTGGGGATGGCACCGTATCCCTCAGCGACTACCAGGGGCAGTGGGTGGTGCTCTACTTTTACCCCGCTGACTTTACGTCGGGCTGCACCCTGGAAGCCAAGCGCTTTCAGGAAGATTTGGCGGCCTATCAGGCCCGCAATGCCCAGATCCTGGGCGTCAGTGCCGACGATGTCACCTCCCACGAGAGCTTCTGCGATGCTGAAGGGTTGGAGTTTCCCCTACTGTCGGACGAGGATGGTTATGTTAGCCGCGCCTATGGTTCTTGGCTGACCGGGCGATCGCTGCGCCACACCTACCTCATTGATCCCGACGGCATTCTGCGATCGCGCTTCCTGGGCGTGCGCCCGCCCATCCATAGCCAAGAAGTGCTGGCCACCTTAGATGAGCTGCAGCACCCGGCCTGATTTGAGGGGCACAGCCCCATATCGCCAGCCCCTTTGGATTGGGCGTGCAAGTTAGGAAAACTGGGAAAATCCACCGCCTTGGCAGCCTGGGCAACGGCGTTCCATCGGGCTCCCTATCCGCCAACCGATGGGGATTGATTGGGACGTGCATTGAGAATTTCGATGGGAATTCTCGCCGAAACCCGCCAGGGATCCGAGCCAGTTCGTAGAATTGGAACAGTCGCAGATGAATCACCCACACTGAAATCTATGGAAACTCTGGCTCTTACAAACGAAAACGTCGAGAAGGTTCTCGATGAACTGCGCCCTTATTTGATGGCCGACGGCGGCAACGTTGAACTGGTCGAACTGGATGGCCCGGTGGTACGCCTTCGCTTACAGGGGGCCTGTGGCTCTTGTCCGAGTTCGGCGATGACCCTGCGCATGGGGATCGAGCGTCGTCTGCGGGAGTTCATCCCCGAAATCGCTGAGGTTGAGCAGGTCGTCTAAGCGCCGCTATCGCAGTTCATCGCTGCCGAACCAAATCCGATGACCCTGGGCTGGGGCGCGATCGCGCCCCAGCTTCATTTGTCTGCACAAAATTTGTCTGTGCAGACCGTCGCATCGCCCCTCACCCCAGATCCCGAGACTGCTGTATCCTGAACAGTTGGCGGCGTTTCCCACTGAATTTGGGGAGGCGGCAACTACTGGGCACTTGCACAAAAGGGAAGCAATCAGCGTGCTGGATCTCAAGCAAATTCGACAACAGTTTGATCAGGTGCAGGCCGCACTGTCGCGTCGAGGAGTCTATGACCTCTCTGAACTCCGCGACCTAGATCAACAACAGCGCGAACTTGAAGGCCAGCGATCGCAACTCCAAGCCCGCAGCAATGAAATTGGTAAAACCGTTGGACAACAAATGCGCAATGGTGCAGACCCCAACGGGCCTGAAATCCAAGCCCTGCGCGACGAAGGGAACCAAGTCAAAGCTGAACTCGCTGAATTGGAACCGCGCGAGCGAGACATCAAGGCGCAAATTGAAGCGTTATTGCTGGCCTTGCCCAACCTGCCCAGCGACACCACCCCCAACGGCAAGGACGAGACGGAAAACGTTGAGATTCGCCGCTGGGGCGATGAGTACCTGCCCGCCAACAGCGAATCCCTGAAACCCCACTGGGAAGTGGGCGAGGCGTTGGGGATTTTCAACTTTGAGCGCGCCACGAAAATCGCCCAAAGCCGCTTTGTGGCCTTAATGGGGCTCGGAGCGGCCTTAGAACGGGCGATCTTTACTTTCATGCTCGATCGCCACACCGCCCACGGCTACACCGAGGTGATGCCGCCCTATTTGGTCAATACAGCCTCCCTGACGGGATCGGGGCAGTTGCCCAAGTTCTCTGAGGAAAGTTTTCGGTGCGATCGTGACGACCTGTGGCTTTCCCCCACCGCCGAAGTGCCCGTCACCAACCTCCACCGCGACGAAATCCTCCCTGCAGAATCGCTGCCCCTCCACTACTGTTCCTACACGCCCTGCTTCCGGCGCGAGGCGGGCAGCTATGGCCGAGACACTCGGGGGCTGATTCGGCTCCACCAATTCAACAAGGTGGAAATGTACAAATTCGTCCACCCTGACACCTCCGAGGCAGAACATCAGGCACTCGTGCAAGATGCCGAAGCAATTTTGCAAGCGCTGAAATTGCCCTATCGCGTCATTGAGCTTTGCACCGGAGATTTAGGCTTCTCGGCAATCAAAACCTACGACCTAGAAGTCTGGATGCCTTCCTCCAACAGTTATCGAGAAATTTCGAGCTGCTCAAACTGCGGCGATTTTCAAGCGCGACGGGCCAACATTCGCTTCAAAACCACAGGGCAAAAGGGCACGCAATACGTTCACACCCTTAATGGGTCAGGGCTGGCCGTCGGGCGCACGATGGCCGCTATTTTGGAGAACTATCAACAGCCCGATGGCTCGGTCAAAGTTCCTGAAGTCTTGCAGCCCTACCTGAAGCGAGAGTGGCTGTAACGCTTCTAGGTTGATGTGAGGGATGTAGCGGAGAGCATGCGATCGCGTCGTTTCAGTCTGCCCAATTCCGCCGAGATCCCGCCGCTTTCTCTGGCAGCGCGAATTTAGGCGTATAGAATAGGGAAACGTGTTGATTTAGCTCGCTCAAGTCTATGTCCGTTTTGGCTGCGATCGCCGTTTTGGCGCTGTTAATTGTGGTGCATGAGTTGGGGCACTTCCTGGCTGCCCGTTTTCAAGGCATCCACGTCAATCGCTTTTCTATTGGCTTTGGCCCCATTCTGTGGAAGTATCAAGGCCCGCAAACGGAATATGCGCTGCGAGCGATCCCGCTGGGTGGGTTTGTCGGCTTCCCCGATGATGATCCCGACAGTGATATCCCTCCCCAAGACCCGAACTTACTGAAAAATCGGCCTATCCTTGATCGCGCGATCGTCATCAGCGCGGGCGTCATTGCCAACCTACTGTTTGCGTATCTGGTCTTTGTTGCCCAGTTTGCCACCGTCGGCGTTCCGCAGGATTTCAGCCCACAGCCGGGGATCCTAGTGCCCCAAGTGTTGTCTGAGACTTCCCCCGCTGGTCAAGCAGGACTGCGCTCAGGGGATGTCATTCTCGCGGCCAATGGAGAGCGCTTCGGCACCGAAGACGGGGCCGTTGAGCAACTGGTGGGGTTGATTCAAGACAGCCCTCGGCAGCCCATTGACTTTATGGTGCAGCGGGGCGATCGCCAGCTCAATCTCACCGTCACCCCCGAAGTCGGCGACGACGGCAAGCCAGTCATCGGCGTTCAACTCCAGCGCAACGGCGTTTTAGAGTATCGCCGTGCCAGCAATGTTTTCGAGCTCTTCTCCTTCGCTGCCCGAGAGTTTCAGGGAATGCTCCTGCGCACCGTGCAAGGGTTTGCGATGCTGATCACCAACTTCTCTGAAATGGCAGGACAGGTGGCTGGCCCCGTCAAGATTGTGGAGCAAGGTGCCGGGCTGGCCCAAGCTAACATCACCAGCCTATTTCCCTTTACCGCCATCATCAGCATCAACCTGGCCATCATTAACATCTTGCCGCTGCCTGCCCTGGATGGTGGTCAACTCGCATTCCTGCTAGTTGAGGCATTTCGCGGCAAGCCCTTGCCCGAGCGCCTTCAAGAAAACGTCATGCAGACGGGACTGGTGCTGCTCTTGGGGCTAGGCGTCTTTTTGATTGTTCGGGATACCTCCCAGCTTGAAATCTTTCAGGATTTGTTGCAGTGAGTCCCCGGCGCAAGCTGCCTGCCAAAAAACAGCGGGCGTCAGAAATTCTCCTTCGGCTAAAAACGCTATACCCCGATGCCACCTGTTCGCTGGACTATGAGACGCCAGTGCAGCTATTGGTTGCCACAATTTTGTCTGCCCAATGCACCGATGAGCGGGTGAATCAGGTCACCCCTGCCCTATTTGCGCGATTTCCCGACGCGATCGCCTTAGCAGAATCGGATCCCGCTGAAGTCGAAGTGCTGGTGCGATCGACGGGGTTTTACCGCAACAAAGCCAAAAATATCCGCGCGGCCTGCCAAAAAATCGTGACTGATTTTGGCGGCGAAGTCCCCAAGCGCATGGAGGAGTTGATCAGTCTGCCAGGAGTCGCGCGTAAAACCGCGAATGTCGTCATGGCCCACGCCTTTGGCATTAATGCGGGTGTGACGGTTGATACCCACGTTAAACGGCTGAGTAATCGACTGGGTTTTACCAAGCATGACGACCCCGTCAAAATTGAGCGGGATTTGATGAAGCTCATCCCGCAGCCCGATTGGGAAAATTGGTCAATTCGGCTGATCTATCACGGGCGGGCGGTGTGTAATGCTCGCAACCCGGCTTGCGATCGCTGCCAACTGGCTGACCTGTGCCCCGCTGCGCGGGTCGTTCCAGAGGCTACAGCGTTGCCCTAAAGCGGAGTGTTACTGCCGAACTGCGTGAGAATGATCAGCAGCGACCAGGCAAACAGAATGAGCGTAATGAATCCAGTCATCGTGAGTTCAAGATCGTCCTTCAGAATTGGTTCATGCGGGATAGCGCGATCACGAGGACTCGCACGACGCATCGCACCTCTGTTTTTACCGTAAGCGCAAAAAAATTAGACTGCGAGTCGAGATCCCCGTATTGGCATCGTGCGTTTTTTCCAGCACCAATCCATGACTTTTCATAATTGGAGGCTTTACGCCACTCAAACCTTTCGGCTATTATTAGAGACTGTGTCAAAGCTAAGGAGTCCGTAGGCGTTGCATGGCTAAGAAGAGCATGATTGCGCGCGAGCGCAAACGAGAAAAGCTGGTTGCCCAATATGCAAAAAAGCGCGAAGAACTGCTTAAGCAGTTCCGCGCCGCTGATAATCAGCAAGAAAAGCTTTCGATTCATCGCCAAATCCAGCAGTTACCTCGTGGCAGCTCTCGAACTCGCCTGCGTAATCGCTGCTGGAAGACCGGGCGGCCTCGGGGGTATTACCGTGATTTCGGGCTGTGCCGTAACCAACTTCGTGAAATGGCTCACGAGGGCTTGCTCCCCGGTGTGGTGAAGTCAAGCTGGTAGTCTAGCGAGGCTAGGCTGCGTTTAGGCTTTAGCGCAGAGGTGTCGGTCGCATCTCTGCCTTTTTAATGGCCCCGTCGGGGTCTTTGTTCTCGATTTTCAGTGCTTCTTGACTTCACCGCGAAGTATTGATTCAGATTCATTCTTGTAATTGTTGACGGAGAAATTACACTATGGCGCGTTATCGAGGCCCTCGCCTCCGGGTTGTCCGCCGATTGGGAGAGCTCCCTGGTCTGACCCGGAAATCTGCTCGGAAGGCTTATCCCCCTGGGCAACATGGTCAGGCACGGAAAAAGAAAACTGAGTACGCCGTTCGACTTGAAGAAAAGCAGAAGCTGCGCTTTAACTACGGCATTTCTGAGAAGCAGTTGCTGCGCTATGTGAAGAAGGCGCGTCGGGCAGGCGGTTCGACCGGGCTCGTGCTGTTGCAATTGCTGGAAATGCGACTCGACAACACGATCTTCCGACTAGGGTTTGCACCGACTATCCCTTCGGCACGCCAGTTGGTGAATCACGGTCACATCACGGTGAACGGTCGCGTGGTTAGCATTGCGAGTTACCAGTGTCGCGTTGGCGACGTGATTTCGGTACGCGATCGCGATGCCTCCAAAAAGTTGGTGCAAACCAACCTGGAATTCCCTGGATTGGCAAATGTCCCCAGCCACTTGGAAGTGGACAAAGACAAAATGGTCGCCAAGGTCAACGGCATCATCGAGCGAGAGTGGGTGGCGCTGAGCATCAACGAGTTGCTAGTGGTTGAGTACTACTCGCGGAAAGCTTAACGTTGTCTCTGGCTTTGCTGGCGGTGCTTTGGCACCCTCTTATCGCGCCATTTTTCAGAACCCTCAGAGTCCGTCAGCTCTGGGGGTTTTCTGCTGGGTGGGTGGTAGAGCCAGAGCCGTTGGGGGCGATCGCACCCCTTTCCTGCTGGACTTTTGCAAGCTCCAGATAGCGATGCAGATATTCCGTTGTGAGCCCGTGGAGCAGCAGATCGCGGGCGGCACAAAAGGGGCTGTTGGGCGCAAGGGGATGCCGATTCATAATGACGTGGTTCCAGCGATAGTCGCCGAGAAGCTGGCTGACATAGCAGCCAAAGTTTTCATCAAACTGAAGCGACAGCACGGCCCGCTCAAATTCACGATTGGTGAGCAGCAGAGAATAAAACACCTTAAACAGCTCGATCGCGGACTCTAAATCGAGCATGCGGTGCCAGCGGGGTGTCATCTCGACCTCAACCGCTACGGGGCGAATGCTATCGAAGGTAATACCGCGCTGGTGAACGGCCTGGAGCCAGTTGGGATGTTGCTGCTGAGCCCGGTGAAAATCGTAGACAAAGTTATACAAAATTAGGTCGTGCTCTAGGAATGCATTGTCTGCCAGGTCTTGAACTGTTTTGGGATAGAGGGTGGAACGGGCGATCGCGGGGTCAGGCCCGTTATCGATGAGAAAGTTGACAATGCTGGAACCTAATCCCAGATGTCGCACGATGAGGTGGCAGGCTTCTGGCGTGACCCAAGTATTGAGAAACCAGGCGGCGCTGCGGTGCATCAAGCCATAGGCGCGAAATTCAAAGGGCCATAGCCGCTTAAAAACCAAAATCATCGCGAGCAAGGCGTTCGCAATCCAACGAATGGGGTTGAGCAAGTAAACGCGGCTCCAACTGCTCAAATCACGAATCATGCAGGCCTTCGCGTAAGGCTCGACCGGGATCGCCTGATCGAGGTGTAGCACATCCCATCCGTTGGGATCTTGGCGATTGTAGGGCTCGGGCTGGTAGGAGGAAGCATTCTGGGAGTCTAGCCCCAGGGTTTTTGAGTGGATCAGGGGTTTCGAGGTCATGGGTGAATCGGCGGTAAAACCGGATAAGGAGGTCTGCTGCGATCGCGAATTTGCGACGATTCCAAGACATTGTTGTTAAGCAATTTCCTCAAGCTGTAGGCGATAGAGGCGGGCCGTCACCTGGGCAGTTTTGACAATTCGAGCGGCGATCGCGGGTGTCATCCAGTCCGCATGAATGATGGCATCTAATTTGCGTAAATGGCTGTCGTCGTTGTTGCTGTGGTAAGCCAAAAACGACACTTGATCCCGTCGCAGCCCCAGCGATCGCTGAATTTGCTCCGCCCACTGTCCGGCCAGATGGTTTGCCCCGGCTGCAACTTGCCGCTATGGAAGAGTTCCTCCAACATCAGATAAATCGATGCACAGCCCGTATTGCCTCGCGTGTAAAGGTTGGTAAACCAACGCTCTTCCGGCACCATACAGTTTGCCTGGGTCAACAACTCCACAATCTGCCCTCGGAAGAAGTGGGAGGAATAGTGACACAGCAGCCAATCGATATCCTTGGGATGAACGCGCCCCGCTTCAATCAACCGGAGCCAGCCCTCCACCCCAAGCTGAATCACGCGATCTAGCAGGCGAATGTTTTGGCGCAGGTGAATCGCCCCCGCTTCACCCGCTGCGGCGTAACTTGGGTAGTCCATCCAACTGCGATGGGTGCTGGCATCCTCAACCCCGGCATACATGCAGACCGGATAGGCACTGGCATGGGACACCAACTCAATCCACTTAATCTCAAGGCTGAGGCCCTGAGATTCTGGGCGATCGCGAATGATGAGCGCCCCAGCCCCATCAGACAACATCCAGCGCAAAAACTCCGTATCAAAGGGCAGCGCCTTACCCGCCTGGATCTCTGGCTGGGCCTCAAACTGAGTGTGCTTAAACAGCCGTGAAGCCAGCTCCGAGGCAACCGCGATCGCACACTGCTTTTCTCCCGTTGCAACTTGAGTCGCCGCATACTTAAGCGCCGCCACCCCAGCGCAGCACACGCCTTGATGGCTGGTCGCTTCCAGGGACGGGAATTCCGTCAGCTCACCGTGTACCATGCTGGCAAATCCGGGCACCAGCAGATCTGGCCAGGTTGTGGCGGCTGCCAACAAATCCACCGAGTCTGGGAAAAGATTGGCGCGGTTGAGGGCGTCCCGAATCGCCATCGCCGCCATTTGATGGTTGAGGTATTGCGTGGTTTGCGTGCGATCAAGGGCGTAGTGTCGCGCCTGAATCCCATTGCTCGCCAGAATTCGCCGCCGCACCTTTGATGGCTTGCCACCAATTTGGCCGAGGTACGCTTCCATCTGCTCGTTGGAGATGGGTTCACCGGGCAGAAATTGACCAATCTGGGTAATGTAGGCACTGCGCATAGAGATCACCAAGGATATTGAGGAGGAATCAAGCTGTGGTCAAGCACCCCTGCAATGCCTCAAACGGTAACGTCACCCCCAAGCCTGTGCCAGAATGGTATGACAGTTTTGGCTGCGTCAAAATCCCGGAGTGGCGACAAGATTGGGCTTCCTTCAGGATCGTCGCCTCACATCCAGAGCAATGCCCATTGCTTCCTATCCCGACTCACTGCCTGCAATGGGTGCGGATTCCTCTAAGCCCAAGGGTTGAAAACTGGGGCCACCGCTATTGGGAATACGCTTTAACACGGATGATTTGTGAAAACCCAAGCGTTTACAGTCAGGGTGGATTCAGACATGCTAGCCAGTTCAGACAGTTCTAGGTGCTGGAGGAGAAGGCTAGACCGCGCCATTTTTTTGATCACCCCCGCGATCGCTTAGCACCCAAACTTCAGGCAAATTTGAGTGACTGACCGAACTGTGTCGTTGGCTTTCTTGTTTTGTTATGCCCGCCTCAAACCCCATCGTGCGCTTCATTGCTGCCGTCAGGAGTGCTCCCAGAGATGACGATTGAAACAACGATTGAAAAAATTTTGGCGACCCGCCGAATTACTCGTCACGATCAGCTGCGGCTGATGCAGCTTTTTTCAAAGGATGACATCACCTCCGCAGACAAAATTTTGATTAATCGGGTCTATGAAGCCCTGAGTCAAGGCCGACTTCGGGTTGTCGATTGAACCAGTGTGGCCACTGACACAGATGTCACAGCCAGTTGTCACAAAAGCTCTGGTTCAATTACCGAGTAGCGGGTAGCGTCAATGTGCCCTCTATCGGCAATAGCTAGGATTCAGGATGTGAGGGTTCCGGTTTAAGTGGTATTTCCCGAATGGGGAGAGAGCCTGCTGCCACGGAGTACCAGAGCCTGCTATGCGTTAGCGGCCAAATTCGTTCGACAGAAGGATAACAGGCGATCGCCGATTGAGTGAATGCGAGTGTGGTCATGCTTGACCTTAAAAATTTCTGAAATTAAAGGATGATGTGTCCTAGGAGCTGAAATTAAAGGATGATGTGTCCTAGGAGATAGCCTGATCCCTTGACAAATCGGGAGCCTCCAAATCCTTGCCAGAGCTTAGGTTTGTATTATCCTGGGAAGATTGCGTTCTGGCCGAGAGAAGAGCATTAGAATGCCCAGCCTTGGGGCTTAGCTTACAAAGCCTGAATTTGTCACAGTTTTCTTTCACTTGTCTAAAACTCGATTGGATAACCCTGTTAGAGTCTCCCACTCGAGTTTTAACGGGCTAGAAATTCGTAGATCGATAAAATTTCTGACTTTTCCTGAGAGAATTTTGGGAATTCAGAACCTACCCGTTAGAATTCCGGTGACTGGGGGGCATTGCTTCAAATGCTTTGTCGCCTAACGATATTGGTCTATGACTTGCTGGGGGATACGATCTAATTCTTCCGATTGAAAGCACTGTACTCGGTTGAGTATGGGCATATTTGAAGGAGGAGGGCTCCGCCTCGGTGACATCTGTTGCCGTGTGTTTGGTAACTTGAGGGATGCTGAGTCAAGCTGCAAATTTGCTTGTTTTGGGGAATTCCAACTGTGACGTATGACCGAATCTCCCCTTGCTGTAATGCGAGAGCTGGGTTGAGATAGCCGTGCAATGCTAAGTCGGATAATGTTTGATTTTGGAGCATTTATCCGGCGCAAGATAAGAATGGAGTGCATCCCAGTTTTGTATCCCTCACCCTAAATCCTTCTTCCAGAGAGGGAAGAGGGACTTTGAACCTAGCTCCCCTTCTCTCATTTTGGGAGAAGGGGGTGGGAGATGAGGGGGAACTTGAAGAGGTGGGATGCACTCCGGGAATAGACTATAGGGCGATCGCGCCCGTTGTTGATTCGTGTGTGTTTCCTATGACTGCTGTTGTGTCCAAGACAGATAAAGCCAATCAAATCTTGCAGGGAGCGTTGCAAGAATTTTTGGCTCGGGGCTACGCCGGAACCAGTATGGATCGGGTCGCGGCGACGGCTGGCGTTTCTAAGCCAACGGTTTACAACTATTTCCAAGATAAGGAGGGGTTGTTTTGTGTGCTTGTGCAAAAAATTGCACAGGAAAGATTTCAGTTGAAATTTAATGCAGATACCTTCACTGGGCCGCCAGAAACTACGCTCCGAACTATATTGGGACTCATGTTGGAAACGGTTGCGCAGGATGATGAATATCAGGATTTTGTTCGGCTGGTCATTGGGGAGTCTGGTCGCTTTCCAGAGCTTGCGCGCACGTTTTTGACCTACATCACGAAGCCGGGTCTGGAGTTAGTGCAGGGCTATTTGGATCAACATCCTGAGCTACGCTTGCTCGATAACGGCTGTGCGACCCACGTAATTTTAGGGACGGTGGTCTACGCGATGTTGACGCAGTACATTATGCATGGCGAGGATTTGATCGTGCTGTCACGCGATCGCCTGATTGACACTCTTGTCATGTTGCTGATGGCGCATTATCGTTCCGCAACAGAGGGTTAGGGAAACCACTCGGTGCAGATTCGGGATAGATTCGGTAGCCTATGGGCGATCGCAGTTTCTGATCTCAAGCTGATGTCATGGCAGGGACATCTTTCTCCCCTACGAATTCCCGGCATTCCTTGGTGTTGTGTGCGAGCTTGGTGCAAAACCCCATGAATCTTGGGGCACTTTGCCGCACGGCTGAGGTATTTGGCCTGACTGCGTTGGTGGTGCCCAGTGAAGCGACTCGGACGGATCCCACGTTTCGCAAGGTGTCTGTTTCTGCCCACCGCTGGCAGCCCTGTTGGGTTTGCTCGCCTGAGCACCTTACTAAGTGGCTGGGCGAACAACACACCGCAGGGTATGAAATTTGGGCGCTGACCCGAGCGCAGGGTGCGATCGCACTTCACCAGTTTCAATTTCCCCAGCGCATTGTGCTGGTGCTGGGGAGAGAACTCACGGGGATTCCAGATGAAATTCTGTCACGATGCTCAGGAACAATCGCGATCCCCCAGTTTGGCCGCATTGAGTCGTTGAATGTCCAAACTGCTGCTGCGATCGCGACCTATGCTTACCAATGTCAGCATGGGTTTTCTAACCCGGATCCGTCCATAAATGTGTGAGGAAGACGGGGCACGGAACCCTGACCTAACACCGGCCTAACGATACCGTGCATCTTCCCAAGCAAATGCCTTTCCAGAGGTTGGAGTCTGGGGTTTCCAGGCTACTTCACTGCCGTAGGTAGCAGGTTGCCAGGACTTTTGACGATGGGTTGTTGGGGTCGGTGCTTCTTGCCGCTGACGCTTACGCTTGAGGGCCTTGAGTTTCTCCAGGGCCATTGCCCATGTCAAATCTGGCGTGTTGAAGAGCGATCGCAGGGCTCCCAACACAGCCTGAGACTCATCATCTGTCACCAGTTCTAGCGGCTCAACGAGACGCAACGGATCAACTTGCACTGCCGCAAAGGCTCGACGCACCGCATCCGCAATTTGCTGACGGAGTTGCTGCTCTGCATGTTGAGACTGATGTTGCAACCCCTTTTCGCTAGAAGCATAGAGTGCTGGTAAACGGTTGAGGGCATAGGTTTCAACCTCAACTCGCTTCACATACTGCAAGACACGAGGAGGCTGCTGCTTCAACTGGCGATCAACTTCTTGTGCAACTAGAGCTTCCATCACGTTGACATAAGCTCGCTTTGGGAGAGAGACAGGGCGATTATCCATTCGTGCGATGACCTGCACAAGTAACGACGGGTGATTGAGGTGAAAGCGGAGCCTCGGGTCGCAATACGAGCACTCCGTGTGTTTTCGGACGCCCCTGTAGACGCCGTAAAAAATACCTCAGTAGTATAACGAATCTTAAAGGTGATGTTTGATACTTTTGGGTGCTTTTACGGAAGCTTTAATACAGCCTATGGCTCATAGCCAGAATGTCAAGGTTAAGATGCCGGATTTCAAGGTGCCAGATTTGCGGGGCGTCGAGCATCTTCGGATGCGATCGCCGGGCGATCGCGTGACGCATTGGGGCTAATTCAGACAGGAAGCGACGGAATGAATCTAGGAGCGATCGCTGCGCTGTATTGTGTAGGGCAGGTTAACATCACGCTCCTGAGACGGTATGGCCCGCTCCAACGCCCTGCGGTACTACATTTTGACGCGGTTGCTCCTTGCGCCGTTGATGATCTGGACGATCACAACGGTCGTGTTTCTCTTGTTGAGGGCAACCCCCGGTGACCCCATTGACGCCCTTCTGGGACCACGGGCACCTCAATCTGCAAAGGATGTGTTGCGCAGCCAGCTTGGCCTTGATGCGCCCCTGTGGTTGCAATATCTGCGCTATTTGGGACAACTGCTCTCCTTTGACCTAGGGACTTCTCTGGCGAGTCAAGGCCAAACCGTGTGGCAAATTATTGGCGCACATTTTCCTGCCACGGTCGAGCTGACCTTGTGCGGCATGGTGGTGGCGGCAGGTGTCGGGCTCAGTGTTGGGGCGATCGCGGCATCTCGGCCCAATTCCCCCCTGGATGCTGGGGGACGTCTGTTTGGCATCATTACCTACGCCGTGCCCATGTATTGGTTTGGGATGCTGCTGCAACTCTTGTTTTCCGTTCAATTGCGCTGGTTTCCCATCGGTACTCGGTTTCCCCTCAGCGCATCGCCCCCCGCGCCCGTTACCAGGTTGTATTTACTCGATAGCTTACTCACAGGCCGACTCGACCTGTTTCTGACCGCCCTGCACCATCTAGCACTGCCAAGCCTAACCTTGGGGATCTTGATCAGTGGAGTGTTTGAGCGCATTGTGCGCGTTAATCTCAAACAGACCCTCCGGGCCGACTACGTTGAGGCTGCGCGCGCGCGGGGCATTCCCGAAGTGCGGATTATTCTCGCCCACGCCCTCAAAAATGCGCTGATTCCGGTTGTGACTGTGCTTGGGCTTACCTTTGCTTCGTTGTTGGGGGGTGCGGTGCTCACCGAAGTCACCTTCTCTTGGCCAGGGTTAGCCAATCGCCTCTATGAAGCCATTTCCCAACGCGACTATCCCGTTGTGCAGGGGTTGATGGTGTTCTTTGGCATGATTGTCGCCGTCATCAGCATCGGCATCGACATTTTGAATGCTTACATCGATCCGCGCATTCGCTATTAGTCGCGATGATTAAAAGACGGCTTCACTGGGGATGACGGCTCTTTCAGAATCCCATTTTCCCTTCGGGCATTCTGCCTTGTGGATTGGTGGCCGCGATCGCGTGCCCAGGGCCAACCCTGAAACAAAGCGTAACAACTGGGATTTTAATGTTTCGGTCGTAAATCCGCGTGCCGATTCAGCTTTGAGCCGAGTGCAGCAAAAAGCCTGAAAACCTCTCAGAGAAGTAGATCTGACCGCATTGATGCAAGCTCTGTGCCTTGAACGCGCGATCGCAAATTCTGAGAACCTTGCCCAATATTGCGAAAAAATGTAAAGCAAAGCACTCGATAATTTGATACTGTAATCACATAAACTTTTACAAAACGTTTTATTAAGGTCTCTCATTTCTCCACAGTTCAAGAGGATTGTGGGTGAAATGGATTTGTGGTTGTTGTCTTGGAGGAAAGAGTCTCGTGTTTTTTGATGGCAAGAATCCTTCAAACGCTACGCCAACGCCAATGCGATGGATAGCGGCTGTCGGGGAAGCACTGCGTTGGCGAGTTGTCCTGTTGGTCGGAATCGTTGTGTTTGCAATTGCGGTCAGTGTCGATTTCTTTCAGCACCAGGCCGAGGCGGCGGGGATGTCTGGGGATGGCATCGTTGAAATGTCGTGGACAGTTGCCAAGACTGAGGTGCAGCCCTCTGCCACGCCAGCCTCAGATCGCCATACTTACTTGGAGTACGACCCTCGCACTGTAGAACGTCTAGGCCACAGTGACCTTACCAGTGCCATGATGACTCGCAGCCGATTAACCAGTGCTTATTTCTTTACCAGTAGCGATGCTCAATAGCGATCGCGTGCGCAATTGTGAATTTCCTGGGCACCTGAGGTCTGGGAATGCTGAGAAAATTTGGTGATCAAAAAAAGACCCCCGCGTCAGCGAAGGTCTGTATGCTGTCTGTTTGCTTAAGGAGAAAACGCTAAGGTGACTTGGGAAACGCTATATAGGGTTAGAGTTCCCAAATTTTGGCGATAGCAACGGGCGCACCTGAGCGATTACATCCTATCGTATCTGCCCTTGCCTGACGGAATGATCTGCCGCTTTAGGTTGTCGGGCACTGACAGAGTGGGCCACGAAAAAGGGCAGCCGAAGCTGCCCTTTGGTGTTGAGGTTTCTTGTCTAACACTGTCGAGAATTCTTGCGTTGACCAATGGAGCGATGGGCTTCAGTGTCAACACCTTGACTGAGTGCGATCGCCTCGCTCACGGCCCCAAGCCAGCTAGCTAGATGACTCGGGAGTGCGCGATCGCTACGCGTCGGACTCTACGCCCGTGGCGCTGGCCTCAGCGGCAATCGCCGGGGTTTCGCGGTCTTCCACGTTCGGCGTCAGGCTAATTTTCACGACCTTGTTACGGACTTCTTCTACCTTGGGCAGAGTCAGCACCAGTTTGCCATCGCGAAGGTCAGCACTGGCAGCATCGTTGCGCACAGGCTCCGGGAGGCTGATAAGCCGACGGAAGGATCCGTATCGGGTGTTGTCATAGAGGACGCGATCGCCCTCAGCAATATCGGGTTGACGGCGATCGCCCTTCACCTCAACTGCTTCGCGCGTCACCTGAACATCAATATCGTGGGGTTCAACGCCCGGCAAGTGAACCGTCAGCATATAGCTATCCCCAGACTCCACCAATCGAATCGCCGGATGCCACTGGGCGCTTGATGTCGGCTCCACAGCACTCGTCACATCGTTAAACGCTTGGTCAAGCTGGCGGCGCAGGGTTTCCATTTCTTGGAATGGGCTCCAGTAACGAACCATCATCAGTTCCCTCCTTGAGAGTTGTGGTCTGTAGTATTGCGCTCTATGGCTTCTATGGTGCGGCGAAACCCAAGGACGCAACAGTGCCAAGAACCCGACCCCAATGGCGAGGTTCTACGCCGAACCGACCGTATCGGGTTTCCTCGAAATCCGCCACTGCGGTTGCCAGCCCGATCCAGAGATCCGGTACGAATCACGGCGATCCCACCTCACCTTAGCAGAGAGATTATCATAGAGGTCAGTTAATAAAACGCAATAATTAATACTCCGGCTTGATAACCCCTGCTCTACTGGACTGCTTTTTATGACAGATTCTGTTTCCCAAACTGCCCACCCAGTCAAGCGCTTCATTGAGGAGCGTATTCTGTTTGGGCAACCGCTCACCCTCGAACTCACTGCCATTCTGTTGGTGTACTTCGTGCAGGGCATTCTGGGACTTGCCCGTCTGGCGGTCAGTTTCTTTTTGAAGGATGATTTGGGATTAACTCCGGCGGAGGTGGCAGCTCTGACGGGAATCGCGGCTGCTCCGTGGACGATTAAGCCTCTGTTTGGTTTTCTGTCCGACGGGTTTCCAATTTTGGGATATCGGCGACGGCCTTATTTGGTGCTGTCAGGATTGCTCGGCGCGATCGCGTGGGTAGCAATGGCAACGGTTGTCCACACAGGCTGGGCCGCAGTGCTGGCCATCACCCTCAGTTCTCTATCCGTCGCCGTGAGTGATGTGATTGTGGATTCTTTGGTGGTCGAGCGGGCGCGGCGCGAATCCTTGAGTGATGCAGGTGTGTTGCAGTCTTTGGCTTGGGGCTCCTCCGCAATTGGGGGATTGCTCACCGCTTACTTGGGTGGCCTGTTACTAGAGCAGGTCAGCACCCGGGTTGTGTTTGGCATCACCGCAACGTTCCCGCTGATTGTGTCTGTTGTGGCGTGGCTGATTGTCGAGACGCCCGTTACCCACACCTCTACCTGGACGGTGATTGGCGGTCAGCTTAAGCAACTTAAGGCGGCTTTTTTCCAGCGAGCCATCTGGATGCCAGCCCTCTTTATTTTTCTATGGCAGGCAACCCCCACTGCTGATTCGGCCTTCTTCTTTTTCACAACCAACGATCTCGGGTTTCAGCCCGAGTTTCTCGGTCGCGTTCGGCTCGTGACAAGCCTGGCAGCGCTAATCGGCATCTGGATTTTTCAGCGTTTCCTGAAAGGCGTGCCCTTTCGGCGTATTTTTGCCTGGTCTACTCTACTATCTACCCTCTTTGGCCTAACAACGTTGCTGCTAGTCACCCATGCAAACCGCGCGATCGGCATCGATGATCACTGGTTCAGCCTGGGGGATAGCCTGATTCTGACGGTCATGGGCGAAATTTCCTTCATGCCCGTGCTGGTGCTCTCAGCTCGGCTCTGCCCACCGGGGGTTGAGGCTACGCTGTTTGCGCTGCTGATGTCAATTTTGAATCTGGCGGGTCTGCTTTCCCATGAACTCGGGGCGGTGTTAACTCACTGGTTTGGGGTGACCGAAACCAACTTTGACAACCTCTGGCTGTTGATGACGGTCACGAACCTCTCGACCCTGCTGCCGTTGCCGCTATTGTTTTTGCTGCCAGATGCTTCGGCTCAGGGCGATCGCCCTCAAGAAGCAAGCCCCGATGCTCGAGATACAGCCCTTGAGTCAAGCGTTCATCCTGAACTTGAAGCAGCGGCGATTGCTACCCCCCCTCAACCCATTGGCTCTGGTCTAGAGTCAGAATCTGTGTCATAGCCAAGGTGTCATCCCAGCGGGCGATCGCCCCGCCGTGCGGCCCATCCTGGTGCGTTTGTTGTGTTGATTGTCGTTGACCGGTTCTACCCCACGATGCAAACCCTGCCTACCCCTTCCAATTCAGTACCCCAAACCGCCCTCAGCTACACCCTAGAGGAATGGCGCAGCGGCTACCGATCACAGCCCCATGAATTCTCATACTGGATTGAAAACATCGAAGGCGAAATTCCCCAAACCTTGACGGGGACGTTGTTTCGTAACGGGCCAGGGCTCCTCGACATTGGCGGATACCCCCTCCGACATCCCTTTGATGGCGACGGTATGATTAGCCGCATCGCCTTCCAAAACGGACGCGCCCACTACTGCAACCGCTTCGTGCGCACCGCTGGTTATGTTGCCGAACAAGCCACAGGCAAACCGATCTACCGAGGTGTATTTGGCACCCAAAAGCCCGGTGGCTGGCTAGCAAACGCCTTTGATCTGCGGCTCAAAAATATCGCTAACACCCATGTGGTTTATTGGGGCGATAAACTCTTGGCCCTCTGGGAAGCTGCAGAACCCCATCGCCTAGACCCACACTCCCTAGATACCCTAGGACTTGACAACTTGGAGGGTGTCTTGCAGCCTGGCGAAGCCTTTGCCGCCCATCCTCGCATTGACCCAGGAAATGCAGAAGCCGGGCGATCGCCCCGACTCGTCAACTTTGGCGTCAAAGCTGGGCTCTCCAGCACCATCACGCTCTATGAATTTGAGCCGACTGGGCAGCTTGTTCACAAAACCCAGCACACCATCCCTGGGTTCGCCTTTCTCCACGACTTTGCCATTACGCCACACTACGCCATCTTCTTTCAAAATCCAGTTAGCTTTAACCCCCTGCCCTATGTTTTAGGGTTCAAGGGAGCGGCTGAGTGCATCCGATTTAACCCCAAACAGCCCACCCAGATCATCGTGATTCCCAGATCGGGTAATAATCCTGTCCAAATCTTCGATGCCCCAGCCTGCTTTGTCTTTCACCATGCCAACGCCTTTGAGGAAAATGGCCAACTCGTTGTTGATTCCATCGGCTATCAAGATTTTCCCAGCTTAGATGAGGGGATGAGCTACCAAGAGGTAGACTTCTCAACTATTCCCGAAGGACAACTGTGGCGGTTCATCCTCGACTTCAAGACCCAATGGGTCGATGCCCAGTGTGTGATTCCGCGCTGCTGTGAATTTCCAACCCAACACCCGCAAACAGTGGGCCGACCCTACCGATACCTGTACAGCGGTGCAGCCCATGCGCCCCTAGGCAACGCGCCCCTCCAGGCTATTCTGAAGCACGACTTTCATACGGGACAGTCCCAGGTTTGGAGCGCAGCCCCCCACGGGTTCGCGAGTGAGCCCGTCTTTGTGCCCCACCCTGAAGGCACTGCCGAAGACGACGGTTGGCTGCTGAGTGTTTTCTACGATGGGTCACGGCAAAGCTCAGAGGTGGTGATTCTAGATGCCCGAGATCTCACGACCGGGCCGATCGCGCGTTTGAAACTGAGGCATCACATTCCCTATGGGCTGCACGGCAGCTTTGTGGACACCTACTTTGGACCAGAGATGCATTCATAATCGAGGCCGCGATCGCGCTACTCTGGGCTCCCCTTTATGGGGGCAAAATGCGGTTTTTTAGATGAGGGCTTTCCTTGCCTTGATCCTGTGTAGGCAACGCCAAGCAGGACTGAATTTACTCGTATTTTTGCTGAGTGAATGGACTTGATGCGCGATCGCATCCTTTGCAGTTCTATCGACGAAATGTGCGATGCTCGACCTCCATCTCAGTGGTCGATGTTTTATCGCTCTGGCCAATCTAAGGTTACGATCAAGTCGTCTGCTTCATCGTGCTAAAACATCCCGACAATTTCAGACTTTAAAGCACAAAAAACAGCACCCGGATAATGGATGCTGTTTGCTGAAATCGTGTAGAGCTGATTTTAATGATAATGCTCTTCGGGGCGGTATTCCTTGACCCAGCAGCGTTCTAGGTGATCTAGTCGATGCCACTTCCAAAAAGCTGACGGACTAAAGCGAGTTCTGTAAGAACGGCTAAAAACAGGCTGATTCAAATACTTCCAGAGTGGAAATCGTAGAGATTGAGGTTGGGAACTCATGGGGAGAGACCGGCGTAAATCGAAACAAAAAATAAAGACGCAATTCTTACTCAGCCCTAAGAAAAAACAAAGTTATTCTTAAGCTGCGCGATCGCGAGCGCGACCCAGTAAAAACCGCAGTAGAGCAACTGCATCGACCCATACAGCGCTTTGAACACTTCAAGTATACGCAAGCAAAAAGCTGAGATGCCATGAAAGGTTCTCAGCTAGAGAAATATTCAATAAAGGACACTAAATTTAACGTGCCTTAAAAATGGAGCTGACGGGAGTCGAACCCGTGTCCGCTTCGAGTAGTAACATCCCATTCATTCACAGGCTTAGCCTTTCTAACCCTCAAGGCGGGAACCGTCACTTAATCCCTGACGGTAGGATGCTCTGGCAAGGTCTTTACAGATAGCTCCACCAGAGAGAAACTACCTGTGCATCCGTTGGGGTTGGTCCATAGCCCTTAACGGAGTCAGGCTACAGACGCTCGCGAAAGAGTTTTAATTAAGCAGCAACAGGAGCCGCTTTGCGAGCAAAAGGAACGATGTTGTTCGCAGTTACATTTGGTTTGAGCCTGGATTAACGAGAGTGGACTCCCTCTCGGCCTGCATCACAGAATGACTTTCGTCAAAGCGTCGAAACCGTTACAGCCCCGCGCCTGTTTCACCTAGTGTAACGCATTCCCCCCAAAGCGGGTATGGTCGGGTTGAGTGGGAGAGATGGGCCCCATCTCAGGCGTGCTGACGTTTGCAACAGCGCCCACATCATCCCAGAAGCAAAGCCCCGGAGCTTGGGCGAGATGGGTTGGACGGGGACACCCGTCAGCAGTTGGCTGGTTAAGCCAATTCTCCGAAGCAGGACGACAAAACCGTCTCTTCAAAGCCCTGCTCCCACGATTGGGAGCGGGGTTGGGATGAGGGCCAAGGTAGCGGGAGAGGACAGAACTTGGTCTCTGCTGTGACGCCCGCCTACCGCCAGAATGGTGTTCCCTGGGAGGGACGGAAATGTAACGGTGCAGGTGTGGGTTTACGGGGCGTGGTGGGGTTCGCTCCTATGACTCGCTCCTATGACTCGCTGTGTCCCTGTGGCTCACTATTTCGCAATGCAACGAAACTGCAATGTAATGCGTGGTTGAGATGCTGTATAGGCTCCCAATGTTGCGAAGTTATTGCAGTCATAATCTTTCGTAAAGCAAATCAGCAAAACTTTTACCTATAATTATGGTCTAATGAAATGTCCGCTATTTCTAGGGTCTCAGTTGCTATCGCGATCGCGATTGATGCTTTTGGGCAAAGGTATCAGGGGTGATGCGTGGCAGCTTCAAGGAGATGGATAGGCTTAGACGGGCAAGGTAGTGAATGCTGATTCGAGAGGGATAACCCCAATGTCCACCGAAAACGAAGCCACCAACGGTCAAATCGAGGAAAAACCTGTGGAGTCAACCACAACTCGTCGGACGACGCGCCGCCCTGCTAGTAAGGCCAGTTCTGATGAAAAGGGCGGAATCGTGAAGGCTTCTGCTGAGCAGGGCGAGATCTTCATTCTCGATGATATGACCCGCATTGTTGCGACGGATACCCTGCCCAATCACCGTCCCATTGCGCTGAGTGACTTCCAGGTTGTGGGGAGCCTCAATATGGCAGGCAGCCGCCCTATTATGGCGGATGCGATTCAAGTTTTTACGACGGATCTGCTGCCGGGGCATCGTCCCGTTGCGGTCAGTACCCTGCCTATTTCTGACTTAAACTTTTTGCCCGGGAATCGCCCGATCGCGCCTAATGATGTGGTTGATCCCCCCGCTCCGGTATTGATGGGCTACCTCGATTAGGGCTATCACCGTGGCGGCTTGCCACCCGATTATCGCAACGTTTACAGAGAGTCAGAGGGGTTTCCCTGGCTCTCTGTTTTTGTTTGCGGGCGAGGGATGTCGTGTGCGCCGGAGTGGATAGGGCGTTGGGTGGTTTTTCGTGAGGGGTGACTTGAGGAGATGCTCGGTATTTTTCCCGCTTAGTGAGTAGTGAGGGCTACAATCAGGGCCGCGATCGCCGATCAGTCGCGATCGCGGCCCTGATTTCTGTGAACATTACCTGTCCAGCACCATCCCATGCCGACAGGTCAGCGTCACCGCTCCCAATTGCGATCGCCCATAACAGATAATCCCCTGCGCAACCCAGACCAATCCCTTGAGGAAGAAATCCAGGAACTGTTACTTGAGAAAGGTTTTTTGGACTGGATTGGCAATGACGGTCGTTATTCTGCCAGCACTCGAAGCGATTCGTTATATGAAGTCCTGCTAATCACCCGCAATAACGATGCCAACTCTGTAAAGGTTCCAGGAATTCCATTTATGGTTAAGCAACCGGACTTGATATTATGTGTCTAAGAGCGAGCCGCGCCCGGTCATGACGTTGATTCTGGTCTTGCCGATTATTGAGCTTGCCACATTCAAGCCATACCAGCTTCGGCAGCAGCTTCTGCGGCTGCGGATGGCGAGCGATGGGGAGAAAGCAGTTAGGCAGTTTCTTGAGGAGCTTCGCAGTCGCGGCCACCGCATCTTCCATGATGTCGTGGGCGATGGCTTCAATGTGGATCATGTGGTCATCAGTGATCGCGGCATCTTTACCATCGAAACCAAAACCTACGGCAAGCCCGCCACAGGCAAACCTGAGATTCGCTTTGACGGCAAGACGATTCTCCTCAACGGTCATCCAACCCAGGCCGACATTTTAGGGCAAGTCCGCGCCCAAGCCGATTGGAGGAGTCGGCGCGTCTTGCAAGAGAGCACGGGTAAGGACTACCCGGTGAGGCCTGTGGTGCTATTTCCCGGCTGGTTCATTCAACAGGTGGGAGAGAGTCTGCGGAGCGGTATCTGGGTGCTCAACCCCAAAGCCCTGCCGACCTTTTTGGAGCATGAGCCCGTGCAACTCAAGCCCGAGGAGGTGAAACTCGCCGCTTACCAACTATCGCGTTACAGTCACGCCCAGTATTGCTAACTGTGCGTCCCGACTCCTAAAAGGGCAGTGGCTTACAATGGGCAGAGTATTAACAAATGTGACGCTGCAAGTTCAATGACTGTACTGTTCGTGCTCAAGCTCTTGGCGGGGCTGTCGATCGCGGGGTTAGCCATTTATCTGCTGACTGCCCGCCGCTATCGTTCCTCAGACTCCGTGGCGACGGCCTATGACGAGTGGACTGAGGACGGCATTTTAGAGTTTTACTGGGGCGAACATATCCACCTGGGTCACTATGGCTCGCCGCCCCGCCGCAAAAATTTCTTGCAGGCAAAGGCTGACTTTGTACACGAAATGGTGCGCTGGGGCGGGCTGGATACCCTCCCGTCTGGGGCAACCCTGCTGGATGTGGGCTGCGGAATTGGGGGAAGCAGCCGCATTTTGGCTCAGGACTATGGTTTTGAGGTGACGGGGGTGACCATTAGCCCCCAACAGGTGCGCCGCGCCCAAGCGTTGACGCCGCCGGGGGTGACGGCGCGTTTTCAGGTCGATGATGCGATGGCGCTGTCCTTTCCAGATGCGAGTTTTGACGTGGTGTGGTCGGTGGAGGCTGGCCCCCACATGCCAGATAAAGCGGTGTTTGCGAGAGAGCTGCTGCGGGTGTTGAAGCCGGGAGGCATCCTGGTCGTGGCGGACTGGAATCAGCGGGACGATCGCGCCCAACCGCTGAATTTCTGGGAGCGCCTGGTGATGCGTCAACTGCTGGATCAGTGGGCACATCCGGCGTTTGCCAGCATTGAGGGATTTGCGGAATGCTTGGCAGAAACGGGTTTGGTTGCGGGGGAGGTGGTCACGGCGGATTGGACTCAGGAAACGCTGCCCTCGTGGCTAGATTCGATTTGGCAGGGGATTGTGCGCCCCCAAGGCTTGATTCGCTTTGGGGTGATGGGCTTTGTGAAGTCGGTGCGGGAAGTGCCGACGCTGGTGTTGATGCGCATCGCCTTTGGGGCAGGGCTGTGTCGGTTTGGCATGTTTCGAGCGCGGCGGGCGCGGGTGTCGGCAGATGAGGGGCTGGCGATCGCGGCAGAATCGCAGTTGCGCGATCGCCTATAGAATCTCGACCGTGCCCTTTTCTCCATCGATCCGCACCCGCTGCCCGTCATGAAGGGAGTGGGTCGCGTCGGCGATGTTCATCACGGCGGGGATGCCATACTCGCGGGCGACGATCGCCCCGTGGGACAGCCGCCCCCCCACTTCGGCAACGAGGCCGCTGGCTTGGGCTAGGAGCGGTGCCCAGCCCGCATCGGTATAGGGCACTACCAGCACGAGCGAGTCTGGAACATCGCCAATTTCCTGAAGCTGCGTGACCACCTTGACTGTGCCCTCAACCCAGCCAGGGCTAGCGGCAATGCCCTGCAAAACCTGGAGTGCTGGACGGTCAGAGGGGCGATAGCGGCCCAGGTTGGGCGGCTCGTTGCCGTAGACCACGTAGGGAATGGGTTCTAGGGTTTGATCGTGATGATAGCGATCGCGGCGGGCTTGGACTAAATCGCTGAGATCTCCAGGCAATCGACCGGGCTGACCCACAACCTGCGATCGCACCTCATCATCGGTCAAAAAGAAAATGTCACCGGGCTCCTTGAGCCAACCCGCCTGAATAGCGTGGGTTTCAAGGGCCAGGAAGCTCCAGCGCAGTGCTGCCAACAGCCGACTGTAAATCTCGGTGACCTGTCCTTTGAGGTGGAGCCGCCGCTGTACTGTGACAGTTTGCCAGCGGGCGGCGGTGGGTGCGATCGCGGCAGTTGGCTCTGGGGGCGGCGACAGCACAAACTGAGCAAACAATTCGCGTACGGGATAGGGCTTTTCTTGCCATGTGGGTACTGCGATGTCTGTGCCTACTTCGCTCAAATAGCCATAGTTCTGCAAAAACTGGTCAAATTGGGCCAAAATCGTGGCTCCGTTGCTGTCCTCTGCTAAGTGGGCAAAGAGTGAGGCCGCGTTGGAAATTTGGTCGAGGGTCTGGTGAGAGAGCAGGTGGCGCGCTTCCTGGGCGAGATGTTTTAGGGCCGTCAGAGAGGCGACTTCCGGATTTTGGCTGGCGTCGAGTTCGTCATCGCGTACCTTGAACAGGGCTTGGCGGAGCGCCAAACTCAGGGGAGCCAAAATGCTGTAGTAGGTGGCGCGGCGCAGCCCGGCCAAAATGGTTTCGATGCGACTGAGGAGCACATCGGGCGGCAGTTGGTCGGCGGGAGTTGCCGCCAAGGTGGTGAGGAGGGGATCTAGGTGTTGGCGGCGATCGCGCTCAAAGGCCGAAATCAGCGCCATCTCGCGCCGCAAGAGTCGGAGTAAACCTGGCAGGTTGCTCAGGGTTGAGCTGAGGGGTGGTTTGCTGAAGGCTGCCCCCAGGGTAAGAAATTCGAGACTCTCAGGCGGCAGCCCCATCCGCAGAAAAATTTCGCCCAGTAGGGAGGCGTTGAAGTAAGCGCGGGAATGGTGGAGAGTGGCGGTTTCGGTAAAATTCAGGCCCCGCGATCGCGCACCCAAGACCACCGTGAAAATTTCACCCCAGACGCCGCAGGTCAGCGGACGATTGATCGACCAGGTGAGCGGACGAATTAAACCGGGGATCACCTCCGCCGCAATTTTTCGCGTCCACAGCGGATACAGCGTCGTAATTGGACGGCTTTGCAGCAGCCACAGGGTTTCGCCGTCAAAGGTCCATTCCACGTCCTGGGGCATGCCCTGAGAGCGCCGTTCCAAGTGCCGCGCCAGAAAAGCGACCTGTTGAATCAGGCGCGATGGGGTGCTGCCGCTGCCCTCTACCGGAAAGCTGAGGGCAGCGGGAAGCTGCCAACTGTCTGGGGCAGCGACATCCTCTGGGAGGTCGCTGGCGTGCAAAAACACGCGGTAGCTCTCTGGAGTTTGCTGCCCAGAGACGACCCCGCTGGCGGGGCCAGGGAGGGCTTCGATGACGACGGCATCCCCAGCGCGCGCAATAGGATCTCGACTAAAGGCAACGCCGGAATACACGCCAGAAACTTGCTCTTGGACAATGACGGCCATGCCCGCTTCGGGCAGTTGCCGATCGCGGCGATAGCGGGCAGCGCTGGGATTGTTGTAAGACCCAAAGCAGCGGGCGATCGCGGTGGCAAGGGCGTCTTGGCTCGTGACATTCAAAATCGAGAGGTATTGCCCTGCTGCTGAGGCGATCGCGGAGTCTTCCCCAATCGCAGAAGAGCGCACCACTAGGGGTTGGTGTGCTGACGGCTGGGCGATCGCGATCAGGGGCGTTGGGTCATCGCCAGCGGGCAAAACATAGCCCCGAGGCACGGGATAGCCCCACGCGCGCAACTGCGACAGAGTCGCCGCCTTGCTGCCGACGGTTTTGGCATCAAGGGGTGTGCCTAAGGCAGAAAGCGCGCGATCGCCCCGAAAGAACTCAAATACGGGCCGAGCATCGACCCGGGCTTCGGTGGTCGGCAGATCGAGATCATCCGGCATTTTTTGATAAATCCATGCAATAAGGCCACATAAGCACACGATCGCCACAATCTGGGCTCCATCCCCGTGGCGCAGCGCCGTCAGCACAGGCAGCACCCCTAAAACAAGGTATCTGCCCTGCTGCTTTTCGCGAAAAATCGTAAACCCAATTCCCGTAATCAGAAAAGTAAGCCCCGCAGTCACCGGGTCATGGACGATGATGCCCCAGGTGACATTGGTGGTGCCTGCCCCCTTAGCGACCCAATAGCGCCCCATCACCAGCGCAATCAGCGCAATAATCTCCCACACGGGGTCAGCGGGAAAATAATGCCGCGCAAGCAGGACAACGCCAATGCCCTTGATCGCTTCTGCCAAGACGCACAGAATCCCCACTGTCCGCCCGCCGTGATAAAACGCTGCGGATACGCCAACATTGCCGGTGCCGAGTTCTGCGAGGTTGGCTTTTGCGACAAGGCGCACGATCCCGTCCGTTAGAGGCAACGCCCCGATCGCCGGGCATAGAATAAACAACAACAGCGCGCCCAAAACCTGTGTCAGTGTCAGCATTAATCGCCACAGCCGTAGACTGCATTTAGCCTAAGGCACGATGCCCGTTCCGCGTATCGGCGATGGTCAGGTTTTGGATGGGTGAAGGGGGGGCGTAGTGCCCCTCCGACCCAAAGTCGTCAGCCTGCCCTAGGGGGTGGGGGCGAGGAGATGGGGAGATCTGGGGATGGCGCGATCGCGTCTTCGCCTTCTCGCCGGGAAAATAACTCTAGAGCCCCCAGGGTCGGGCGCATCTCGATGGCTGACGATAAGGTTATTTTTCTGAATGGGTCTTGAGCGCAGCGTCTTGACTTAGCGTTGGCGCAGCCTGGGGAGTGGTTTGCGCGACCGGAATCTCGATTAAAAAGCGGGTGCCCATACCAGGGGTAGATACGCAGTTCAAGCTGCCATGATGGCGCTCCACTACAATTTGGTAGCTGATCGCCATGCCCAGCCCCGTCCCTTTACCGACGGGCTTGGTGGTGAAGAAGGGATCCAGCATTCGCCGTTTAACATGGTCAGGAATGCCGACGCCGTTGTCTGAAATATGAAGCTGCACGCGATCGCCCTTAACCAGCGTAGTTCGCACCACAATTTGTGGAATAAACGGACTCCCGCCATTGCGCTCCGCAGCCGTCTCCTGGGCCTCCCACTTCTCTTCCAAGGCATCGATCGCATTGGTCAGCAGATTCATAAACACCTGATTCATCTGCCCCGGATAACATTCCACCTTCGGCAGGTCGCCATATTGGCGAGTCACCCGAATTTCTGGACGGCGAGCCTTTTCCTTCAACCGTCCGCGCAAAATCGTCAGCGTACTTTCTAAACCCTGGTGCAAATCCACAAACTTGAGCGATGCGCCACCGTGATGCGAAAAATCCTTCAGCGACTTCACAATCTCAGTGATACGCTCTGCCCCGCCCCGCATGGAGGTGACGATTTTGGGCAGGTCTTCCATCAAGTAGTCTAAGTCGATGGTTTTGCTTTTTGCTAACACCTTGGCCGATGGCACAGCCATCTCCTGCCGATAGCAGCTCACCATGTCCATTAAATCCTGGACGTAGTCTTCGACATAGTTGAGATTGCCGTAGATAAAATTGACCGGATTGTTAATTTCATGGGCGACGCCCGCAACCAGTTGCCCCAGACTCGACATTTTTTCGCTGTGAACAAGCTGAAGCTGGGTTTGCTGCAATTCCTTCAAGGTTTGTTCGAGCTGCCGGGTTTTGAGATCCTTCGCCTCCGCTTCTTGGAGTACTTCCTCGGCCTGTTTTCGCAGAGTAATGTCGCGCAGGATGATGGTGTAGCTGCCTTCGCGCTTGAGGCGCAACGGGGCCACCGTCACTTCAACGGGAAACATGCCGCCGCTGCGCCGTCGCCCGAGCAGTTCGTAGGGGCTGCCGTCTCCACTGGCCTGTCGTAACAAGGCTTGCAAGAGTGGAAACTCGTCCTTCAGGGCAATAT
>JACYME010000107.1 GCA_015272155.1 Leptolyngbyaceae cyanobacterium T60_A2020_046
TATTCACAAGCGGGTGAAAAATTTGCCTCGACTCTGACAGGGGTTCCGGTTCCTCTTATTGCAAAGGATAGGTGAGGTTCTACAGCCTGTAAAACTGCCGCAACCGGTTGCTAAACCCTTAACCTGACCAAGCGATACAGTAACCTTTGTGTCATAGATGGGGCTTGTTCGAGGGCAGGGCTAGGGCGCTAGCGTTGATGGCTGAGAACCTCCAGATGATGATTGCGTCCCATCGTGTTTTTCTCAGAGCCCCCACCCATGGGGATGTTGCGGCCTTGCTTGATTTGCACCAGCGCAGCCGCGACTTTCACGTTCCCTGGTCGTTCCCTGCCTTGACGGAGGTTGGCTGCCAGGACTACATCCAGCGCTGCCAGGGCGATGACTACGAAGGGCTGCTCATCTGCCGTCAGGAAGACGGGGCGATCGTGGGTGTGGCAAACCTGAGCCAGATTTTCTACAAAGCCTTTCAAAACGCTTATTTGGGCTACTACAGCGTTTCCTTGCTTGATGAGGTGCGCTTCATCCCCGGATGCCAGTGGTTACGTGGCTGTTTTTACACCTCACTGGCTTCAAAAACGCTGTAGACCAAGCACTCGACCGTTGCGGGGAGAGGAAAGGGCACGTCGGCGTGATCGCGGGGCTGGGGGCCAAATTCCGCCGAGGGACAGCCGCAGGCGCATGGGCACGGCACAGACTGGGCCGGTTGGGGCGCAATTATGCCGAGGCTCAGCATCAGTCCAAGCATCAAGCCAAAGGGGTGCGATCGCATCACGGGTCTGCTCCATCCATCGAGATCAGCAGTGGGGGACTGTCCATCACCCCACCGCCGCTGTGCTGAATTTCGGGCAGGTTTAGGCCAACACGGGCTCTGGGGTCGCCTGCCCAGCGGGAAGGCTGCGACCTACCGCCGCCGCAATGGGCCGCAGGCTGTGCACCAGCGCTACCATCTCATCAAGGGAAAGGGCCTGCCGCGCATCGGAAACAGACGCTTCGGGGACGGGATGACACTCGACCATGAGGCCGTCTGCGCCTGCCGCGATCGCGGCGCGGGCCAGGTCTGCCACCAGTTCGCGCTTGCCCGTGGCGTGGCTCGGATCCACAATGACGGGCAGATGCGTGAGGTGCTTCAGCGCCACCACCGCGCCCAGATCCAGCACGTTGCGGGTGTAGGGGTCGAAGCTGCGGATGCCGCGCTCGCACAGGATGACGTTGGGGTTGCCGTGGCTGACGATGTATTCCGCTGCCATGACAAATTCCTGAATGGTGGCGGCCAGGCCGCGCTTGAGCACGATGGGCTTCTCAGCGCTGCCGAGGGCTTTGAGCAGGTCGAAGTTTTGCATATTGCGGCTGCCCACTTGCAGCACGTCGGCGTGGGCCGCGATCGCCGCAATTTGGTGAATCGCCATCACCTCAGTAATGACGGGAAGGCGATACTGACGCCGCACGCGATCAAGGATGGCCAGCCCCTCGTCGCCGAGCCCCTGGAAGGCATAGGGCGAGGTGCGGGGCTTGTACACTCCGCCGCGCAGGGCTTGCACCGGAGCCTGGGCCAGACGTTCCGCGACGGTTTCCATCTGGGGCAGGCTTTCGACGGCGCAGGGGCCGCCGACTATCAGTAGGTCGCGTCCGCCGACGGTGATGTGAGGCGCGATCGCAATTTCGGTGCTGTGATTTGCGTCTTTTTTGTGTGTCAACGTTGCGTCTTGCATGGGAGAAATTCAGTCCTATGTTGGAAGTTCAAGGAATGCTTAACG
>JACYME010000043.1 GCA_015272155.1 Leptolyngbyaceae cyanobacterium T60_A2020_046
TTATTATCTAGTTGCAGAATAGGCTGGTAAAAAACACAAAACTCTTGCTGAATTAAACTTTTTCTCAGTTCATTAAGAGCTGTCGTATTATCTACGATACAGCTTGGCTGAGGACTGATTGTACAGCCGCAGTGACAACAAATCTTTGCCTGCTGTTGAATCACCTCAGCACAGCATGGACACTTCTGTCGTCCTTCATCGCTATAGAAGCGGTAGAAGTAGTAGCTGTTTTCAAATGTGTGCTGATCTAAAACATGGTGAATATAACCAGCATTGATTAGCTGCTGACCAACACGCAGAGCTTCAATTTCATCTACCTCTAGGCGTCCTACTAGCCATTTCACAGCGTCTGAGCCTACAAAACAGTTTGAGTAGTTACGAAATCGGTAGCGACGATCTTGGATAAGGACACCATCATCTCCCTGCATTTGAAGGGCGATCTGGGACAATGGATAGAGTTCTAAAGGGTTCATTTTATTGGGTAGCCCACGGACAACAGAAATTGCCGACCAGTCTGAGAAATCACTCCCATGACATGCTAAAAATTGCACCTAAAAATGTTGGCGCGGCTGGTTCAAAAGAAGAGCTTTGGTGCTGCTAATTGAGGGGGCAGCGAGGGCTATTTAGAGCAGTACCTGCCTGATTGACCCTAATCTAACGAGCAAGGTTAATTTTGGAAAATCAAAAGAATTAGATTAAGCTTTTCTGATTTCTCTAGCCTAGAGAACTTGGCTGAGCCTGACGTGAGAAGAGCCTGAGAGGCAGCCCTTTTCCAGGTAAGTATTAAGATTCTTAATAAAAAAGCTATTTTGCCTTGAATCAGGGCAGAAATAGCTCAGAGATAGTCTAATCGTGAGTTCGGCATGAATAGCTGTCGTTAGCTGCCAGCGCAGGGATCGGCTCCGGCACAGGGATCGGCCCCAGCGCAAGGATTAGCAGAAGCACAGGGATCGGCCCCCGCGCAGGGATTGGCTCCGGCACAGGGGTCTGCGGCACCAGCACAAGGGTCAACCTGTTCTGTGCTGCCAGCGCAGGGGTTAGCACCACAGGCAGCGGTGCCTACGGTGATTAAGCCCGCGATCGCCAGGGCACCCAGGTATTGAACACGCATAATTTTTCTCCCTTAACTTTTTACTTAGCGGCATACACCGCAATCATGCTCACAACGGCAGGCTGCAACCTGAGAATAGCCTGAGAGTTTCTGGGGTAGCGCCTGAGAATTAGTCCATCACCAAGCGAAAGCCAAACAAAATATGGCGGGAAGTGATCGGGCGGGTGTGGCGATAGGCGGCCCGACAAAAGCCCGGTAGGTCGTCCCAAGAGCAGCCTTTCATCACGGCGGCTTGACCGTCATTGACCAAGGTGCTGGTGAACTCAAACACATTGCCCGCCATATCGTCGATGCCGGAGGGGCTCCGGCTGAGAGCAAAACGACCCACTGGGCTGGTGCCGTCAATGCCGCTGCCGCCCCAGTTAGTCGCTTCGGCCCGCCACTGGCTGCCCCAGGGAAAGTACTGCCCATCGAAACCTCGGGCGGCTTTTTCCCACTCCAGCTCGGTGGGCAATCGGTAGGTAGCACCGTCTCGCTGACCACGCCAGATCCCATAGGCCGTGGCGTCATCGTAGGAGACCAGCACCACTGGATGCTCTCGCAGGGCAGTCGGCGGGGCATTGCGATGCCAAAGGTAGGGGCGCACGGCAGCGTAGGGGTGAACCAAGAAGCCCTGCCGTTGGTAGTCGGCTTCAGAAATGCCGGGGGCGCGATGGCCGGTGGCCGCAACAAACAATTGGTAGTCGGCCTGGGTGACGAGATTTTGGGCCATGCAAAACCCTGGCAGCTCAAGGGTAGCCGCCGCTAGCTCACGGTCAAACCAGCGGCGCGATCGCAGTTGGGTTTCCGCCTGGGCAATTGCCACCGGGGTCTGACCTAAGGCAGCCGCCGAAATTTTGTAGCCGTAGTCGCGCTCTCGCTGGTCGCTGCCCGACTGAAAGCGACCCCCGGCTACAAAAACAAAGCCCGGTTGAGCACGACAGCGGGCCTCCGTCATCGGCGGTGGAGCTGGTCTTAGGGCTGCAGCACAGCCCGTCGTCAGCAGTAGGGTCAGCAGGCTGAGCCTGACCCAGCGCCGCCGCCCAAGAACCCAAGAGATAGCGTAGAGCGATGATTTACTCATCAAATCCTCAGCAAAGCCTTAGAGAATAGTCATATAAATCTGGCCCAACGGGCGATAACTAAACGGTATCCCCTCGCAGTGGTTTCCCATGGTTAGACCTCAGGTATGGATGGCTCTCGGTGCTATCGCACTACTAGCGGGCTGCGGTAGCGCTCCATCTCTCCCCCAGGCTGAGACATCCGCTGCGGCAGTATCTGCAACGGGGGCCTCGGCCCCTCTCACCTACGACGACTACAGCACCCTGCTGCAAACCTACGTCAATGGAAGCGGCCTGGTCGATTATCCTGCTCTACAAGCTAACCCTGAGGGGCTAAAAGCCGTCGTCGCCGAGCTGGCAGCGGTGTCGCCAGAGGCCTACGCCGCTTGGGATGAGCCCACCCAAATCGCCTTTTTAATCAACGCCTACAACATCTTGACCCTCCAGTCGATCATCGATCAAAATCCACTCAAGGGCAGTATTCGCGACATCATCGGCGTCTGGAATTTTAGGAAACACACTGTCATGGGCCAGCCGCTCACCCTCGATGCGATCGAGCACGACATCCTTCGCAAAGATTTTGTCGAACCCCGCATCCATGCAGCCCTAGTGTGTGCCGCCCTCAGCTGTCCGCCCCTGCGCCAAGAGCCCTACACCGGAGCTGCCCTCGATCAGCAGCTCGACGAGCAAGTGCAGCAGTGGCTCGATGGCCCCCACGGGCTAGCCATCGACCAAGCGGCCAATCAGGTAGCTATTTCCGCTATTTTTGACTGGTTTGGCGATGACTGGAAGCCCCAATACGCCACCGACGACGGCTTTACCGGCAGCGACAAACAGCGGGCTACCCTCAACTTCATCAGCCAATACCTCCCCCCTGACGACCAGGCCTATCTGAAGGCGGGCAGCTACCAGCTCACCTACCTGGACTACGACTGGTCTCTCAACCGTCAATAATTGCTTCCCACTTCCTACCTCAGCATCCACCATGCAACGTCCTTATCGCCTACTCCAATTCCTAACCTGGCTCGGCCTCAGCCTGATCGCTGGGCTGCTCACCGCCGCCCCCGCCCTGGCCCAAGCGAGCGGAGGCTTTAACCCCCAGGCCTGGCTACTCAGCGCCCTGCAATGGATCGACGGGCTGGGTTTTGTGGGTGGTTTAGCGTTTATGGCGATCTACATTGTGGCCACCGTAGCCTTTTTGCCAGGCTCGATTTTGACCCTGGGGGCCGGGGTGATTTTTGGCATCGCCATGGGGTCGGTGTATGTATTTGTGGGGGCCACTCTGGGGGCGATCGCCGCCTTTTTGGTGGGGCGCTACCTGGCGCGGGGCTGGGTGAGCCAAAAAATTGCGGGCAACCAAAACTTTAGCGCCATCGACGAGGCCGTCGCCCATGAGGGCTTCAAAATTGTCCTCCTCACCCGTCTGTCTCCGGTATTTCCCTTTAACCTGCTCAACTACGCCTTTGGCATTACTGGCGTGGGGCTAAAAGACTACGCCCTCGGCTCAGTCGGCATGATTCCGGGCACCGTCATGTATGTCTATATCGGCTCTCTGGCGGGCGATCTGGCCCGCATCGGCAGCGAAAGCCAGGCCGCCAACCCCATCGCCCAGTGGGCCATTCGCATCATTGGCCTGGTTGCTACGGTGGCGGTTACGGTCTACGTAACCCGAGTCGCGCGGCAGGCCCTGGCCCAAAAGGTGAGCTGAAGCCTTCCCTACCTCTGCCTTCTCAGCGGGTTTTTCCAGTAGCGGTACCAGCGAGAAAGCCGATAGGTAGACACGCCCCACAAATAGCCCGCTATCATCACCTGGTTGAAGGCGGTGGTGTAGACCACTCCCAGGGCTTGCCAGCGGCGGTTAGAGGTGATAACAGCGGCGGCGGTGATTGCTATGCGACCCTGCCGCCGTAGCTGACGAATCAACTCAAGGTCTTCCATAATTGGCTGGTCGGGAAACCCACCCAGAGCGTGAAACCGTTCGGCGGTTAGAAAAATGCCCTGATCGCCATAGGGCATTTGCAACCGCTGCGATCTCAGTCGCACTCCCCACTCCACCAGCCGCAGCCCCCAACCAGGGCCATTGATAGCCAGGTGAAAGGCTCCGGCTACCACCTGGGGCTGACTCAGAGTATGGCGCACCAGGTCGTCAAAGCCGAGAGGCAGGCGGGTATCAGCGTGGAGAAAAAGCAAGATTTCTCCAGTAGCAGCCTGGGCTCCGGCATTCATCTGCCCGGCTCGGCCGGGGGCAGTGGTGATCACCTGAGCCTGGTGCGATCGCGCGATCGCCGCCGTGCTATCCCAACTGCCACCATCGACCACTATCACCTCCACTGGCCCAGTAGTCTGGACTGATCTTAGGGTATGGGATAAGGTAGCCGCCTCATTCAGTGCCGGTATCACCACAGAAAGTGCTTGTGGCCCTGCCAGCACCGGGGCTATATCTAAGGAAACAGAGGAAGAAATCGCCACAGTGTTTCGTCCTAACGACTCATTCAGGGTTTCGTGGCGACCAGTTCAGTGGGTCAAGCTCGAATCCTTAGATGAGATGATTGTTGAAGGCGCTTAGCTCTTTCCTTCGGCCTTTGTAAGCGCGGTTGGAGTCTCCCTAAACTGAGGCACTGGTAAATCCTGAAGATGTTTCCAGCAGACGGTACAGGCCGGTAGATCATGCTCGACGGCGTAGGGCTCATGTACGCTATCCAACCAGCCTAGAAAGGTCTGGAAGTTTTGAGTAATGGTTGCTGGGACATCTTTCACAGTGCCCAGTTGAAAGTGGGGGTCTGCATTCTCGACCGCAAAGGGGCAGGCGTGGAAGCGGCCATCGGTTTTGAGCACTGGGTAGCAGTGGGGGCAGCGGTGAGCGCTCTGGGAACGGGTGTCTTCGCCGATAAAGGGGTCGATGCCACGCCCCGAGTCAACGATGTCTGCGTGGCCTATGGTGATCACCCCCACATGTTCAGCCTCGTAGATCTCCAGCTTGCGCAGCGACGACAGCGGCATCTGAGGGGCACCGTCTCCCGTGGCGATGGAGTAGTTCAGTGATGCTGTGGTTTTACCTAGAGGATCGGACTCTAGAATCTCTATCAGATGGTCGGCCTGAATGCCGTTAGAGTAAACCACCACTGCACCTTGAAAGCCATGGTCGCGCAGGTAGGCGATCGCCCAAATCACATTTCCATGATTTAACGTTGGCTCACCACCATAGAACTTTACGGTGCCCTGATCGTGCTGCATCACACTGTTCAGGGCGGCATCTAGATGCACTGGGGTGTATTCGGTGTACCAGCCTTTCGGTGCGCCAAACACCGTGCAAAAGTCACACTCGCGGTTGCACTGGTTGCCGGGATACAGGTGCAGCTCCAGCAGGCGGTAGTCTTCAATTATGCCTCGGGGTCGGGAGGGACGTTCTTGGAAGGTCATAGGTTTTTTAGGGGTAGAACCGTTGGACGGTTGGACAGTTAAACGTTCAAAGGCTAGACAATCACCTTTTCTTCCCACAGCTTTTCGAGCCGCAGGGTGTACTCGGCATTGACGACGGGCACGGTGGCGGCGGTGAGCTCTTGCAGGGGCAGGCCGTAGCTAGCTTCTACCGTATCGAACTGCTGCTGGAGGTCGGTGGGCAGCAAGTTCCGCTCGATCAGCGGCGGTGAGCCCCACACCTCAGGCTTAAATTTCTCCAGTTGGCCTTCGGGGCCAGACAGTAGGTCGGCTAACACCATGGCCGCTGCCGGGTTGCTGGCATTGCTGGGAATGGCGGTGAAGGACGGATCATTGAGGGATACACCGGGCAGGGCGAAGGCTTCAGTATTGTCGGGGAATCGGCCCGTAGCAATACCCTCAGCAATGTTGGGTGTAAAGGCAGGCATCATCCAGATTTCGCCGTTGGCAAATAGCTCCAGCAGTCGGTTCTGGGTGGGGGCGTAGGTCTGGCCGCCCCGCCACAGATGAGGCTTGAGGGCCAGCAGGTAGTCCACCACCTGGGGTGAATTTTGCTCCCAGAGTGCTTCGTCAAACTCAACCCCGGCGTACTGCTCAAAGCCACCGGTCACGCCGTAGAGCACCGTCAGCAAGAAGCGGCTGCCGTCGAACTCGGGCGGAGCCACATAGGTAAAACGTCCAGGGTTGGCCGCTGCCCAAGTCAGCAGTTGGTCAAAGTCTTGGGGGGTGGCAGAGACGCGATCGCCATCCTTGGCCATCACATACAGCGACCCGGTGTAGGGGGATGAGTAGCCCTCGGTAGGTAGACCAAAATCGCTGGTTACCAACAGATTGTCAGGGCTATAGAACGCTTGAGAGGGCAGCGGTTCGGTGAAGGGGCCAAACAGCAGGTTGCCCTGCTTCAGGGTGCGAAAGTTTTCGCCGTTGATCCAAATCAGGTCGATGCTACCGCCCGTGGTCAGCCCCGCCTGCACTTCGCCAATCACCTTGTTGACCGCCTCCACGGTGTCGTTGATGGGTACCCGGTTGAGGGTGATGCCGTAGTCACTGCTGAGCGTATTGGCTACCCAGCCAGCTGAGCGTATTGGCTACCCAGCCATCGGCAAAGCTGTTGATCTGATCGCTGCCGCCCCACATAGCCCAGTTGATCGTGGTATCCCTTGCCATGGCAAGAATGCCATCCCAGGTGCTGGTGCTGGGGTCGAGGGTAGGGGCGGCGGCGTTGGGCTGGCGGCAGCTAGCGACGATGGCGGCTAGGCCAGTACCAGCGGTGAGGTAGAGGAAATGGCGACGACGGAGGTGGGGCATGGGGTAGGGGGTAGAGGGTGAGGGGTGGATGAGTAGGGGGTGAGGATGGATGTGAGGGGGATAAACTCTACGCTCTACCCCCCTCGAATTGCCACCGCGTCTGGCAGACTTGGCTCATTCGCTGAAGGGAAACTCCAGAGGGCGTCGGCGGGCAGGTGGGCAAAGGCCGACTCTCCCACGGTGAAGGATTGGCCAGGGGGCACCCAGGCTTGCAGTTCTAGGCCGGTCGGTGTTTTGAGGGCCAGGTGGCGCTGGGTGCCGGTAAAGCGGCTTTGAGTAATGGTGACGGGCAGCAAGTTGATGCCGCAGATGGGTTCTGCTAGCAGGTGAATGCGCTCGGGGCGAATGGTCACCTGCACCGGCCCGTGCTGGGGGTGGTCAGTAGTGAGGCGGTTTCCCCCCGACAGCCGCAGGCAATGCTGTTCTGCGATCGCCTCGAAGAAATTTACCCCGCCAAAAAAACGGGCCACGGTGGCATCGCTGGGCTGTTGGTAGAGGGCTTCGGGGGTATCAACCTGGCGCAGGCAGCCGTCGAACATCAGGGCAATGCGGTGAGCCATGACCACGGCCTCGCTCTGGTCGTGGGTAACGACCAGCATCGTCACGCCGGTTTCTGCCTGCAATTGCAGAATCAGATTTTGCATGTCGCTGCGCAGGTTGGCGTCGAGGGCCGAGAGCGGTTCGTCGAGCAGCAGCAGCTTGGGGCGAATCACCAGCGATCGCGCCAGGGCCACCCGCTGGGCCTGCCCACCAGACAGCTCGGCGGGGCGACGGTTCTCAAACCCCGACAACTGCACCTGGGCCAGCATCGCCAGTGCTTGAGCCTCTCGCTCGGCCCGATTCACGCCCCGTAGCTTGAGGCCAAAGGCAACATTCTCGCCCACGCTCAGATGGGGAAAGAGCAGCCCTCGTTGCAGCACCAGGGCCATTTCGCGCCGCTCGGGGGGCACACCGACCAGCGATCGCCCATTTAGCACAATCTGCCCGCTGTCGGGGGCCAGCAGCCCCGCAATCAACTGGAGCGTGGTGGATTTGCCACAGCCCGACGGCCCCAGCAGCGCCAGCCGCTCCCCCCGGCGAATCTCTAGCCACAGGTCGCCCACGGCGGGCACGCCGCGGAAGCGCTTGGTCAAATTTTGAATCGCGCAGTAGGCCAGCTCAGACATCCCCCAACCCTCCGATAGCGGCGTCATCTTGCAGCGCCCGACTCGAAAACAACAGAAAAATCAGCGCGGGGATCACCGAGGTCACGGCGATTGCCGCCGTCAGCCCCTGGTTGCCCCCTTGCAGCGAGGTAAACAAAATCATCGGCAGGGTCAGCACCCGGCCCCCACCGACAAAAAAGGTGAGCAAAAACTCATTCCACGAAATCAAAAAGGCAAACAGCGCCCCCACGACGATTCCCGGCGCAATCAGGGGCAGGGTCACCTGCCAGAGTACCTGGGTCGGGGTTGCCCCCAGTGATCGCGCCTGAGCTTCGTAGCCGGTGTCAAAGTTGGCGTAAACGCTGCTCAGCACCAGGGTCATGTAGGGAATCGTCGGCAGCAGGTGCACCAGCACCACCCCGGCCAGGGTGCCGTTTAACCCCAGGCGAATCAGCACAAACTGAATGCCCATCAGCGTGGCCAAAGGCGAGACAATAATCGGCAGCAGCAGCACCAGCTTGATCGCCCCCTTGCCGGGAAACGCCATCAGCCCCAGGGCGCGACCGGCGGGTAGCCCCACCGCCAGGGCCAGGGCGGTGGAGAGGGCGGCAATCACTAGGCTTTGCCCAAAGCCTTGCAGTACCCGGCTACCGGGGGCCACCACCGCCGCCCAGTGCGCCCCCGTCCCCTGCTGGGGCACCAGCTGGGGAAAGTACCACCCCTGGGCCACCGACCACACCAGCAGGGGCAAAAAGGGCAGAAACAACGTCGCAATAATCAGAATTAACAGGGTTCTGCGAATCATCGCTGCCCTCCAAAGTTGCGGCGGCGAAAGGGCTGGCCCGACCCCAGCCAAAGGTAGAGGGCAATCAGCGAGATGGAGATCAGCGACAGCAGCAGCCCCAGGGCGATCGCCACTGAGCGCTGGTTCAAATCGACATTAGTAAAGGCTTGATAGACCAAAATTGGCAGGGTTCTGGGGTAGGTTGACCCCAGCAAGAAGGGCACCTCAAAATTGCCAAAAATAAACCCAAACACAATCAAGCTGGCGGAGACAATACCCGGTTGCAGCAGCGGCAGCGTCACCTGCCAAAAGCACTGCCAGGGGGAAGCCCCCAAGGCCCGAGCCTGCATCGCCAGCTCTGGGCGAATGCCCCGCAGCACCGCCAGCAAAATCAGCGTCATAAAGGGAATCTCTTTCCATAGAAAGTGGGTCATCACCCCGATGTTGGCCGGGTCATTCACCAGCAGCGGAAAGTCCTGGTCGGTGCTAATCCATCCGAGGGTGTAGAGCAGTCGTGAGATCAGCCCGCTGGGCGACAGCAGCAGCAAAATGCCCGCAATGCCCACGAGATGAGGAATCGGCAGGGTGAGCTGACAGGCAAAACTGGCCCACCGTCCGGCCCCTCGCAGCAGCAGGGCCAGGCCAATGCTCAGCACTGTGGAAAGGGCGGTGGTGGTGAGGGCAATGTAGAGGCTGAGCCCCAGCGATCGCCAGAACTGGCTACTGCCCAGAGCTTCTCCATAGGCCGCCAGCGACAGGCTACCGTCGCCCGTCAGCCCCAGCAGCCCTACGCTCTGCAAAAATGCCAGCCCCAGCCCGCCGCCAAACAGCAGCAGCACCAGACTGAGGGCGGGCAACACCAGCAGGTAAGCCCGCCAGGACACATCCCTCAGCCCGGCCCATCGGGCGTTTTTTAGCCGTGCCGCTGGGGTCATGGCAAAGGCTCCTCCAGTAGCGCCATCACCTCAGCCCACAGCTGCGGAAACCGCTGCCGACTGTCTTGCCAGCGGCGCTGTCGCTCGGTGGCGCTGGCACCATCGTGCTCGGCGTACCAGCGGTTTGCCGTCACCCAGTAGCCCGCCGTCCAGCATAGCGATCGCAGGGCTGGAAAAGCCCCAAATGCAGCAAAATGCAGCCGCATGGTCTTGGCTAGGGCCGCATCCCCCAGGGCCGCATAGTAAGCCTCCAGAAAGAACTGCCGATCGGTCGCAGGCATCCGGTAGCCCTGGCGGCGACAGATGGTAACAGGCGACAGAAAATGGCCCAAATCCCCCGCCGGAGAGCCAATTTCAGCCCATTCCCAGTCCACCAGGTAGGCCCGCTTTGGCCCCACTACCCAGTTTTCGTAGGTGTGGTCGCTGCACCAGGCACTGGTGTGGATACTCGCTCAGCAATGACTCTGCCGCCAGCCGCGCCTCGGCCTTGGCCAGCACGGCCTTCAGCATCTCGACGATGTCTGAATCGGCCTCTGAAAACTCCAGGTAGGGCTGGGCATAGTCTTGGGATTCTTGAAAAAACAGGGTCAGAGGATGAATGACCTGTTTCAGGGGCGGGCTGAGCGGCTGCACCTGCCCATAGCCCGGTTGTAGCAGTAGGCGATGCAGCCGGGCCAGGGTCTCGGCGCACTGCCGCAGGTGGGAACGGCTGTAGCTGAGCGGCTCGCCGGGGATGTAGTTGGTAATCAAATAGGTGTAGGGAAAGTCGGCGCTAGGTTCGAGCTGCGCCCCTAGAAGCTCGTGGCTGAGACCTGCCCCCTTGAGATAGCGCAGAATAGTCCACTCAAAGGCGGTGAGTTGCCCAACGTCACCGCCAAAGCGCTGGTTGGGGGTGTTGATCGCCACCCGCACCAGACGTTCTACCCCCAGCCGAAAGATGGCGTGGGCCTCGCCGTGGGCCAGCAACGTCAGCAGGTCGCCGTTTTGCCACAGTTGGCGGGCCTGGAGGTGCGATCGCAATTGCTCTTGTAGTTGATTGAGGTCAATCAGCACGGTCATCGGTTTAATACTGCCATTGACAAACGAGACGAATGGATAGGGTTTCTGCTCCCAACGGAGACGCTTAGAGGTTTTGGTTCAGTTTGTACTTACCATCGTCAACTACACGCTCCTCATGGGTCACAATCAACGCTCGATGGCGGCGCGGCAGCGCAAGTCTAAACCAAATGAACGGAAATAGCGGATTCGGCAATACATACATCCAGGCCACAAACTTTTCCTGCGCTCCAGTTTTTAGCGTCAGATGTAACCAGAGATAGAAAAACTTGTAAATACAAAATCCAGGAATCAAGCTCAATCGGAACTTGTCTGTTTTGATGTACTTTCGACAAATGTAATAGCCGCCGTCAAAGGGATAAAATCCCCAGCCCTTTGGCCCCTGAGCCAAGATTTCACCCGTTTCTCGATGTGCAATAGTAACTACGCAAAGAAAGGATAGTCTACAGATATTGGGACATCAATCATCACTAGATGAACTGGAGTTGGGCCACCTAGCGCCTTGAGGAAAATGACGTCGGCAGTAGGATTTTGAATGACAACTAAGTCACCGAGTTGAGCTAGCTGGGAGGGCTGGTTGGGACTTTGCCAAGTGGTGTGGCCGCTCACCATCAATACCGCGATCGCCCTGTTGGGCAGCAGCTTATAGGGCAGGGGGTTGTGGGGCTGCAATGTAATATCAAACAGGTTA
>JACYME010000155.1 GCA_015272155.1 Leptolyngbyaceae cyanobacterium T60_A2020_046
TAGCCAAAGGTGCCACCATTCCAGCCCCACATGGCTCCTTGGGCATCGGCAAACTCAATGTAGGTGCGGTTCTTGGGCACGCCCAAGGCCGCTTCAACCTTGACACAAAAGTCGGCACTCATGGCCTTGGTTTTGTGCTCGCCCATGGTGCCCACGCTTTTAATTTCGACATAGCAGGCCGGATCTGTCGTGCCGCCAAAGGTCATTGGAACATTTCCCTCAAAGGCGGTCATCACGTAGGCTTCAGGCTTGCTTAGGTGAGTTGCCAAGCTGCTGGATAGCGCCTTGAGCAACCCTTCAAGGTCGGGGGCAGCGGGCGTTGGTACGGACGTTTGCACTTTGATAAACGGCATCGCAACCTCTGTAGAACACGCAGGCTCAATCTTGTCTTCTAAAAAACTATAGGACGAGCCTCGGGGCTCAACGCAACCCCCCCTTGTCCGAGCCGTTGCGGTCTGCGCGCCCTGCAGACTGCGGTGTTTTTTCCAGACCGCCGTTGCCACCGGGCTTGATCCTGTGGCGCGGAACGATCGCGGGAAAGTTGCGTCTATGCTCCAACGGTTCTGCGCACGAGCAATCCGCAAAATCCGGATAAAAAATCAAATTTCACCGGGCAACCTGTGGAAATCGTCCATGCCATTGGGTCAAAGCTGACCTATCATGGGCGCGATATGTCGGTAAACCCTGGGCGACCTGTGGGGAGGATGAACATCATGACGCGACAATCAACGATCGCACTGTTGGGAATAACCCTATTGTTGAGCGGGGTTGCGCCAATGGTGCAGGCACAGACGCCTCCGGCTCCAGAATCGACTGTGACGCCGATGACGCAGGCGCTAGAGCTGTATAACACGGGCGTGTCCCGGTTTGACAATGGGGACTATTCCCGGGCGATCGCAGACTTTAACGAAGCCATTCGTCTGCGACCCGACTATGCCGAGGCTTTTATGTATCGCGGCGCGGCCTATAGCGAACTGGGCGAACTGGGCGAAGCGATCGCCAGCCTGAACGAGGCCATTCGCCTAAACCCAACCCTGGCCCGTGCCTACATTTTGAGAGCCCGAGCTTACTACGAACTGGGCAACACGGCCCAAGCCCTCGCCGATGCCCGCGAAGCCCTCATCCACGACCCCACCCTCGCCGATGCCCACCTTTACAAAGGGTTGGTGGCCTTGCAAGAGGGAAACAACACCCTCGCCGTCACAGAGTTCACCGAGGCCATTCGGCAGCGTCCCGACGAAACGTCGGGATATCTGTTGCGAGGGTTTGCCTATAGCCGCGTGGCCAACTATACCGGGGCGATCGCAGATTTCACCACCGTCCTCGAACAAGAGCCCAACGATGTCGTGGCTTACATTGGGCGCGGGGCAGCCCACTACAACCGGGGCAGTTTAGACGCCGCCGAACGCGACTTTGACACCGCCCTGCGCCTCAATCAGGGCTTGCCCAATGCCTATTACAACCGCAGCTTTGTCTATGCGGCACAAAACCGCCCCCGTCGCGCAACGGAGGACTTGAATCAGGCGATTCGCCTCAATCCAGACTTTGTACCGGCCTATGTAGGGCGGGGACGGCTGTTGGCGTTTCAACAAAGCCACGCCTTGGCGATCGAAGACTACACCCGCGCCCTGGCGCTGGATCCGAATACGGTATCGGCCTATCAATATCGGGCGGAGTCGCGACTGGCGCTGAATGACGTGCCGGGGGCGATCGCGGATTATAGCCAGGCGATCGCGTTGGATCCCAACGCAGCCCCGCTGTACAAAGCCCGAGGCGATGCCAAGCTCCGCATCGGAGACACCTTTGGCGCGTTAGAAGACTACGACCAAGCGATCGCACGGCAACCCAACTACAGCGCCGCCTACTCCGCTCGGGGTCGCCTCTACGCCAACCTGGGAGATGCCCAGCGGGCCTATGATGACCTGTCTCTCGTCATCGCGAGCAGCACCCCCTCCAACAGCGTTGATCCAGATGTGCTGTACACGCGAGGGCAGTCTCGCCTGCGGTTGGGCGATTTTGCCGGAGCCCGGGTGGACTTTGAGCGCGCCGCCGAGCGCTATCTCGAAACCGGGCAGGCAGAGGGCTATCGCCGCACCCTCGACCAACTGCGATCGCTCTAGGGCGTGATGACCAGAATCCGTCGCATCCTCCAACACCGATGGGGGGCAATCGCAGCGGGCTGTCTCATGCTGGCAATAGGGCTGGGGTGGGCAATGCCCGCGATCGCAACGGTTCATACCTACGCCGAGCAACCGGGGCAGGTCACCTTTCGGTCACAGCAAAGTTTGCGCGATCAGCGCGATCGCGCCTGGCAGGCCGTCGCCTTCAACCGCTATCGCCACGGGGCGCAGCAGGGTGTCTATCTCCGCTTGGTTGGGTTTCCGGGCGGCGTCGAGGTAGATGCCGCGCGATCGCTCAGCCTCCTAGCACCGACCGGACAACACTGGCAGCTTTTGCCCCAGCGCGATCCCCAAACCGCCGCGCTGCCCATCAGCGTCGGCCAATACAACCTCGCGCCACTGCTTCAAGACCTAGCGGGCCGCCCCGTGCCCCTGGAAATTCAGGTGCCCTTGGTCAATGACGACCCGGCCCAACTCACCGCCGCCCCCTTTGTCGTGCAGGAATGGGTCGAGATTGGGGCGATGACGCCCTCACCAGCGCCAGTGCGATCGCCCCTTGGTGAACAGCCCCACGAGGAGGGCAATGATCTGGGGCTGACTGAACCCCACCAATAGGCTCGGAATCGGCAATTGGCTTTTGATAAACAGCAGCAGGGCCAGGCAGGCCACCAGCGCCCACAGGGTGCCGCCATCGAGCCGCACCCATCGGAAAAATCGCTCCATCAACAGCACCGCCAGGGCACCAATGCCCGCCGCCGCCAAGAGCGCCAGTCCTGAGCCCACCAGCGCATTCCCCAGCACCAGGTTCTCAACGCTGGGCCAGACTTGCCACAGCGCTCCTAGGAGCAGCAGCAGCCCCACATCCAATACCGTCGCCAACACGACCGTTAACGCGGCATTCTGTAAAAGCGTGACCCAGGGCAGCGTCTTCAGACGCCAAATCGGGTTCCGCATATGCCTATCGCCCTTCTACCGCATTCACCATGGAGTTATCCTATCCCACTGTCTTCAGCGACGCGGCGGCGGTGCCCTTTCCCCCCGCAATCGCGGTGATGTTGCTCTTGCACTGCCTCATTGGCTTGATCGCAGCTCGCTTGGCCCATCGCAAAGGGCTCGACCTGGGCCTGTGGTTTGTCTGGGGCATGATTGGCGGCACCGCCGCCCTCATCACAGCCATGCTACAGCCACCCTCCCAAAACCGCTGACTGCAACCTCCTTCCCGGTTTTGGCTAGCTCAGACGGTCATCCCCAAGTTCACCCCTGGAGGCTGGCCTGGCTTCATTCAGCGGGGAGGAGGCGCGCTCCCGTTTCGGGATCAAACAAGTGAACTTGTTCTGGCGCGATCGCGAGCCAGAGTTCTTCGCCCAAGTGAACCGCGCGATCGGCCTCCACCCGCACCTGAAGCAGGTCTTGCCCTGTGGTCAGGGTGAGATAGGTTTCGCTACCCAGCGCCTCCACCCGCGTCACCGTCCCGTGCAAGTTTTTCGGCGCGGGCAGGCTCAGGCTCAAATGCTCTGGGCGAATGCCGAGGGTGACGACGCGCCCATCCAGGGCTTGTAGTGTCGATTCCAACTTGCCGGGCAGCGTGACCCGGAAGCCGGGATGACTCACCACCAACGGCGCTTTGATCTGGACGGGCAAAAAGTTCATCGTCGGCGACCCAATGAACTCCGCCACAAAGCGATTCGCGGGCTGGTGATACAGCTCCAGCGGCGTTGCCACCTGCTGAATCTGGCCTTGGTGCATGACGGCGATGCGATCGCCCATCGTCATCGCCTCAACCTGATCGTGGGTAACGTAGATGGTCGTGATCCCCAACTGGCGCTGGAGGTTGACGATTTGGGCGCGAGTTTCGGTGCGCAGCTTCGCATCCAGGTTTGACAACGGCTCGTCCATCAAAAAAACTTGAGGATTCCGCGCCATCGCTCGCCCCAACGCCACCCGCTGCTTTTGCCCTCCCGAGAGTTGGCGAGGCAGGCGGTTCAGCAGGTGATCGATTTGCAGCATCTCGGCGACAGCGCGCACCCGCTCATCAATCAAGCGCTCTGCTGGCGACAAATAGTGCAGCCCCTTGGGCAGGCGTCGCGTCAGCAGGGTCGCAATATCCTGCCACCACGCTTGGGTAGGCAGGCTCGGCGAGGGCGGGGCATCGTCAAGGGCGGCATCTGCCAGGGGGGCGCTGGGTTTGGCCCAAATTTGCGATCGCATCCGCCGCAGACCAAAGGCAATGTTGTCATAGACCGTCAGGTGCGGATACAGCGCATAGCTCTGGAATACCATCGCCGTGTCGCGCTGTTTGGGCGGCAGATCGTTGACCCGCGTGCTGCCCACAAAAATGCTGCCCGCTGTCGCCGTCTCCAGCCCGGAAATTAGCCGCAGCAGAGTGCTTTTTCCACAACCCGACGGCCCCACCAGCACCATAAACTCGCCATCCTTGACGGTGAGCTGGATGCGCCGCAGCACCGACACCCCACCCCGCCCAGCCGTTGCCGGGTCAGACGCCCCGCGATCGCCCTGCGGAAACGTCTTGTACACATTTTCGAGAACAACTTCCGCCACGTTTGCCTTTCTCTACCAATACGATGCCAGGGGAAACCGTGTCAGAAACCGCCATCCTGCCGCGTGGACAGGCGCGATAATGTGGCTTTCTCACCAATGGATGGCGACCCAACTTGAGAGCGAGATCTGCGCCGGAGCCATTGCGGGTTAACGCCCGATGCCATCACCGATGGTCTGAGCCCACGCAGGCTAGAGACCAGGATGCCACCGAACATCAGCGGTTAATCCGCCACCGAGTCAGGATCATCTGAAGCTTCCCCATCGTTGGATTCATTATCGGCCAAGGCAATCAACGTCACCGTTTCCATTGTTTCACCCCGTTGAAATTTCCCCAACCGATAGGCCGCTGGGGCATCTCGGCCCTGGCGCGGCACCGTTTCTACGGGAATTTGGGCGGCGCGGCCTGCGGTCGTCGTGACCATCAGGGTGGCCTCGGGCGGGGCGGCGGTCATGGCTGCGAGGGTATCGCCCTTTTGTTTGAACAAAAAGGCTTGGGTGCCCAAACTGCCCCGCGCGGCGCGATGGAGCCCGCTCACCGGGAAGCGCTGACTATAGCCCAGGGCCGACACCAGCAGCACGCAGTCCCCTGGGGATTGAACCCGGACACAGCCCACAATGCGCTCTTGTTTTCGCAGGCGCAGGGCCTGCGGGCCTTGGGCATTGCGCCCCAGGATGGCGAGGTTTTCATCGTTGATGGCAAAGCGCAGCAGCCGACCGCCAGAGGTCGCCAACACCAGATCATCCCCCGCGATCGCGAGGGTGACGTAGGCCAGGGTATCGTCATCCTTTAGCTTCAGCGCTGTCAGGCCGCGCCCGGTCAGGTTTTGGAACTCCGTGAGGGGCACCCGTTTGATGCGCCCTTGGTGGGTGAGCATAATCAGGTCGTGGGTCAGGGCGGCTTCGGTGAGCACCAGTTGCGCCGCGATCGCCCCCGCCTCCGAGGACACCGAGTTTGGCAACAGATTCACCAGCGGCACCCCCTTCGACTGGCGCGGGGTGGCGGGGATATCACCCACGGTGAGGGTATAGGCTTTGCCGTCGCGGGTGAGGGTGAGCAACTCCTGGGTAGATAGGGCCGCCTCCACCTGGATCACCACATCCTCCTCGACCTCCTGGAGATCGGCGCTGAGGGCTTCCCCTTGGCGCGACTGCCGCCGCTGGTACGATCGCGGCGACGATCGCCGCACATAGCCCTTTTGGGTGAATTCGAGGATGGTTTTCTCTTCGTGATGCTCTGCAAGAATTTCCGCAAGCTGTTGGGTTTCTTCCTCGCGCTCTGCCGCTGATTGGATGCGGGTACGGCGGGGATCGCCAAATTTTTTCTTGAGCGATCGCAGTTCCTTTTTCAACGCCTTCAACAGCGTCCCGCGATCGGAGAGCAGTTGTTGCAATTCATCCCGGCGGGCGGTGAGTTCGCCATATTCATCTTGCAGATTTTGGCGCTCTAGCCCCGTCAGCCGCCGCAGCGGCATCGCCAGAATGGCATCGGCCTGTCGCTCACTCAGGGTAAACGCCTCCTGCATTCCCACCTTAGCGGTGGTGCCATCGGGCGCGTGGCGCAAAATCTCAATAAGCTGATCCAGGTTGTCTAGGGCGCGAATCAAGCCCTCGACCAAATGAATGCGAGCCTCGGTTTTGCCCAGTTCGTGGCGATATTGGCGGGTGAGGGTCGCTTCCCGAAAGTCCAAAAAGGCGTGGAGAATTTCCCGCAGCGAAAGCTGGCGCGGTTGGCCGTTGTCGAGGGCCAGCATAATCGCGCCAAAGTTGCTCTGGAGCGGGGTTAGGCGATACAGCGCATCAAGCACCACTGGGGGCTGTGCTTCCCGTTTGAGTTCAATGACGACGCGCATCCCATCGCGATCGCTCTCATCGCGAATATCCGCAATCCCCTCAATGCGTCCGTTGTTGACCAGATCCGCGACCTTCTCAATCCAGGCCGCCTTGTTGACCTGATAGGGCAACTCGGTGACCACGATCGCCGCCCGCCGCTGCCGCCCCCGCCCCGGACGCACCTCCTCAAACTGGGCCACCCCCCGCATGGGAATGCTGCCGCGCCCGGTGCGATAGGCGTCTTGAATGCCCTTGGTGTCAATGATTTCGCCCCCGGTGGGAAAATCTGGGCCGGGGATCAGCTTAAACAAGGCTTCGTCGGTGAGGGTAGGGCGATCAATCAGGGCAATCAACCCATCCACCACCTCGCCTAGGTTGTGGGGCGGAATGTTCGTGGCCATCCCCACGGCAATGCCCGAAGACCCATTTAGCAGCAGGTTTGGCAACTGGGCGGGCAGAACAATGGGCTCTTGCTGGGAGTTGTCAAAGTTGTCGATAAAGTCAACGGTGGCCTCACCAATTTCGCCCAGCATGGCCTCGTGGCTCACGGGGGCGAGGCGCGTCTCGGTGTAGCGCATGGCGGCGGGGGGGTCGTTGTCCACCGAGCCAAAGTTGCCGTGCCCGTCCAACAGCGGATAGCGGCTGGCAAAGTCTTGCACCATGCGCACTAGGGCATCGTAGACGGCCTGATCCCCGTGGGGATGGTATTTACCGAGCACATCTCCCACCACGCGGGCACACTTCCGAAAGGGGCGATCGGGGGTCAGACCCAGCTCATGCATGGCGTACAAAATGCGCCGATGCACGGGCTTGAGGCCGTCGCGCACGTCGGGCAAGGCACGACCCACAATCACGCTCATGGCGTATTCCAGGTAAGACCGCTGCACCTCGGTGTGGAGGGCCGTGACCACGACCTGCCCTGCTGAGAGCATGTTAAGTTGGTCTGCCATGCGTTGCTGTCCTCAAAAGTGGAAGAAGTGGATCAGGCTTTGTGGCCTTAGCATGCCTTACAAAGAGAGCCATAACAATGCTGTAAGGTATATGCAAAACCCCTTAGACTGCAATAATCAGCGGCGACGATAAAACTTTCCACTGCATTTTCGTCCCTGAAACTGTGTCTGTACCAAGCCTTCAGCCCCTCTGGGGCACCCATTGACAAGGAACCATCATGAAGACCGTCCTCATCGTTGAAGATGACATGATCAACGCGCGTGTGTTCTCCAAAGTTTTGACCAAGCGAGGAGGACTCTCCGTGAAGCATACGGAGAATGTGGATGAGGTGATGCGCATTGCCCAAAATCGTGAAGCTGACATTATTTTGATGGATGTGTCACTGTCGCACAGTATGTATCAGGGCAAGCCGGTGGATGGCATCAAAATCACCCAAATGCTGAAGGCGGATCCAGTCACAGCAAGCCTGCCAGTGATCCTGGTGACGGCCCATGCCATGCAGGGCGATCGCGAGAATTTTTTGAAGCAGAGCGGAGCCGATGGATACATCTCCAAACCCGTGGTGGATCATCAAAAGTTTGTGGATGACATCCTAGGTATGCTTCCAAAATAACCCGAAACTAGTTTTTTTGTACTACTTGCACGGGTCTAGTTCGCAGAGGTTAGTCGCAGAGGCAGGGGGCGATCGCGCCATGCTGACCCTGCCACCGCGATCGGGCACGGCATCGCGCCCGCCCCACCAGTCCCCAGAAGGCGCATCCGAGAAACAGAAAGGGGCCGAGGACGTTTCCTCGGCCCCTTTGGTCTAATGGGGCGTTATCAATACCGGAATCACGGTGCCCGCAAGGGCGATCGCTTAGGCGTCATCCAAGGCCGCAATCCCAGGCAGCACCTTACCTTCCAGGAGTTCTAGGCTGGCCCCACCACCCGTGGAAATATGGCTCATTTTTTCTGCCACGCCCACCTTTTCGACCGCTGCGACAGAATCGCCACCGCCGATGATGGTGGTGCAGCCTGTGCCCGTTAGGTCAGCCAGGGTACGCGCGATCGCCTCCGTACCCTTTGCAAACTGATCAAACTCAAACACCCCCATCGGGCCATTCCAGATCACAGACTTGCACTGCTTCAGCGCCTCCTGGAAGACCGTCACCGAGTCAGGGCCAATATCCAGACCCATCCACCCATCAGGAATGGCATCAATGCTGACCGTCTGCGCATTGGCATCAGGGGCAAAATTATCCGCCACCACCACATCCGTCGGCAGCAGCAGATCCACGCCCTTCTCCTTCGCCTTAGCTTCCAGCGCCTTCGCCAGTTCTAGCTTGTCCTCTTCCACCAAGGACTTGCCCACGCTGAGCCCCCGCGCTTTGTAGAAGGTGAAGATCATGCCGCCCCCAATCAGCAGCTTGTCCACCTTGTCGAGCAGGGTTTCGATCACGCCGATTTTGCTAGACACCTTGGAACCACCGACGATCGCCGCCAAAGGCCGCTGGGGATTCTCGATCGCCGCCTGGAGGTATTGCAGTTCCTTCTCGATCAGATAGCCGCCCACCGCAGGACTCAGGAACTTCGTCACCCCCTCCGTCGAAGCGTGGGCCCGGTGTGCCGTCCCAAAGGCATCATTCACATACAGGTCAGCATTGGCCGCCAACTGCTTGGCAAACTCGGGATCATTCGCCTCTTCGCCATCGTAGAAGCGCACGTTTTCGAGCAGGGCAACCTGGCCGTTTTGCAAGCCATTGACCGCAGCCGCAACCGCGTCACCAATGCAGTCATCGCACTTCACCACGGGCTGCCCCAACAGTTCAGACAAGCGCTGAGCCACGGGGGTCAGCCGCATACTATCTACAAACTTGCCCTTGGGACGACCAAAGTGGCTGCACAGGACAACCCTTGCACCCTTGCCCGTCAGGTCTTGAATGGTCGGCAACGCGGCCCGAATACGGGTATCGTCGGTGATATTGCCTTGGTCATCCAAGGGAACGTTGAAATCAGCACGCACGAGGACACGCTTGCCCGCCACGTCGGCGGCGGTTAGGGTTGCGACGGTCTTCTTGGCCACAGGCTTGAACCTCCTAAAACTGCATTTATTACATTTCTGCATAGCTTTCCCAAAGGGATCGCCAACCGTGATTTAACCTAGACTCAGAACCCGTAACCGCTGAGCGACACGCGATCAACTGTTGTCTGTCGTCAGTGTTACAGGCGCTACCCGAGAGTCATTCTACCGGAGTCTGTGTTTCCGTTTGAGAAGCCATGTTTAAGACGGTTCTATTTCCGATCGACATGAGCCCCGAAGCTCAGCACGCTGCATCCACCGTGCGAGAACTGGTGCAGCTCCATCAGAGCCGCCTCATTTTGCTCTCTGTGGTTGAGGTCGCTGAAGAAGGCTCCAGCACCCGACAGGCTTCGGCGGAGGCCGTTGCCAGTCTTTTGGCCGAGGTGAAGGCCATGTTTGCGGATCACGGCATTGACAGTGAGGTGCTAGAGCGCGAGGGACAACCTGCCTTTGTGATTTGTGATGTGGCCGATGAGTTTGAGGCTGACCTGATCGTGATGGGCTGTCGCGGCATCGGGCTCTTAGAAGATGCCTCCGCTGAGAGTGTGACCAATCGGGTCATCAATTTGGCTCCATGCCCCGTGCTGGTCGTGCCCTAGGGCAACGCATCGGACACAATCAGGGGCATTGCTCCCATCAGGACTCAGGGAAGGTGTAGTTGAAGGTGTCTAGCTCAAAACGGTAGGCTCTTTCAATGAGCTGCTTAGCTTTTGGGCTATACAGGTTGGCGACAGTCGCTTCTTTTCGGCGCTTTCCTACCTTAAAGGTGGGCAACATCTCAGGCTCCCAAGGCAGCCCCAGCCGATGACAGATGCGCTCGACATCCGCTGCCATATTTTCGTGACGAATCACATCATCCACACACAGCTTGCCGTTGATTGTGTATCGGTTTCTATCCCCCGGCGGACGATCTAACCGGGCTTTTTTGTGCTTCAAATAATGTAGGAATCGCTGCTGCTCTGGGGTTAAGCCACGATTTGAGAATTTAAATAACGGCCCCAGCTTTCCATCCACCTTATAGTTCCGGCCTGAAAACTCAAAGGCAGAAATGCAGCGCTCGTAGGGGTTACGGATTACACAGAATTTAAAGTAGCTGTTCCAGATTTCATCCCCCAAGCGTTCTTTAATGAGCCAAGCAGGCATATGATTCCACCACTTCCGTTTTTCCCCAGTCCCCGGCCCTCGATAGCCGATAATACCTGCCTCAGATTCGTAGGGCTCACGCGCATGACGAGGTTCCCATTCGCCATCATGCATACAAAACCGCTCAAAGTATGCCTCGACTGAAGTCCCCCCAGTCTTTGCAGTCTTTGTGTAGATAAACTTAAACCGATGACTTACTAACATTTAGACCACGATGTAAAAATGGTTTAGACATTTCACCTTCTCGGGAAGTGCTACTCTCTTCCAGCGTTAATAACTTGGTTTATTTGCCATCAGAGCAATCCCCTCAGAATAACAAATACCGCCTTTATGCAGGAACTGGGCTTCCCAACGACGTCTTATCTTATAGAGTCAACAAAATACAGGAATCAATGGAATATCAGCACTTCAGGTTAAAGCCCACTTAACATACCATTGCAGCACCACTGGCTACACTAAAGCTGACAGATAGCTAGTCATTATAAAGATGACTATACTACTCTTCAAGCAACTTAATGCTATTTGCGTAGGATTCTCGTCAATTCACCCGAACAGCCTCGAACAAAACCACGTTGTTTCAGTCATCCCCTAGTGAGAACAACAGAAAAGGGATACAATGCTTCTTAGGCTGCTATAGCAAATTTCATAAAGGTGTGACACGATTTAAGGGTGTAGCACAGGTAAGGAACTCATGAAAGCTTACACCACTGATCTGCGGCAGAAAATCATCGACACTCATGAGAATGAGCCGATAT
>JACYME010000138.1 GCA_015272155.1 Leptolyngbyaceae cyanobacterium T60_A2020_046
GTAGCCTTCACCGCCATACCAGCAGGAGATTCGGTAGTGCTGTTTGATGCCTATGAACCCGGAGATTTCTACGATGAACTCTTCTTTGCAGCGGGGAAACCTCGACCAGAAGCCGAGCTGCTGGTGCAGCGCATCAATGGCCTTTCCTTAGAAAGTTTGCAGCAACAGCAACAAGCCGCCCAAAACACTCTCTTTAAGCTCGGGGTTACCTTTAACGTCTACGGAGACAATCAAGGCACGGAGCGGATCTTTCCCTTTGATGTGATCCCCCGCGTGGTGGCTGCGGAGGAGTGGGATTGGTTAGAACGGGGCCTCAAGCAGCGCATCGCAGCCCTCAACTGCTTTTTGCAGGATATTTATAACGAGCAAAAGATTCTTTCGGATGGCGTGATCCCGCGCCATGTGATTGAGTCGGCCCCTGGTTTTTTAAAAGCCTTGTTTGGGGGTTACACCGCCCGAGGGCATTTGGTGCCACATTACTGGAACTGATTTGGTGCGCGATCGCGATGGCAGCTGGTATGTCCTAGAAGATAACTTGCGATGTCCGTCGGGGGTTTCCTACGTGCTCGAAAACCGCCGCGTCATGAAGAACACTTTTCCCCAGTTGTTCTCAGTGTTAGACATTTGCCCCGTCGATGACTACGCCAGCCAATTGCTTGAAGCCCTGCTCAACCTTGCGCCCCCAACATTGACCGATCCCCGCGTTGTGGTGCTCACCCCCGGCAGTTACAACAGCGCCTACTTTGAGCACTCTTTCCTAGCGCAGCAGATGGGGGCCGAGCTGGTTGAAGGACGAGATTTGGTGGTGTCGGACGGCTATTTGCAAATGCGTACCACGCGCGGACTCCAGCGTGTGGATGTGATTTATCGCCGCATTGATGATGATTTCGTCGATCCCCTCGCCTTTCGTTCCGATTCACTGCTCGGCGTGCCGGGGCTGATAGAGGTCTATCGCCACGGTCGAGTCGCGATCGCCAACGCCCTGGGTACCGGTGTTGCCGATGACAAACTTGTGTACGCCTACGTACCCCAAATGATTCGCTACTACCTCGACGAAGACCAGATCATTCCTAATGTGCCCACCTATATTTGCGAAGATCCCCAGCAGCAGGCCCACGTCTTAGCCAACCTCGATCAACTGGTGGTCAAAGCTACCAATGCCTCGGGTGGATACGGCATGTTGATGGGGGCACAGTCTACCCCTGAAGAACGCCAAGACTTTGCCGAGCGCATTCAGCAAAACCCTCGGGGCTACATTGCTCAGCCAACGCTGTGTCTGTCGCGCGTACCCACATTAATAGGCGATCGCCTAGAGGGCTGCCACGTCGATTTACGACCCTACATTCTCTACAGCGCCTCCGACAAAATCTATGTCAACCCCGGTGGCCTCACGCGAGTTGCCCTCAAAAAAGGCTCGCTCGTCGTCAACTCTTCCCAGGGCGGTGGCAGCAAAGACACTTGGGTCGTAAAAGCACCGGCCTAACCGATGCAGTTGACTGCTCTTTTTGGTGTTGTTTTTCCCACTGTGCTGAGTCACGCTTAGGATTCCGTTTTCCCTCTTCTTTCAACACTCAACTCTTAGTCAATTTACTCCCTGCGACCTATGCTAAGCCGTGTTGCCGACTCGATTTATTGGATGAATCGCTACGTCGAGCGAGCCGAAAATGTGGCCCGTTTTGTGGATGTCAATCTCAACCTTTTGCTGGATTCACCGATGGGGGTGACCCAACAGTGGCATCCCCTAGTGGTAACAACGGGCGACATGGATTTCTTTCAGAAGAAATATGGAGAGGTTACGGAACAAAACGTGCTCCAGTTTCTGACCTTTGATGCAGAATATCCCAACTCGATTTTGTCATGCCTGACGGCAGCGCGTGAAAATGCCCGTTCCGTTCGAGAGATCATCTCCTCAGAAATGTGGGAGCAGGTTAATGCCTTTTATCTCATGGTAAAAGAGGCGTCTGAGGCAGTTGAGAAGACAAACTTGCACGTCTTCTATCCTGAGGTGAAGATGTCGAGCCATCTGTTTGCAGGGATCATGGATGCGACAATGGCTCACAATGAGGGATGGCACTTTGGCTATTTGGGGCGCTTGCTGGAGCGAGCGGACAAAACGGCCAGAATTCTGGATGTGAAATATTACATCCTTCTACCTTCGGCCAAGGCTGTAGGCACGCCACTAGATGATTTGCAATGGATTGCGCTGCTGAAGTCGGCAAGTGCCTACGAAATGTACCGCAAGTCTCAATATCGGATTACGCCGAAGGGGGTCACGGACTTTTTGATTTTGAATCGTGAATTCCCGAGATCGATTCAGTTTTGTTTGCTCAGTGCAGAGAAGTCGCTCCAGCAAATCTCGGGCACTGCGGTGGGAACCTGGCGCACAGGCAGCGATCGCGCCCTAGGTCGGCTGCGATCGGAAATGGAATACATCACCATTGATGAAATCATGAACCAGGGTTTGCACGAGTTTCTCGACAGCTTTCAAATTCGCCTTAACTCGGTGAGTCAGGCAATTTTTGACGATTTCTTTTCGCTCCAGTCGGCTTGATGCACCTCAATTTTCGGAGGTTCACTTCCTATTTTTCAGCGTAATCTCTCCATCCCCTTAGTAGGGGAGCATGAGTAGGGGAGCATGTCAGGTTTGTCGCCCTCACCATTATGCCTTCCTCTCTTTCTCCCGTTTTGAAAGAAGGGGCTGGGGGGGTGAGGCGCAACAGCGCGATTTTGCAGAATTGGTATGGGGTGTTTTCATCCCGATGTGGGGGTCTGCCTAGGGCAAACCTAGGAGGGTTTGGGCACTGCGTCGAGGGGGTTTTCTGTTTCGTGGTCAGCGATCGCGTAGCGCTGGGCGGCACATTGCAGTTGGTAATACTGAACGACGGGATCATCGGGCACGATCGTCGCGCAATGGTCAAACTGATTTGCGGCAAGCTCAATGTGGCCGCGATCGTAGGCCTCAACCCCTTGTTCAAAGATGTCGCGCGTGTCCAGCTTGCCCTGCCGGATGAGGTCAGGATCACCATCAAACACCTCATAAACCGTGACGGCTTGGGTTTTGCCCTGCACCGTCGCCACCCCAATCTTGCGAATGCAATAGTGCTGGGGATAGCGCATTTGCTCGTAGGTGTGATGGCTAATGAGCAGCGTGACGCCGTAGGTTTTGGTTAGGTTCTCAAGGCGAGCTGCGAGGTTGACCGCATCGCTAATCACGGTGCTGTCCATGCGGTTGGGGCCGCCGACGGTGCCCAGCATCAGCGAGCCCGTGTTGATGCCAATGCCAATGCGGATGGGGGCATGGCCGTTTTGCTGGCGCTGGGCATTGTAGGCCGTGAGGGCGCGCTGCATGGCAATACCGCCGGTGACGGCTTCGTCCGCATGACCGCTAAAGAGCGCCATGATCGCATCGCCGATGTATTTGTCAATGAATCCGCCGTGCTCGATGATGACGGGCTCCATACAGGCGAGGTAGTCGTTAATAAAACGGAAGTTGTCTTCGGGCGTCAGCGTTTCAGAGAGGGTGGTGAAGGCCCGAATGTCGGAAAACATGACGGACATTTCGAGCTGTACCTGATCCCCAAGGTTGACCTCAGTAATGCTGCGCTTGTTGAGGTGCTGCAAAAATTGGCGGGGCACAAAGCGGGCATAGGCGGCGTTGAGGTCAGCCAAGTTGGTGTACAAGCGGGCATTGTCGAGGGCGATCGCGGCTTGGGAGGACAACAGGCTCAGCACCTCTAACCGATTGGGCGTGAAGGCATTAGGGGCGAGGTTGTTTTCGAGATAGATGAGGCCGCTGAGGCGACCCTGGTTTTTGAGCGGGGCACAGAGAATGGACTGGGGCTGATGCGTTTGAATATAGGGGTCTTGGGAAAAGCGATCGTCGATCGCGGCATTGTCGAGCACCAGACTTTGCTGGGTGCGCATCACGTAGTTCACGATCGCCGCTGGCCACTCCATTGCCGCGCCCGTCTGGCTAAGTGTATCGTCGTCACGCTGAATCACCTGGGTGGTGCCCGAGGCGATGGTGCCATAGGCTTCGGCCCGGAGCTCGCCGTCATTATTCAACAACAACACACCCGACTGGGCTCCGGCGCTTTCGATCAGAATTTCCATCAGCCGGGTGATGAGCTGATCGAGAACAATTTCGCTGGCGATTGCCTCCGAGGCTTTCATCACGCTGCTGAAGTCTAAGGACTCGACTAATCGCCCGGTGCTGGTACTGGTCGCAGTTTGCTGGGTGGTGCGCGATCGCGCCGCCGTGGAAGCGAGATCCTCACTGGCGCTAATCAGATGGGCATAGCGGCGACGAAGCTGAGTAGTTTTGGCCGTTGCGCCCCAAAGCTGATAGCAAAAATGAGCCCGGTTGAGGTGCGCTGCCGCCGCCACGCTTTGATCAAGCTGGAGGTAAAGCTCGCCAATGCGCTCGTGGGCGATCGCTTCTTCAACCAAGTGGCAATGGGTTTGGGCCGCCTGAATAGCTTGCTGAAAGTGCGCTAACGCCGAGGTAAAGCGATTCTGGCTACGATGAAATTCCGCTTCGAGCAAATGGTGGGCTGCGTCGTAATTTTCAGGCGCAAATCGAGCCCAATGGCGAAACTTTTTGCGCAGGCTCTGGATGCCGCGACGAAATCGCCGCCGCTGCCGCCGACTGGCGTGGGGCCACCATGCCAACTGACTGAGGCTGCTGTAAAGCATGTAGGGCGGGCCTGTGGGCGCACTGGTGGCCGCATCCAGGTATTCTTGGGCTTGCTCAGCGGCTACTAGAGCTTGGTCAATATTGCCAAACAGGTAGTGAAGCTGGAGGCGGCAGCTATGGGCCAGAAAGAATGCGGTGTGATCGCTGCCATGATGGTGCTCCGGCACCGGAATATCAACCCCCTGTGCCTGTCCAGTTTCACTAGGCGTCATCAGGCTATCCAAAACCGCCTGCTGGGTGCGCACCCAGCGCAATGCTGTTTGCTGCTGCAAGCGCTCGATCGCCTCCGCCACTTCAGCCATACGGGCCACAATCTCCGGCAGGGGATCTCCGGCCATGAGCCGCAGTTGCACGGAGGCATAGAGGGCAAAGGCCGAATATTCCAAGTCTCCAGCTTCTAGACCAAGCTGGTATACCTCTTCCATGTGGGGGGCAATGGTGCGCAGGGGGTGCTTCCAATGGCGGATTAAGTAGTTGAAAAGAAACCTCGCCCGACACCGAATCATTGGAGCCTGGAGGCGATCGGCAATGTCTACCGCCAGTTCCCCAAAGCGATAACCCGTGTCAATTTCGCCTATGATGCCAGCCATCACCAGTCCATAGGACGCAAAGGACATCGCCGTTGGAATGGTATAACCCTGTTTGAGGGAGATTTTGAGGATTTTGAAGGTGATCAGAGGAGACAGGTCGGGGGTGGCCACGTAGGCGGAGGTGCCGACTTTGCCGAGGAGGGTAATCGCTGCATTGAGCCTCTGATCGCTCAGTTCTGGCTGCGATCGCAGTGCCTCGTCTGACCACCGCAACAGCCGCAGCCGCGTGCGCATCAGCCCCGCGATCGCGTATAGCATCCGCATCCGTTTGGGGAAGGTGATCCCCAAAGGCCGCAGCAGCGTCAACGCCCGCTCGACCGACAGGCGCGGCTGATTTTGCAGAATAATGGCCTCAAGATCAATCAGATGGAGCGCGGTGCGCCGTTCTAGGGTTTTGACGTGGGCTTGGGCTTCTGTAATCAACTGGGTCATGAGGTCGTACTGACCACAGAGGCAGGCCACTTCGGCGGCTTCCTGATAGAGATCAGCAGTCAGTTCCGGCTGTTCGTCCCACCGTTCTGGCCCCAGCAGATCCAGCCCCAAGCGCAGATAATCGAGGGCGGTGTCGTAGGCGGCGGCTCCCTTGGCCTGGCGTCCGGCCCGCAGGTTGAGCCCCGCTAAGATCAACGCCTCCCCAGCCGTGGTAGAGGCTCCCAGCCCCAGGTTGAGCTGGTTCACGATCTGAAACAGCCGTGACGTTTCCATGGCTTGGCTGGCAATTTCTAGAAGGCGCTGCCCGACCAGGTGGTGAACGGTGACCCGATCGCGCTCGGGCAGCAGCGAGTAGGCGGCTTGCTGAATGCGATCGTGGGCAAAGCGATATTGCAGGGGGCGATCGCTGATCCCTGCGACAGAGGTGAGGCGATAGGTGTCGCCCACGGGCAGCACCAACTCCGCTGCTAGGGCCGGCCAAAGCTGCTCAGCGGTGAGTTCCACAGTTTGATTCAGCACCCGGGCCAGACTGTGGAGATCAAAGGGCGTGCCAATGCAGGCGGCATGTTGCAGCACGCGCTGGCTTTCTGGCGGCAGTTGCTGAAGGCTGTCGGCCATCAGCTCCACCAGGTTATCTGTGACGTTGCGCTGTTGAATCGCGTCCAGTTCCCATCGCCAGCGGCCCTGGGCAGCCTCAAAGGTGATCAGGCGATCGCGATAGAGTGTCTTCAAAAACTCCGCCATAAAAAAGGGGTTGCCCCCCGTCTTGGCCTGAATCAGCTCTGCCAGTGGACGCGCCTGATCGAGCGAACACAGCAACGTATCGGCTACCAATTGCGTGATGTGCGCCTGATTCAAAGGCTGGAGCGCGATCGCAGAGCACACTCCGCCCTCCTCCTGAATGCGATCGAGGGTGAGCTTGAGGGGATGGGCCGGCCCCACCTCATTGTCGCGATAGGCCCCAATCAGCAGCAGGCTGTGCCCGTCGGGCTCGGTCAACAGTCGCTGCATCAGGTTCAGCGAAGCAGTCTCCGCCCACTGCAAATCGTCGAGAAACACGACAAGAGGATGCTGCGGTTGAGCAAAGACACGAATAAAGGTCTGAATCGCTAAATTAAAGCGATTCTGGGCTTCAGTGCCGCTCAAGGTTTTGGGGCTGGGTTGTTCACCCACAATCAGCGCCAATTGAGGCACCAGCGCCACCATGACCTGCACGTTGCTCCCCAGGGCTTGGTGAAGCTGAGATCGCCAGTGGGAAAGCTGCTCGTCCGACTCGGTTAATAGCTGGCTCACCAGGTCAGAAAAGGCGCTGATCAAGGCACGATAGGGAATATTGCGCTGCAACGGGTCGAATTTCCCCGCGATTAGATATCCCCGCCGCCCGGTGATAGGCTTGTAGACTTCGCGCACCAGAGCCGACTTCCCAATGCCTGAGTAGCCCGATACCAGCACCAACTCCCGCTGGCCGTTGTCTGCCGCCGAGGCCGCAGGGCTGACCCGCTCAAAGGCGGCCAGAATCTGCTCAACTTCCGCATCTCGTCCGTAGAGGCGTTGGGGAATCTGAAAGCGGTCGGACACGTCCTGACTGCCCAGGGCAAAGATCGAGCCCTCTTCATTAAGGCTTTGGCAGCGGTGCAGGTCGGCCACTAAGCCCCGGGCGCTCTGATACCGTTCTTCAGCGGTCTTCGCGAGCAGTTTTTGGACGATCGCGGCGATCGCGGCAGGCACCTCAGGCCGCAGATCTCGCACGTCTGGGGGTGTCCGGGCAATATGGGCGTGGATTAACTCCAACGGATCTTGGAACTGAAAGGGCGGATGCCCCGTCAGCATTTGAAAGAATGTCGCACCGAGAGAATAAAAATCCGTGCGGTAGTCTACGGCGCGGTTCATGCGGCCCGTTTGCTCGGGCGAAAGGTAGGCCAGGGTGCCTTCCAACAGTCCCATGCCGCTAATCATCGGGGTTTCGCGCGAAAGCTGAGACGCAATGCCAAAGTCGATCAGCTTCACCTGTTGGGTGACGGGATGAATCAGGATATTGGCGGGGTTGATGTCCTTATGAATGACGTGGGCGCTGTGAACGGCTCCGAGCGTTTGCACGATTGCGCTGGCAAGATTGAGAAAATCCGCGATCGCGAGGGATGTTCTCGCAAGAAATTCCCCCAGAGTTTGGCCGCCGTAGTCTTCCAGAACAATGATAGGCAGGTGAGCGACCTGCTCCAAGCCGTAGACATTAATTACGCCAGGAATCAGATTCAGGGCTTGGGTAATGGCATATTCTTGCTGATAGCGCGCTAACTGCTCCGGCTCAGGAATGCGGTTGCGCAGGGTTTTGAGCACCACAGGTAACCCGTCAGTGAGCCGTTTGCCCCGATAAACTTGGGAAAACTCCCCTTCATGGAGCAGTGTCAGAACCTCATATCCCGCGATCGCCAGCATAGAGCGTACTCAAGCCCTTAAAAACCGTGAAGAGATGTGATCGCGGCGTTCATGCCAAGCGCGATCGTTGTATTCAGCCATATCACACCCTAACGCTACTTGCACAGGTCACTGACCCCGGCACAGTGAGACGTTGATAGAACGCCCGCCTGCCCGTCTGTCCAAGGACGTCGAAAACCCCACACTCGCTTTTTCTCTCCCTACCTTACTGAATCCGCAGACTTGCACCGCAAATCGTCTCCGCAGATTACAGATTCTTAAACGCTAGTTTGCCACACCCCCTAAATACATCAAGATAAATTAATGGGATGAGTTCAGCGGGCGTCATCAGCGAATGCTAAAAATTTGATTTTCCTGCGTCTCTAACGAACCTCTCTGGCGCCTCTCTTTGGCAAACGTCTCTGGCAAATGGTTTTCATCCACACTGTGCTGCGTCTAAGGGCAGAGGTATGGGGTTTCGGCATTCTTTTCATCAACTCGATGCTGTTTCTGAGCGCCTCTAAAAATTTTGGGTGAAATTTTGGGCCTGTTTACGGGATGCCTTTCGTTGATACATGGTGCGATCAGCCTCAAGCCATGCCGCTTCGAGCCCTGTGCTGGGGTGTCGCACTGCATACCCAACCGAGCATGAGATTTGGGCGCTAGTCATCACCTGTTCAAGGCGTTCCTGCAATATCAGCGCCTCCTGGTTGCCCACCTCAATACCCAGCACAGCAAACTCATCTCCCCCCGTGCGGGCTACCACGTCATGATCACGGAGGGTGCGCTTCAAAATTGCGGCTGTTTTTTGCAATAGGGCATCCCCCGCAGCATGGCCGTTTGCGTCGTTGGTCTTCTTGAGATCATCCATATCAATTACAAAAATGGTGGCAGAGTGCCCCAACTGCTGACACCGAACCTCTTCTTGACGCAGCAGACGATTCCAGCCCCGCCGATTATAAAGCCCCGTGAGGTCGTCACTGAGGGCTTCGGCCTCGGCTTGTTCAATGCGTCTGGTCTGGGCCAATCGCTGAAGTTCTGCCTCAAGTAGCGTTGCCAACAAACAGGCCATCGTAGCTAACAAATCTTGCTCTTGATGAATGGTTTCGGCAACAGGTTCAGGATGAATAGCGCACAGGGTGCCAAAGAGATGACCATTGGTTAACCTCAGCGGAAAACCAAATGTATGCCCCAATGGGCAGATTTAGTGCCCGTTGAGCATCGCAGTAGGCCTGGACTTGGGCAGCGTTGGGTGCATTTGTGGCCCCAGACCTTGCACCATGCGCGAACAGAAGGAATCTGCCCAGCAAAAACTATCTCCAGACTGCACTCCATAACCCCGATCTTCTGCTTGTAAAACAATCCAGTCATTTTGCACCGTGCGGGTGATCATCCATAGGTCAAAGCCGAGGCGATGTTGCAATACTCTGAGGATGGCGATCGCTGCGGTGGCAAAATCTGAATAACTTTGAAGTCGATCTGACATGGCACATCTTCGATGTGAGATCAGCCGAACGGAAAGGGCTCACAAGCGTGGAATGCTTTCCGTGCTCTGGGCGCTAAAAACTAAGTAGCGCTGATGCACTTTCATAATAGGTTGCCCAATACTGCACATCGGGGCGATCGCGCCACGCATTCCGTGTCACCTGCACGTCCATGATAGGAATCGAGATGCCCTGGTTTTCACCGACTACGGTGACAATCACTTCGGTGATCAACAAATCTGCATCAAAACTGCGCTGAACGGCTGCGCGCGCGATTGCCTCTGATCGCCGCAAAAAGGTGTCATAATTTTCGCTTGGGTTGCGGCTCAAAAACAGGCTGTTCCGTGCCGTATAGGCTTCGGCAGCTTGGGGTGTAGTAAGTACAAGGGTGGTCGCGATCGCGGGGGCGAAGCCCATCATGAGCGCAACTCCTGCTGCGATAGCGCGTTGCCGTCTGGATGTGAGGAGATGCGATACGGAGAAAACCTGTGGGAAAACCCAAGAAAACATGGTGGCGCTCCTGACTGCTGGAAAATGGTGACGATTGCAACAGCAGCGGTTGAATCGACTTAAATTTAGCGACCGCCCCGGCGAACGTCAATCTTTTGTGGCCTACTTCCGAAAATGCTGGGGGTTTTTCATTCACGATGGGTCGATACCGGAGGCGCTAAGACTTAACTTAGGGCTGACTATCAAGGGGCTTTGAACCTCAAAATTGGCTTCCCAGAATCTGTAGTGCATTGGGACAATTCTATAAATCTGCCTGCCGTCACCATCCCTGCGATCGATCATGTGATCCTCATGGTACGTGACGAAGCTACCGCGATCGCCTTTTATGCCCGTGTGCTGGGCATGGAGATGATCACCTTCGGTCAAGACCGCAAAGCGGTGCGATTTTGGGCTCAAAAAATCAACTTCCATCTCCAAAACTGCGCGATCGTGCCCCATGCCCATCGTCCGACACCAGGCTCCGCTGAATCTATGCTTCATGACCTCAACGCCACAGCGCTGGACGTGATTCAACACCTCCAGCGCTGTGGCGTCGCTATCCTGGCAGGGCCAATACCACGCACTGGAGCCCAAGGCCCAATCCGGTCAGTTTATTATCGAGATCCTGACCTAAACTTGATCGAAGTTTCCAAACCGGTGAACTTGTAAAGATGTCGTTTTTTCTCCCTTGATTCGTCCCTTGAAACTTCGTAATCTCGCCGTTCGCGAGCAAGCCTACTGGTCACAGGTCTTTTGGCATTGGCGGGGTTCCGTCATGCCTGCTGTCCTACCCCGGGCAATTGTCTGTGCCGGATTTGGGGTTTTCATTTCTGCCTTGTATCAAGCGGGTTGGCCCGTCGGCTTGCCGGTTTTGGGGAGTTTAGTACCCAGTATTGTGTTGGGTTTACTGCTTGTTTTTCGGACAAATACGGCCTATGAGCGATTTTGGGAAGGGCGAAAACTCTGGGGGCATTTAGTCAATACCAATCGAAATCTTGCTCGGCATATGTGGGTGTCGATTCAAGAGCAATCGCCTCGCGATCGCGCTGAAAAACAACAAGCCATCCGCCTACTGGTTGCCTATGCCCTGGCAACTAAGCTACATCTGCGTGAAGAGCCTCTGGATGATGAAATTGATGCGCTGTTAATCGCTCCGTCGGCTGGGGCTGTACCGCTCTTAACGCAACAACAGTTTGACAAACTCAAGTCAGTGCATCATCCTCCCCTAGAAGTTACGCTGTGGATTGCAGACTAT
>JACYME010000030.1 GCA_015272155.1 Leptolyngbyaceae cyanobacterium T60_A2020_046
GCAGCGATCGCGGCTTTGGGCAGTTATCTCACGGAGGATGACTTTCGCCTTGGCAACGTTAAACCCGCGCCAACGTTACCTGTTCGGGCTGATCTTGATACTTGCCCCGGCGCGTTTCATAGCTCACCTGGCACTGTTCCCCCTCAAGAAACAGGAGTTGCACCACGCCCTCGTTAGCATAGATGCGGCAGTCTGCGCTAGAGGAATTGGAAAACTCAAGGGTGAGGTGTCCGCGCCAGCCCGCTTCAGCCGGGGTGAGGTTGGCGATGATGCCACAGCGCGCATAGGTAGACTTACCGATGCAAATCACGCTGATGTTGTCAGGCACTTGGATGCGCTCTAGCGCGACGCCCAAGCCGTAGGAATGGGCCGGAAGAATGAAGTAGCTGCCGTTTTCGTCAGTTTTGAGGGCTGTGGGCTCCAGGTTTTCGGGATTGAAGTGCTTGGGATCAGTGACAGTGCCGGGAATATGGCGGAAAATGCGAAACTCTGACGGCGACAGGCGAATGTCGTAGCCATAGGAAGAGAGACCGTAGCTAATTACCGGGCGCGTGCGTTTCAGGTCGCCCATGTCCACATGGCGCACGAGGCGAGGTTCAAAGGGCGAGATCAGCCCTTCTCCAGCTTTTTCCAGAATCCAACTGTCGTTTTTGATCATGATGGTCTTTCGCAAGGGTCAGGGGCAAGGGGAGCGATCGCGCACAATTGTCATCATTGGGTTGCATGCGTCGCGATCGCTCAAGGCAAAAACTGGCGGCGAAACTCGGTGACCTGATCGGCGATCGCCAGCAGTGCCTCTGGCATCTCTGGCCCGGTCAAAATCACATCGACCTGGGGCGGTCGCTCCTGCAAAAAAGTCAGCACATCGGCCTCGGCAATCAGCCCAAACTGAATGGCGAGACTCAGCTCATCCAGCACAACAAGGGCATAGCGGCCCTGGGTGATGACCGCTTGGGTGTGATGCCACAGATCCGCGATCGCCGCCCGTTCCTCACCGCTCACCAAATCGTCATGGATACAGCGGGCCACATCCGCCCGAATCCACTCCAGGTTTTGTCCAAACTGCATCGGCTGATCAGCACCCTGGGCGATTCCGCCTTTGAGGAACTGCACCACCAGCACCACATTGCCCTGTCCAGCGATTCGCATGGCCTGCACCATGACATTTGGGAAAAAGCTGCGATGGGGAGCGGTAAACACCTGCACTGTTCCCGCTAGGGTACGCAGGAGCGGGTGGGTCGCCAAAACCGTGCGGCGGTGGGGCGGCTGGGGGCGCGGTGCCCGGAGCTGTGAAACCATATGTGGGGTCAACACATTTTCAGTACGGCTAAATATAGCGCATTTTCTGCAAGTGAACTCAATAAAAACTCTATATCTATCCATAGCGTACATGCGATCTGGCGAGTTGTGACGGGATGGGCGACGCGCCCTAGTCGCACCCCTTACCCGCTCAGGTCCCCCAAGTTTCTAGCCTCTAGCTGGACGTCTCTCGGGGCGGCTCTGCTGTGGGGAGAATGCCCAGACAGAGCTTGGGCACGAGCGGTCCAACTCATCGCCAGAACTTGCGTCGCCCACCACTCCAGGATTGCTTGAAGGGGATGGTCTGCAATCGCGCCTTCCAGGTATCGTTCCGCTCCGAAGCTGCTGTATTCTGGGTGAGGTTTTGTGGAGCATCGTACCCCCATGACATGGCAGCGCCCCGACGGCAGACAGGCCAACGAACTTCGCCCAGTCTGCTTTGAGCGAAACTTTACGCGCTTTGCAGCAGGATCTGTCTTGGCGCGCTGTGGCCAAACGCAGGTGCTCTGCACCGTCTCCGTTGAAGACGGAGTGCCTCCGTTTCTCAAGGGCAGCGGGCGCGGCTGGCTCACCGCCGAATATCGAATGTTGCCCGGAGCCACGCCAGAGCGCCAAAAGCGAGAATTTCTCAAGCTCTCGGGGCGCACCCAGGAAATTCAGCGCTTGATTGGTCGCAGCCTGCGATCGACCCTGGATTTTGCTGCCCTTGGGGAGCGCACCCTGATGGTCGATGCCGACGTGCTGCAAGCTGACGCGGGCACGCGCACAACAGCCATCACGGGCAGCTACGTGGCGCTTCAGGACGCGATCGCTCACCTCATGGCCAAAGGGCAGCTCACCACATCGCCCCTGATCCACGCTGTCGCCGCCGTTTCTGTGGGGTTGGTGCAGGGCGAGGCGCTTCTCGATCTGAAATATGAAGAAGATGTTGCCGCTGCGGTGGATTTCAACGTGGTGCTCAACGAAACCCTGCAAATCATTGAGGTACAGGGCACGGCGGAGGAGGGCAGTTTTTCGCGATCGCAGATGAATCAGCTTCTCGACCTGGCCGAAAAGGGCATCACCGAACTGTTCGCCCTCCAACAACAGGTCACCTCGGCAGCAGCGCCCAATCCTTAAAAAACGTGTCGAAGGGTAACAGCCGATTACGGAGCGATCGCGAGAGTCGCCGTCACCGCCTATGGTGAAAGGCGTAGCTTCAACGCCCTGTGGCTGGGGCACACAATCGAGTACAGCGCTTGAGTCAGCGGTGGTTTTCGGCAAAAACACTCCCACGACTCAAACCCAGGAGACTCGTCTGTATGAAACTGGCCTACTGGATGTACGCCGGCCCGGCCCATATTGGCACGCTCAGAATCGCCAGTTCCTTCAAGAATGTGCACGCCATCATGCATGCACCCTTAGGGGACGACTACTTCAATGTCATGCGATCGATGCTCGAACGCGAGCGGGACTTCACCCCCGTCACCGCCAGCATTGTCGATCGCAATGTTTTAGCCCGCGGCTCCCAAGAAAGAGTCGTCGATAACATCGTCCGCAAAGACCGCGAAGAAAACCCCGACCTCATCGTCCTGACCCCCACCTGCACCTCCAGCATTTTGCAAGAAGACTTGCAGAACTTTGTGCAGCGGGCCAGCCTCGACGCCCAGTGTGACGTTCTCCTCGCCGACGTAAACCACTATCGGGTAAACGAGTTGCAGGCCGCCGATCGCACCCTCCAGCAAATCGTGCAGTTTTACCTCAGCCGCGCCCAAAAGAAAGGCGAACTCCTCACCGAAAAAACCGCCAAGCCCTCCGTCAACATCATCGGCTTCACTACCCTTGGGTTTCACAACAACCACGACGCCACCGAGCTCAGGAAGCTCATGGCCGATCTGGGCATCGAGGTGAATGCACTGATTCCCGACAAGGCTTCCGTCCACGACCTCAAAACCTTGCCCCGAGCCTGGTTTAACCTCGTGCCCTATCGCGAGGTGGGACCACTAACGGCCCAATACCTCCGCGATGAATTTGCCATGCCCATGGTGGACATCACCCCCATGGGGATCGTGGAAACCGCGCGCTGCATCCGCGCCATCCAGGCCGTGCTCAACGCCCAGGGGGCCGGGGTCGATTATGAACCGTTCATCGACGAGCAGACGCGCTTTGTCTCTAATGCGGCGTGGTTTTCCCGTTCCATCGACTGTCAAAACCTGACGGGCAAAAAGGCGGTGGTGTTTGGCGACAGCACCCACGCCGCCGCCATGACCAAAATTTTGGCGCGAGAAATGGGCATCCGCGTGGTGCTGGCGGGCACCTACTGCAAATATGATGCGGAGTGGTTTCAGCAGCAGGTGGGGGAATATTGCGACGAAATCCTGATCAGCGAGGATAATGGCGCGATCGCCGACAAAATCGCCACCCTCGAACCCGCCGCCATCTTTGGCACCCAGATGGAGCGCCACGTCGGCAAACGCCTCGACATTCCCTGCGGCGTCATCGCGGCCCCCATCCACATCCAAAATTTTCCCGTTGGCTATAAGCCCTTTGTGGGCTACGAAGGCGCAAACCAAATTGTGGATTTGGTCTACAACTCCTTCACCCTAGGCATGGAAGATCACCTGCTGGAAATCTTTGGCGGCCACGACACCAAGGACGTGATTACCAAAACCATGTCGGCGGATTCGGATCTGTCGTGGTCAAAGGATGGGCTCACAGAGCTAAACCGGATTCCGGGCTTTGTGCGGGGCAAGGTGAAGCGCAACACCGAAAAGTTTGCCCGCGATCGCGGCTTCACGGAAATCAACGCCGAGGTGCTCTACGCCGCGAAAGAAGCCGTCGGCGCATAGCCCAGGCCGCACTACACTATAACCTCCTGCCCCCTTCCCCCTCTAGCCCGTGGGCCTCACCCAATGGCGGCGGGGGATGTTGGGGGCGGGCCGACGGAGACTACAGATCCTCCGGCTCCTTACCAGCCACGACGGGGGCCGTTTTGCTCAGCTTGAGTTCCGGGTTTTCGCCCTCCACCTGCTGGGCATTCCACTCGTTGCGGAATAGCAGCACCGGACGCCCCCAGCTATCCTTCACCGTCACGGTGTTAAACAGGCGACCGACCTTTTCCAACGCTTCCCAGCCGCCATCGACCCAGCGGGCGACGCTGTAGGGCAGCATTTCCAGCCGGGTTTCGACGTTGTACTCGTTTTGCAGGCGAAACTGCACGACCTCAAATTGCAGTTGCCCCACCGCCGCCAAAATGGGATCGCGCTTGGCCTCATCGGCGGAGAACATAATTTGCACCGCGCCCTCTTCACGCAGTTCGGTGACGCCCTTGTGGAACTGCTTGAACTTAGAGGGGTTGGGGTTGCGGAGGTAGGCAAACAGCTCGGGCGAGAAGCAGGGAATGCCTTCGTATTCCAGCTTTTTGCCTTGATAAATGGTGTCCCCGATCGCAAACACACCGGGATTATTCAGGCCAATCACATCCCCCGGAAACGCCTCCTCCAAGGACTGCCGCCCTTGGGCAAAAAGCTTCTGAGGATGGGAGAGGCGCACGTTTTTGCCGAGGCGGGCATGGTTGACCACCATGTCCTTCTCAAACTTGCCCGAGCACACGCGCACAAAGGCGATGCGATCGCGGTGCTTGGGATCCATATTCGCCTGGAGCTTGAATACAAAGCCCGTGAAGTCTTCCGTGGTGGGCTGGACTTCGCCGATGGTGCTCGTGCGGGGGCTGGGCTTCAGGGCATAGTCCAAAAAGGCATCCAAAAAGAGCTGCACGCCAAAGTTGGTCATGGCGCTGCCGAAGAACACCGGGGTCATTTTTCCGGCATGGACGGCTTCCAAATCCAGCTCGGGGCCAATTTCTTCAATCATTTCCAGCTCTTCTTTGAACTGGTAGTACAGATCCTGATCGCCCAACAGTTCCTCAATGCGGGGATCGCCCAGATCCAGCACCGTCACCCCCGCCTCTTTACTGCCGTGGGCGGTGCGCTCAAACAGGTGAAACTGGTGTTTGCGACGATCAAACACGCCCCGGAAGCGATCGCCCATCCCAATCGGCCAATTGACCGCATAGGTTTGCAGCCCCAGCACTTGCTCAATTTCGTCCAGCAGTTCCAGGGGCTCACGGGCGGGCCGATCCATCTTGTTGAAGAAGGTGAAGATGGGCAGCGATCGCATTTTGCACACCTCAAACAGCTTTAGGGTTTGGGGCTCCAATCCCTTGGCAGCGTCTTCAAGCATCACAGCATTATCCGCCGCTGCCAGGGTGCGATAGGTGTCTTCGCTGAAATCTTGGTGACCGGGCGTGTCGAGCAGGTTGATGCGGCGATCGCGATAGTCAAACTGCAACACCGTCGAAGTGATCGAAATCCCCCGCTGTTGCTCCATCTCCATCCAGTCTGAGGTGGCGTGTCGCTGGGCGCGCCGCGCCTTCACCGCCCCCGCCTCATGAATTGCGCCTCCGTAGAGCAGCAGCTTTTCCGTGAGGGTGGTTTTCCCTGCGTCGGGGTGGGAAATGATGGCAAAGTTTCGTCGCTTCTCAACCTCCGTTTCTAGCAGGTCAGCAGACACGACTTGAGTGGACATAGGGATTCAGGGACTCGCGAACACGTTGGGTAATTCTAGTCTTCTATTGTAACGGGCGCACCCCCGACCCTGAGAGGCCCGCGCCCTGCGGGGCTTGCCCAGAATGCCGCCCAACCCAATCCTGGCCTGAGCCCAGAAGCATGATCCCAAAACAAAAGAGCCTGACCGCAGAAGATCAGGCTCTTTTGAAAATCAGGGTTTTGTAGACCTAGAACCCTTGCCGAGAAATCATTTTCTCGAAATTGGCCTGGGTTTGGTGCAAGAGGGTTTTGCGGCGATCGCTCTCGTGGTGCAAAGAGGGGACAAGGTTGCGCGCCTGTAAAGTCATGTGTAGTTGGAGGTGGGCGACGTAATCGCTGCACGCCTCGCGCGAGGCGGAAAGCGCTTCTGCGGATTGCGCGGATTGCTCAGAAGATGCCAGCACAGGTGTTTTCTCCGTTACAGATTGCAACGCGGTACGTTTCTGACCGTATCACAGCGCCCCAGGGGACTGTAGACCGCGATACGAAGCTTAATGCTTAAGGGCGATCCCCTGCCGAGGCGGGGTTCTTCAACGACAGGAAAGGGGAAGGGCGGGCCTACAATAAAAACGCTTGAAAAATGCTGGGGCCTCCAGAACCAGAGTCATGATCGGCGATCGCGAAGCGTCAGACAATTCTCACGGCATTCCCGAACGGCTTGCCAAACATACCGTGCGCTACGCCAACCATCGTGAGGTCAACCGTGACGACCTCACGCCGATGATGCTGCACTACGTCACGGTGAAGGATACCTACCCCCATGCGCTGCTGCTCTACCGGGTGGGGGATTTTTTTGAAACCTTTTTTGAGGACGGCATCACCATCGCCCGCGAGCTGGAACTGGTGCTGACCAGCAAGGACGCGGGCAAGGCGGTGGGCCGGGTGCCGATGGCGGGCATTCCCCACCACGCCCTCGATCGCTACTGTGCCCAACTGGTGGAAAAGGGCTACGCGATCGCCATTTGCGATCAGGTGGAAGACCCGGCCCTGGCCCAGGGCTTAGTGAAACGCGAGGTGACCCGAGTAATCACCCCCGGCACTGTCATCGAGGAGGGGATGCTGAGCGCCCGCCGCAATAACTTTCTCGCCGCGATTGTGATCGCTGGGCAGCACTGGGGGCTGGCCTATGCGGACATTTCCACCGGGGAATTTTGCACCACCCAGGCCAGCGACCTCGACCAGTTGGCCCAAGAGCTGATGCGGCTCCAGCCCTCGGAGACGCTGGTGCCCACGGATGTCCCTGACCTGCGGGCAATGCTGCGTCCGGGGGAAACGTCGGATCAGTTGCCGCCATGCCTGCCGCGCCAGTTTTGCTACACCCTGCGATCGCAGGGCGACTTTGCCCATACGGAGGCCCGCCAGCGGTTATTGCAAACCTTTCGCCTGCGATCGCTCGAAGGCGTCGGTTGCGAACACTTGCCCCTCGCGGTGCGGGCGGCGGGTGGCCTGCTGGAATATTTGGAAGACACTCAAAAATCGACCCAGGTGCCGCTGCAACCCCTGGCAACCTACGTGCTGTCTGACTTTTTGGTGATCGATCACCAAACCCGCCGCAACCTGGAAATCACCCAAACCTCACGGGATGGCACCTACCACGGCTCGCTGTTGTGGGCGCTGGATCGCACGGTGACGGCCATGGGCGGGCGGGCGCTGCGGCGCTGGCTGCTGCAACCGTTGTTGGATCGCGATCGCATTCAGCAGCGGCAGAGCACCCTGGCCGAGCTGGTCAACCATGCGCCCCTGCGCCAAGCCCTGCAACAGCAGCTCAAGCAAATCTACGATCTCGAACGGCTGGCCGGGCGGGCGGGCTCTGGCACCGCCAACGGGCGCGATCTCGTTGCCCTGGCGGACTCCTTTGGCCGCTTGCCAATTCTTGCGGCGCTAGCGGAGTCAGCCACCTCCCCTTACCTGACGGCGTTGCAGCAGGTTCCCCCCGAGTTGGAACAGTTGGGCGACACCCTGCGATCGCACCTAGTAGAATCACCGCCCCTCTACCTCACCGAGGGCAACCTGATTCGCGATGGCGTCAACCCCGAGCTGGATGCCCTGCGCAGCCAAGTGAAGGGCGATCAGGACTGGATTGCCCATCTGGAACCCCAGGAACGCAAACGCACGGGCATTTCGACCCTCAAGGTGGGTTTTAACAAAGCCTTTGGCTACTACATCAGCCTGTCGCGCAGCAAAGCCACCCAAGCCCCCGACGACTACATTCGCAAGCAAACCCTGACCAACGAGGAGCGCTACATTACGCCGGAACTAAAGGAGCGGGAGGCCCGCGTTTTCACCACCCAGGCGCAGATTCAAGCGCTGGAGTACGAGATTTTTCAGCAGTTGCGCGACCAAGTGGGCCAAAGGGCCGACTTGATTCGTCGCGTGGCGCAGGCGGTAGCGGCGGCGGATGTGTTGGCGGGGCTGGCGGAGGTGGCGGTGCTGCAAGGCTACTGCTGCCCGGAGATGGTGCCGGGGCGGGCGATCGAGATCGCAGCAGGTCGCCATCCGGTGGTGGAGCAACTGCTGCCCGCCGGGTTCTTTGTGCCCAATGACACCACCCTCGGCGATCGCGAAACCGACTCAAGCACCGAGTCCCAGCCCAGCATCCCGGCTGCAACACCGTCGGACTTGCCAGACTTGATCGTCCTCACAGGGCCAAACGCCAGCGGCAAAAGCTGTTATCTGCGGCAGGTAGGGCTGATTCAGCTCATGGCCCAGGTGGGCAGCTTTGTGCCCGCCCAGGCAGCGCGGCTAGGAATTTGCGATCGCATCTTTACGCGCGTGGGAGCGGTGGACGACCTCGCCACGGGTCAGTCCACCTTTATGGTGGAAATGAACGAAACGGCCAATATTTTGAACCATGCGACGACGCGATCGCTGGTGCTGCTCGACGAAATTGGACGCGGCACCGCCACCTTCGACGGCCTCTCAATCGCGTGGTCGGTGGCGGAATATTTGGCCAGCGAAATCCGCGCCCGCACCATTTTTGCCACCCACTATCACGAGCTAAATGAGCTGGCGAGCCTGCTCGACAACGTGGCCAACTACCAGGTCACCGTGAAGGAGCTACCCGACCAGATCGTGTTTTTGCATCAGGTGCGGCCCGGCGGGGCCGATCGCTCCTACGGCATCGAGGCCGGACGCCTGGCCGGGCTGCCGCCAGCGGTGATCCAGCGGGCGCGGGAGGTGATGGGGCAAATTGAACAACACAGCAAAATCGCGATCGGCCTTCGCAAGGGCATCGGAGCCAGCCCCAGTGGCCGCAAACCCCGCAACCCCAAGGTCAAGGAGGACGGCACGGAACAGCTCGATATCTTTGGCAGTTCCTTGGGATAACGGCGATCGCGTCGAATGCCGCCCTAAGATAACCGTGGCAAGGCCGGCTCAAACACCTGGGTCGAGTGCTCATTCGCCGCGCCCCGATCCCTTGGGCTGTCTCTTCGCCCCGGTGGGACACGGCGGCACACTGCGCCTAGCCCAGCAACCCGCGATCGCGGCGGATGCCCAAGCATCTCTCAAGGAGGAGGCATAACCAATCCCATGAGGATTCAACCTCACAGACAGCACTGGAATCGTTGGAATCGCGGGAATTGCAGCAATCGCTGGGGGCGATCGCTGGCCGGGTTCATCAGCCTGATTGCCCTCATCATCACCTTAGCAGTCCCAAGCCTCGCTCAGTCCGACACTTTGCCTAGCGCCCCCGTCGTCGTCGATGGACGCACCTTGTTTGAACTCGCCAGAACCGACCAAATCACCGCCGAAGAACGGGCGGACACCATTCGGCAAGAACTCGCCGACCGAGTCGAGTCGGGCGATGAATTGCTGGTCGCGTGGGAATTGCGCGGCAGTCTGCCCGTGATTCTCATCAATGGCCGCTATTTGATGACCGTGACCCAGGCCGACGCGGCCCTCAGCAATATCGAGGATCCCGCTGAGCGGGCGGCGCAGCTCACCAGCCTGCTGAACCGCGAACTCGATGCCGCCATTCAAGAACGGAGCCAGGAGGTTTTGGCACGGCGGGGGGTGATCGCGATCGTGGTGTTGATTGTGACCATCACACTGTATCGGCTGGTCGGGCTACTGTGGCGGCGATCGCTGCGGCCCACCGTCACCCTCATCACCACCACCGCCGACGCCGATTATCCCCCCACGGGCCTTAATCTCTTGCTCAACCTAAGCCTGGTGCTGGTGCGCCTGTGCCTCGTGTTTGGGGCCATCACCTATGTCACCAACCTGTTTCCCGTCACCCGCCGCTGGAGCTACTTTCTGCGACAGCAGGCCATCAACGGCTTCATCGAGCCCAATCTGCGCCTAGGTCAGAGCCAGTTTTCTATTCTCAGCCTGCTCATCCTATTTGGCGTCCTGCTGGGGGTGGTGCTGGCGGCCAGCATTTTCACAAACTTTCTGCGATCGCGGGTGCTACATCTGGCGGGCATCGATCGCGGCTCTCGCGAAGCGATCGCCATCCTGGTCAAGTACACCGTCATCTTTGTGGGCGTGGTGGTGGTGCTGCAAATCTGGGGGCTCGACCTCAGCTCCCTCGCACTGATTGCCAGCGCCCTGGGGGTGGGGATCGGCCTCGGCCTGCAAAACATCACCAAGGACTTTGGCAGCGGCATCGTGCTCGTGTTCGAGCGTCCCATCCAGGTCGGCGATTTTGTCGAATTCGGCACCTTTCGCGGCACCGTCGAGCGCATCGGAGCCCGCAGCACCGAAATCAAAACCCTCGACCAAATTTCCATCATCGTGCCCAACTCCCGCTTCCTAGAACAGGAGGTGATCAACTGGAGCCACCGCAACCCCGTCTCGCGGCTGCGGGTGCCCGTCGGCGTGGCCTACAGCGCCAACCCCGAGCAGGTGCGCGACCTGCTGGTGGAAATCAGCCTGCGACATCCTCAGGTGCTGTCAACGCCGCCGCCCGTCGTCTTCTTCATTGGCTTTGGCGACAGCGCCCTCAATTTTGAACTGCTGGTGTGGATTGCAGAACCCCATTTGCAACTGATGATCCGCAGCGACTTGTATTTCGCGATCGAGGCCGGACTGCGCGAACACAGCATCGAAATCCCCTTTCCCCAGCGCGATTTGCACGTCCGCAGTGGCGAGCTTCCGCTCCAGCTTTCCCCAGAACTCCAGCAGTGGCTCCGTGACCAAACTCCCCACCGCGATCGCCCCCTGACCTAGCTCCATCCTGTCGAGCTTAAGGATTGAAAAACATGCGCATATGGCACACCACGCCGCCCCAAATACCCTTCAAAGCCCTCTCAACTTAACCATGAACCCAACAACAGAGAACTCATATAGTGAATCCAGATAAGAATGCGACAAATAGAGAACTGCATTGCCCTATCTG
>JACYME010000011.1 GCA_015272155.1 Leptolyngbyaceae cyanobacterium T60_A2020_046
GTCTCCACACTTTTCCTCGACTTTAACCGACCCGACCTTTACGCGGATTGCTATACCACCTAATGGAGAATCTGGGTAACGTGGGTGGGTCTCAACAGCGTCTTGATGCCGTCGAAGCCTGCTTGTGGCAAGGGGATGTGGATGGGGCGGTCAGGCTATTCGATGACTGGCCCCATGAGCGGGTAGATCAATTCATCGGCTATCTGGCCAAGCATCGGCACCGCATTGTCAACTACAGGTACTACCAGGCAGAGGGTATTTCAATCGGCTCGGGTGCCGTAGAGTCGACAATCAAACAAATTGGCAGGTGGGTGGAAATTTCAGGCGCTCAGTGGCGGGCAAGCAACGTGCCATAAGTGCTTCGTCATCGCTGCGCTTACCTAAATGGTCAATTCTCATCCTAAGTCTTGCAAAACTGGGATGCACCCCCGGCTGAGAAGCCGGATCTGCCCCGTCCAGGTCTCTTCTCAAAAGAGACCCCAATTGAATGGAAACCAGGTATTCTAAGCCTACGGTTTTGATTCAGAGTCTGTCGTTATCCCGCGATCGCGTCGGCATTGTGATTGCAGATAGCGGTTGCGGCATCCATCCTGACCATAGGGCTAGATTATTCGATCCCTTCTTTACCACAAAGCCCGTTGGACAAGGCACGGGTTCGGGGCTGTCGATTAGCTATCAGGTCATTCGCGATCGCCACCAAGGTACCATTACCTGCGAGTCCATCCTTGATGTTGGCACCGCTTTCTTGGTGGAAATTCCGATTCGCCAAACCACACCCCGAGCTTGAAAATCGGGTATTTTGACTGCCTATCGAGCCATTGAACGGCGCGATCGCTGCTGAACTTTGACCCACCGAAGCCATTTCATCCAACGCTCTGCCGGAGTTCCAAAAAAGCTAAAGATGTCTCCAAAAGCTAGGTTGGCATGGCAATGATGAATATAGTGGCGTTCTGGAGTGCTAAGCCCCAGCCCCCGACAGACCCGCTGCAACCATTCCGGCGTAGCATAGGTGGGAGAAAACTGATGTCGCCAAATCACGTGAAGTCCTGCCAGGCTGAGGCCCAAAGTGGTTCCCCAAGGCGAAAGTTGCCACAGCCAAGGAACAAAGGCGAAATAGGGAAAGGCGCTAAAAAAGCCATCCACAAGGGCGATAGGTTTGCGGTGGTGAAGGGCATAGCGAACAAAGCTACGATTTGGACTGTGGTGAACAATGCTGTGAAACTTGCCAAACACATGCTCTGGAACATGGTAGGCAAACGTCGCAAAAAAATCGCCCAGCAGCAGCAGCAGCAAGGCCGCAGCTAGCGCTTGCAGAACCATCATTGGCCCAGTCTCCTCACAACCTAGGCCAACGCTAGCCAATAAATATTAACAATGTTTTAATACCCGGTTTAGAGACCATTGGCCCGGGCTTAAGTCTGAGGGGTCCGCCGCCGCAAAGATGGTGGAGTATGGCGATCTCGCCACACCATCACTTGGGCCGTGCTGGGGCAGGTGACAGATGAGGAAACGGGCGTATTTCAGGCCAGGACAGCGCTGGGGGCTCAAGGCTTTCATCCCGTGCCTATGCGCATCGCCCTAAAAACCTTGTGAAATAAGGCGACCACGCCCTAAGTCGCAGACGCTTGCAGCGACGGGGCCACTGCCTCCGCAAGACGATGGAGCATAGTGGTGGTGGTGTCAAAGTCCACGCAGGCGTCGGTAATGCTCTGCCCATAGACTAGGGAACCCAAGTTCTTGGGAATGGACTGGTTTCCGGCCTTGAGGTGGCTCTCGATCATGACGCCGAGAATGTGGCGCGATCCCTGACGAATCTGCTGCGTCACGTCATCGAGCACCACCACCTGACGGTTGTGATCCTTGTTGGCATTGGCGTGGCTGCAATCCACCATCATGCGCGGATTGAGCCCCATTTTGGATAGCTCTTCGGCGGCGGCGTTGACGGATGCGGCATCGTAGTTGGGGCCGTGCTTGCCACCACGCAGCACGAGATGACCATCGGGATTCCCGGTGGTGGTGACGATGCTGGCTAGCCCGTGGTGATTGATGCCGAGGAAGTGGTGGGGACGACTGGCGGCCAGCATGGCGTTCGCGGCGGCCTGTAGACTCCCGTCAGTATTATTTTTGAACCCAATGGGCATGGATAACCCCGAGGCCATTTCGCGGTGGGTTTGGCTTTCGGTGGTGCGTGCGCCGATCGCCGTCCACGCGATCACATCGGCGATGTATTGCGGCGTAATGGGGTCAAGCAATTCTGTGGCAGCAGGTAGCCCGAGGTGAGCGAGATCAAGCAGAAGTTTGCGCGCTAGACGCAGGCCTGTATTGATGTCGTAGCTATTGTCGAGGTGGGGGTCATTGATCAGCCCCTTCCAGCCGACGCTGGTGCGTGGTTTTTCAAAGTACACCCGCATCACAATTTCCAAGGAGTCAGACAATGCTGCGCGCAGCGGGGCAAGCTTTTTGCCATATTCCACAGCGGCGTTGACGTCGTGGACGGAGCATGGCCCCACAATCACCAACAGTCGCCGATCTTCGTTGTAGAGAATGTTGCGGATGCGATCGCGGGTATCGCTCACCAGTTGCGCCGCGACGGCAGTCATTGGCAGCTCGTGGTGCAACAGCGCAGGGCTGACAAGGGGGCGCGTCTCAACAACATGAAGATCTTGGGTCTTATGCATGGAAGTTTTGATTCAGGGTGGCAGCAAGGACCAACGGCCCATCCCTTATTGTGTGCTGTTTCGCACATTTTGTGCGATCGCAATCCATAAAATCGCAATCCATAAAAACGATGGGATTTTATTGAACGACAACCGAGGGGCAAAAACCCCCATCAGCGATCGCTGAAGGCAGCATGGCCTCCCTTGGAGACACCATAACTTCGATGAAATTGTTTGAGATTCTCGCTTTACTAGTAGTAGCCTGTCTGAATGCCAGCGAACCGCCGCTGGGGTTGGTTGCTCCGCCATCGGAGGGCCGACCAGCTTTCTCCATCATGCGAAGGATGCGCCTCCGTGCCTGTACAGATTCCCTGGGCTCGAACCATCAGTGCCGTTGTCGCGATTATTGTGGCACTGGCGATCGTCATTCTGGGTGGATGGTATTTCACCCTTGCCTTTGGGGCGATCGTGTTTCTCGGGCAGCGCGAAATCTTTCAGTTGGTGCAGGCAAAGGGCATCATTCCCGCTGCTAAAACAACCTTGGTGGTGAGTCAACTGCTGTTGATTTCGGCTCACCTTTCCCCTGGTTTTTCCCAAGCGATCTTGCCCTTGGGCGGCACATTTATCTGCTTTTACCTGCTGTTTCAGCCCAAGTTCGCCACGATCGCCGATGTTGCCGCGTCGATTCTCGGGTTGTTTTACGGCGGCTATCTCCCCAGCTATTGGATTCGTCTGCGCGACCTTGGCAACGTGGGCACCCTTCCCCTCGGTGGCTTTTGGCCCACCTTTCCCCTCACCCGCGAAGCATTGCCCATTGGCTTTACGGCCACGTTACTTGCCTTTGCCTGCATCTGGGCGGCGGATATTGGCGCATACCTATTTGGGCGTTCTTTTGGGCGCACGCCGCTCTCGAATATTAGTCCCAAGAAAACCGTGGAGGGGGCGATTTTTGGCATCTGCGCCAGCATTGCCATTGGGGTGCTGGGGGCGCGGCTGCTGGGCTGGCCCTACTGGCCACTGGCGGGGGCGGGGCTAGGTGTGCTGATCGGGGTTTCAAGCCTGCTGGGGGATCTGACCGAGTCGCTGATGAAGCGCGATGCTGGGGTCAAAGACTCGGGACAACTGATCCCCGGGCACGGGGGCATTTTAGACCGTACGGATAGCTATGTGTTCACCGCGCCGATTGTCTACTATTTCGTGACGTTGCTGCTGCCAACCCTGTCGCCTTAGGGTGCGGGAAGGGGGCGATCGCGGTTCAACACATGCCCTTTCACGATAGCGATCGCAGCGCATCCAGATCGAGCTCGACCTTGGTATCGATGAGCTGTCGCCCGTGGGGCAGGCGATCGCCCGTGATCCACACCCGCTGGGGCCGAAAGTGATAAATGCGGCGGGGGGATTCGCCCCGGTAATCCTCAGCGATGCGATCGGGCCAATTGCCCGATCGGCTAAACAAGTTGGCCATCACCTCCGGCACTGCCCCATCCTCCAAAATGCCTGCGGTGCCTGCTAGGTAAATGCCCTGGCCTTTGCCCTCGGCGGCCTCGGTGGCGTAAATCGCGATCGCGCATCGCCCTTGGTTTTGCATCAGGTTTTGGGAATGCTGCGCCGCGATCGCCGACGACCAGTACACATTCCACCCCGCATCGTAGGTAAAAAATACCGGCGATACCCAGGGCAGCCCCTCTGGCGAACAGGTTGAAACTGCGCCGTAGGGCACACCGGCCAGAATGGCGCGGGCCTTGTCTAACAGTGCCAGATTGTTGCGATCGCGGGTATTCACCCAATGATTGTCAGCCGAGGCAAGCATCGTTCTCAGTCCTCAAATCCTTCGTCATGAAAACCAGCCATGAAAACGGTATCGCCTTTTGCCCGCCAAGGTTCACCGTGCAATGGAGTGCCGCATCAATATAAAGGGGGCGAATGATCCCGACGGGCTGCGATCGTGCCACGCCTCTCGTATGATCGACACATGCGTATTTTGCTTGTAGATGATGAGGCCGAATTGGCGGAGCCGCTGAGCCGACTGCTGCGCCGCGAAGGATATCGCGTTGACGTGGCCCTTGAGGGAGCATCGGGCAGCCACTTGGCCCAGACCGGTGGCTATGATTTGCTGATTTTAGACTGGATGCTGCCCGGCGTCAGTGGGCTGGAAATTTGTCGCCAGGTGCGATCGCAGGGGCAAGCGACCCCTGTCCTGTTTCTTACCGCAAAGGACACCATCGACGATCGCGTCCAGGGGTTAGATGCCGGGGCCGATGATTACCTCGTCAAACCCTTTGAGCTACGCGAGTTGTTGGCCCGGGTGCGGGCGCTTCTCCGCCGTCTACCCACCCTCGAAACCTCCAGCCGCCCGCCCCTGCTCCAGTTTGGCGACCTTTCCCTCGACGAAGCCAACCAACTCGCCTATCGGCAAAACCAGTGCATCGAGCTTTCTGAAAAAGAAACCCGCCTATTAGCCTATCTGCTGCGGCACCCCAACCAAATGTTGACCCGTGAGCAAATCCACCAGGCAGTGTGGGGCGAGGCCGAACTCCCCAGCAGCAATGTTCTCGCTGCCCAGATGCGGCTCCTGCGCCGCAAAATTGAGCCCAAGGGCACGCTACCCCTGATCCACACGGTCTATGGCAAGGGCTACCGATTGGGTGAATGACAGGGACGGCAACTTGGCCGACGGTGCGGGTAATGGGTTGAGGAAAATCGGGATTTATCCCAAATTGTTTACCCGAAAGGAGAATGCTGATGACTGTGGAAACGCCTGAAACCCCTGAAATGCCTGAAATGCCAACGGTACGATTCTTTGATGGCATTGACGAAGAAATTACTAATGTGAGTCTACGCCGCGATCGCGCAACGGGCGATCGCAGTGTGCTGCTCAGCTTTGAACGTCTGCGCGCCACCGAAGCCTTTCAGAGTTTTCGCAGTCGCTTTTCCAAGGCCCTCACCCTCACTGATAGCGAAGGTGTCATCACCATTGAACCCACGGGAATCAAATTCATCTTTGGCGGGCCAGAGGGCGATGACCTGAAGCAGGTGGAATGCACCCTCACCATTGATCGCGAGGATCACTGGGAGCGCTTTATGCGATTTATGCATCGCTATGCCGAAGCCAACGGCATGGCCTATGGTGAATCTGGTGATCCCAACGCGCCTGCTCCCTAACTGGGAAGCGATGGTCAGCGAGAGACGGATCTCAGACGCAGTTGAAAAACGGACGCATTACAAAGGATCGGCGCAATGAAGGTGGCAATTACGGGGGCAACGGGGTTTGTGGGCAGTCGCTTGGTTCAGCGACTCCATCAGGATGGGCATGAGGTGGTTGTGCTCACCCGCGATGCAGAACGAGGGCGGCGTGTTTTTCCCGCCTCGGTCTTTCCCCAGGTGCAGGTGGTGGGCTATACGCCGCTGGCAAGTGGCGACTGGCAACGGGCGATCGCGGGCTGTGATGGGGTGGTGAACTTGGCCGGGGCTCCCATTGCTGAACGCTGGACAGAGAGCCATCGTCAAGCGATTTACGACAGTCGGGTGGTGGGTACGCAGAAACTTGTGGAGGCGATCGCCCAGGCCGACGCAAAACCCAGTGTGTTGATCAATGCCTCCGCAATCGGCTACTACGGCACCAGCGAAACCGCCGAATTTGACGAGTCGAGCGCTCCCCTAGACTCAGACTTTCTCTCCAAGATTTGCCAAGACTGGGAAGCCGCCGCCCAACCCGTCACCGAAGTTGGCGTGCGCCTCGTCATCATTCGGAATGGCATTGTGTTGGGCAATGGGGGCGCACTGGCGCGCATGTTAACCCCCTTTCGCCTGTTTGCCGGTGGCCCTATCGGCAGCGGGCGGCAATGGTTTTCCTGGATTCACCAGGATGATTTGGTGAGCCTCATCGTCTATGCGCTGCAAAATTCCCAACTGACGGGCGTCTACAATGGCACCGCTCCTGCTCCCGTGCGCATGACAGAAGCGTGCCAAGCGCTGGGCCAAGCCCTCAACCGCCCCTCATGGCTACCCGTGCCCGATTTTGTCATTGAAGCGCTGCTGGGGGATGCATCTGTGGTCGTGCTGAGGGGCCAAAAGGTGCTGCCAAAACGAGTTCAATCCAGCGGGTTTACCTACGAATACCCCACGGTGCTCGATGCGATGAAGGCGGTGGTTAACGAGTAGCGTACCTCCTCAAGTGTAGGGCGATCTTTTGTCGTGCTCAGAAAGCCGCGATCGCCCGCTTGCTCCTGAACTCAACATCGTGCCTCAAGCCCTCCGATCTCAACCCGCGTCGGGCTGGCCTGCACTGCCACTACTCTTACTACTCTTTAGGGCGTCGAGGTTAGGGCGTACCTTCAGCCGCACAGCGACCACGGTGATATTATCGTGACCGTTGTGTTCGTTGGCGAGATCAATGAGTTGAGAAACGCCATCATCCAGATCCTGACGCGATCGCAGCAGCGGTTCTAGGTGGGTTTCGTGGTGGGTTTCCAGCACATCATTGTCGCTCATGCCGTCGGAACAGAGCAGCAACACCATATCCTCCGACACCGAGAGCTGGGTCATGCTAGGAAAGACTTCCTGATCGCTGCGGGGGCCAAGGGCTTGGGTCAATTGGTAGGCATCGGAGCGGGCATAGGCGATCGCGGGTTCAACCCCCCGCTGAATTTCCCGCTGGCCCACCTCGTGATCGACGGTGACTTGTTGCAACCCTCGGCGCGTCAAACAATAGAGGCGGCTATCTCCCACATGAGCCACCAGGGCTTGATTATCTTGAAGCAGCACCATCACCAGAGTTGTGCCCATGCGGGCGCTGCCCGCCCGCCCTTCGGCCTCATTTTTTTCAAAAATGGCTTGGTTAGCCTGCAAAATGGCTTCGCGCACCGTATCTTCATCGGGCAGGGTATCCTCTTGCCAGCGATCAGTAAGGAAACTGCGCAGAGTTTCCACCGCCAGCGCACTAGCAACCTCACCGCCTGCGTGTCCTCCCATGCCATCGCATAACAAGTAAAGCCCCTTAGCCTTCAGCGATGGCCCGTCAAGACCATCAATTTTCCGAAGAAAGGTTTCGGCGTAGAAAGCGTCTTCGTTGTGCTCGCGCTGGCGACCGACGTGGGTGCGCCCCACCTCATCCAGCCGAAAGAGCTTCATCGGCAAGACCATGGTGGGCAGATCGCCGATACTCTCTTCTCCATCGGCGACTTCGGCGTCAAAGTCTAAATCCTCCCCTGCCAAGTTCAACAGCAGATCATCGCCATCATCTTCATCGGAGGGATCTAGGGTCAAATCATCATCGGCATCATCCACTGTGGAATCAAAGTTGGAATTTGCCCGAGCCGCTGAGATCGCTGGGGATGCATCTGATGAACCCATTTCCTCCTGGGAGGCTGTGGACATGACGTCATCCAGAGATAGATCAGTGGTGCTGGATAGAAGATCTTCGGAGGATTGCAACGCATCAGCGATCGCGGCTAGACGCTCTTGCACGGCGGTGAGATCGCCGATCTCACCACTGCCAATTTCCACCGCGAGGCTCCCCAGATCTGTCGGCAAGCTGTCGGGAGCTTTTTGGAGCAGCGCGTGCCACAGAAGACCCAAATCCTTCAAGTCGTAGTGAATGCCGGGGCGATCGCGATAGAGCCGCCGCATACATAGAATCTGGTCATCATCTACGCAGAGATTATTCTGATTGAGCAAACTGCTCTGGCTCTGCCAGGGGATCAGCGCTTCCCACAACTCCGTCATTTCGTAGAGCCAGTGGATCACCTCCAGCGGCTCCGAAACCGTTTGCCAGTCGGTCGCGAGGTCTTGCCAGGTCAGGCGATCTTCCAAAATCAAGATGAGGTAAGCATCCTGTTGCCAAACGGCATGGAGCTGCGGAATGGTGGGAAAGAACCGATCTTGGAGTTTGAGGTAAGCTTGAGCCGCATCGGGCAAGGCGGCGGGCGATTGTGTCAGGGTTGCCTCAGCATCGTGTAGCGGCGGCGGTTCAGACGGGTTGCAGTCAATCACGCGCAGGGTCAAGTCGTCGCCAATGGGTTCCGAGAGATCCACCGTAGACCAAACCTGATAGCGACCCGACTCGTCTAAAAATCGGCCCTTGATCAGCAGGTCGCCAATTGTCTCGGCGGCGGGGGGCTCAACCGACACGGGCAACTCCGGAGCACCTTCCTCTGCCACAGCGCTCCTGTGCCGCTGCATAATCACCGCCTGTAGCGTCTTGAGCGGACTGCCGCAGCGCTGGCAAAAGCGGTTGTGAACGGGATTCTCAAACTGACACTCAGGACAGACGAGCATAGCCAGTGACCCGAAATAGCGCTCGATTGGGGTTTCGGGCGAGTGCCATCACCATACCTCAATATTCGCGAATACTGTGCAATCTTGAGGGCGATCGCAGATTGAGTGCGTGATGGCCCGGTACCCACGGATTTCACTAACCATATCGCTAATCTTTGTGCCCTGCCCACTGCTGCCAACAATATTCCATGACTTTGATCAGATTTCCGCCCAGGGTTATGGAAACCCTTCACAATCTGGAACGAAACTGGCGCAGGGTTTTGACCTCGGTGGGGGAAAGGTCGCGCCATTGTCCTGGGGCGAGGCCGTCGAGGGTGAGCGTCCCTATGGCAACCCGCACGAGGCGCAGGGTGGGGTGCCCAACGGCTGCGGTCATGCGGCGCACTTGGCGGTTGCGGCCTTCGCTGAGGGTGATTTGCAACCAGTAGGTGGGGACGGATTTGCGATCGCGAATGGGCGGCACCCGAGGCGGCAGGTCGGGCGCAGGGTCGATACGTTCGACGATTGCGGGACGGGTGCGGTAATCCTGGAGGGCAATCCCTCGTTGCAGATGGGCGATCGCCTCAGCGGTGGGGATGCGCTCGACCTGGGCCCAATAGGTGCGGGGATGACCGTAGCGCGGATCTGTGAGCCGATGCTGCAAGGGGCCGTCGTTGGTGAGCAGCATCAGCCCTTCACTATCGCGATCAAGGCGTCCGACGGGGTAAATTTCAGGGATGGGAACGTAATCTTTGAGGGTGGCGCGATCGCCGCTGCGATCGGTAAATTGACTCAGCACATCGTAGGGCTTATAAAACAGCACGTAGCGATAGCCAGACTGAGAGTTTTGGCTGGAATGGCCAGAAAACTGACGGGATTTACCAGAAGAAGAGATTTGCGATCGCCCCAAGGTAATAAGACCTTAATTAACAGTAACGATTTGATTCGACATCTTCAAAAATGTTGAGAAACCCTGCTTTTACCACAGGGCTCGATATCCTGAATACAAATGATTGCAACCGTCTGGATAAAGGCTATGGATAAGCTACAACGATATCGTTTTGTCTGCACGCTGACCTTTGGGGATATCTACGGTCAGATCATTGCATGGTTAGTCGTGCTATTGATTAGCTTGGCTGCCGCTATGGCGCTGATGGGTGCTCGTCAGCCCCTCTACGCGCTGGTTTCCGTTGGCCTGATATTGGTGTTGTCCTTACCTTTCCTGCTGTTTGCCTTTGTGACCACCCTGGTGAATCACATTGAGTTTTCGACCGTTGACCCGCAGGCCGAGGCCGCAGCAAAAAATCGGCCCGCGATGGCTCAGCGGCCAGCCCAAGCCACCAGCTAGCGCAAACAACCGCGCAGTGGCAAAATGTGAGCTTAGGAAATATCTGCCCAAACTGAACCAGATATTCAGTCAAGGTTCTTAACATTCTCCAGCCCTCTTCTCACGGTGACGGGGTTTGTTGGAAATCATAGAACCCGGCGGCGCGCTGGTCGGTGTTGTCCTTGGGGTTCTTTTTGCTGGAGGGGCCGGTGCTGATTGTAGGGGGCATTGCCTGGGGTTGGCAGGACGGGGCGTGGGGCTGGTGATGCTGATCGCGGTGGCGCTGGTGGCAACTCAGGTGCCCCGGCTACGGATTGCGGTGCTGCATCCCTCGTGGTGGACAAACCGGATTCGCAATCGCCCTCGCCGCTTTAATCCTAAAACGGACTGGGTCGCGGTGCAGGTGGCGGTGCTGATTGGGCTGATTTGTGGGGCAGTCACCATCGGCTGGATGACCCGCGCCGGGTTGGAGCGCTTGGGGCTGATTACCCACTCGGCGCTGTTTAGCATTTTGTTGGTCACGGTGTCCTTTGTGGGGGTGGCGATCGCCTGCTGGACGAGCCTGCCCCAAATTGCCGCCATTACCGAAGCCCGGGAACAGGTGGAGCAAACCCTGGATGATTTGCAGCGCACCCAAACCCAACTGGTGCAGGCCGAAAAAATGTCGAGTTTGGGTCAGCTCGTGGCGGGGGTTGCCCATGAACCTGGTCAGCTCAACCAGGTGGTGATGAATATTGTGGCGAACGAGATCGATGCCTTAGAAGAAAAACTGGCAAAGGATGGCGATTCCGCCTTTGCGCCCCAAATTACGCTGCGAACGACATTGGCCGGCAAAGACTGGGTTGAAGTTGCGATCGCGGATAATGGCCCAGGAATGCCACCCGAGGTACAAAACCGCATCTTTG
>JACYME010000073.1 GCA_015272155.1 Leptolyngbyaceae cyanobacterium T60_A2020_046
GTATGCCCTAGGCTGCGTGCTGACTGGCGTTGGGATCACCGAGGTAAACCTCGATCACCCGAGGGTCATTTTGTACCTCATCCATCGTGCCTTCACAGAGCACGGAACCCTCATGGAGCACAGTAACTTGGCGAGCAATCTGCCGCACAAACTCCATATCGTGCTCAATGACGATAATGGAATGGCTCTCGGCCAGAGACAGCAGTAGCTCTCCAGTTTTGGTGGTTTCTTCGTCGGTTAGCCCCGCGACGGGCTCATCCACAAGCAGCAGATCCGGCGACTGGGCCACCAACATGCCAATTTCTAGCCACTGTTTTTCCCCGTGGGAAAGCAGCGCGGCGGGGATGTCGGCTTTGTGGTCAAGGCCGATGGTTTCGAGCAAGCCGCCGACGGTGCGCCGCTCGGCGGGGGGTGGTTTGCGAAACAGCATTGACACGACGTTTTTGCTGCGATTACAGGACAGTTCTAGGTTTTCGCGGGGGGTGAGGTTGAGGTAGACCCGAGGGGTTTGAAACTTGCGCCCAATGCCAAGCCGCGCGATCGCGTGTTCTGACCGCTTGCTCAGGTTATGTCCTTTAAAGCGGGCGATCCCGAGGGTCGGCTGCACCTTGCCCGTAATCACATCCAGAAAAGTGGTTTTGCCCGCACCATTGGGGCCGATAATCACCCGCAGTTCGCCCTCTGACATAGAAAAGTTGAGGTCGTTGAGGGCTTTAAAGCCATCAAAACTGACGGTGACATGCTCGATTTCTAAGATTGGCTTACTCACAACGCTGCCCCCTAGGGTTGCTTATCGGCAAGTTCACGGCGTTCTTCCTGCACACCGGGGTCGAGTTCCAGGCTAGGGTAAGTGATCAGCGGTTCTGGCATCCCCAGCAGCGATCGCACCTGGCTTATAGCTTTTGTGCGCAGCCAGCCCACAATGCCCTCGGGCAATACCGTTACCACCAGCAAGAACAACGCCCCTTGGAAGAAGAGCCACACCGCCGGAAAGTTTTCGCTCAAAATGACCCGCGCCCAGTTCACCAACAGCGCCCCGAACACCGCGCCGATGAGGGTGCCCCGTCCACCCACAGCAACCCAGATCACCATCTCAATGGAAAAGGCAATATCCATGTACTGGGGTGAGACAATGCCCGACTGTACGGTATACAAGGCTCCGGCGACCCCCGCGATCGCCCCAGAGACGGCAAACATTAGCACTTTGAAGCTTGTGGGGTCGTAGCCCGAAAATCGCACTCGATTTTCATCATCTCGAATGGCAATTAACAACCGCCCAAAGCGACCACTGGTAAGCCATCGACACAGGGCATACATCCCCACCAAAATCACCACCGTCGCCATATATAGTCTGGTTTGCATGGCGGTGCTGCCTACCAACTGCCCAAACAGCGGGCTGGTGTCGGTTTTGAGGCCATTGGTGCCGTTAATCAACTGCTGCTGACCATTGAAAAAGTTGAAGAACACCACCAACGCTGCCTGGGTGAGGATGGAAAAGTAAACGCCTCGAATTCGGTTCCGAAATACCAAATATCCCAGAAAACCGGCCACAATCGTCGGCACGATGATGATGGCAAGCAGGGTAAAGGGAAAGGAGTAAAAAGGCTCCCAAAATAAGGGCAACTCATTGACGCCATAGAGGCCAAAGAACTCGGGAATGCGCCCAGCGGGCAGCGCTTCCAGCAGATTGAGGTGCATGGCCAGAGCATAGCCGCCGAGGGCGAAGAAAATGCCATGTCCCAAGCTGAGCAACCCGGTGTAGCCCCAAATCAGGTCAATGCCGAGGGCGACGATCGCCAGGGACAAAAAACGCTCCAGCACTCGCAGCCGAAAGCTGCTTAACACCAGCGGCAACACCCCGATCAAAATCACCGCGATCGCCACCACAATGCCAACCTCAAGCTATCGCGATCGCGCCTTTTGTGCCTTTGCGGCTCGCCGGGTCTGGCTCGGTGTTTCCGTCGTTACCATACCCAACTCCTATAACTCCACTGCGCGACCTTTCTGGGGAAACATCCCCGCAGGCTTCACCTGCAAGAACGCAATAATCAACGCAAAAACCATCACCTTGGCCATGCTCGTTGTCGCAAAGAAGGTGAAAAATTCCGTCAGAGCAGATCCCGGCAGCATGAGCGCCAGGGTGCCAGACCCCACCAAGTAGGTGATGATGCCAATGAGCATTGCCGCCACGATGCTGCCCACCAGCTTGCCCACACCCCCGACGACCACCACCATGAACGCATCCACAATGTAGTTTCCGCCTAGGTTGGGGCCAACGGAACCCAGCAGCGTAACGGCGCAGCCCGCGATACCGGCCAAGCCAGACCCCAGGGCAAAGGTCAGCGCATCCACGCGATCGGTCGGAATTCCCAAACAAGCGCTCATCGTGCGGTTCTAAGTCACCGAGCGAATCCGCAGCCCCCAGGACGACTTTTGCAAGAACCAGTACACGCCCACCACACACAAAATCGTCAGGGCAATAATGAACAGTCGCGCGTAGGGAAATTGCAGCACAGTGCCGACGGACACCCCACCTCGCAACCAACTGGGAGCCGTTACATCCACGTTGCGGGCACTAAACCAAGCGCGCCCCAAAGCGGTGCTGCTGCCGTTGAGGCCGAGCCCGCCCACGAGGGCAATGCCCGCAGAGAGAACCAGCAGGGTGCCGGTAACCAAGGCCGGACGGAAGCGCGATCGCCCCCACCGCTTCAGCGCCCACTGCCCGCCAAAAAAAAGCCCGCAAAAAACGGCAATGCCAATCACCATCGCCCAATTTACGCTGCGCACAAACTGCCGCAGAATCAGGCTGACCCCCCAAGTTGCCAACAGCGTTTCCAAAGGTCGGCCATAGAGATAGCGAATCACGCCGCGCTCTAACACCAACCCCATCAGCGCCGCCACCCAAAACGCCAGCGGCAGCGCCGCAAAAATGTACAAATCGGGCGCAACACCCCCGATCGCGTTGGCCGCATTCTGCACCACATAGGTGGTGTAAGCGCCCAACATCATCAGCTCCCCGTGGGCGAGGTTAATCACCCCCATCAGGCCAAACACGATCGCGAGCCCCAACGCCACGATCAACAACACCGCCCCAATGCTTAGGCCATTAAACAGCCCGCTAATCAGCCCTTCAATCACGTCATTTCCCCATGGCTGAACCATCACGCCTTGGCACAGACCCCAACCGCTGCATCAGCCCAAAACACGACAAAACATGCCGCTGTGGGACACCTCACAAACGGGGCGCAACCCTGCACCTGCTCCAAAATCAAAGAGGAGCCCAGCCGTCAGGAACAAAAATCCTCTGATTCGCCGAACTCCTTAGGCTAACCACATTTCTAGAAAACGAGCGTTACGCCCCTTCCATCTTGTACTGACCACCCTTCGCCGGGTCAGACCAGTCGCAGGCAAAGCCCTTTGTTTCCGGAACGTACTGGTTCCAGGGCACCGGATCAACAGGGCCATCCGTAGACGACACGATGTCAAACAGGCCATCATCTCGCACCTGCCCAATCCGCACGGTCTTCGAGATGTGGTGGTTCACGTTCATTGTGACTGGCCCTTCTGGAGCCGCAAACTCCTGACCGTAGGCCGCTTCACGCACGGCAGCAATGTCCGTCGTGCCCGCCTGCTCAACCGCTTGCTTCCACAGGTAAACCATGATGTAGGCGGCTTCCATCGGGTCGTTGGTCACGCGATCTTCGCCATACTCGGCTTTGAAGTCCGCAACCCACTTTTCGTTCTCGGGGCTTTCTACGGTTTGGAAGTAGTTCCACGCGGCATAGTGACCGATGAGGAATTCCTTACCAATCTGGCGAACTTCTTCTTCCGCAATACTTACGGACATCACAGGGTATCTGTCAGGCCCCATACCCGCCCCTTGCAGTTGCTTGAAGAAGGCGACGTTGCTGTCTCCATTTAAGCTGTTGAAGATGACGCCGCCATCGGGCAGTGCAGCCCGAATTTTGGTGATAATGGGGGTAACTTCCGTGTTGCCCAAGGGCAGGTAGTCTTCGCCGACAGTATTTCCGCCCTTCACCTTGAGCTGTTCTTTGATGATGGTGTTGGCAGTGCGGGGGAAAACGTAGTCAGACCCGACGAGGAAGAAGTCGGTTCCTTTGTTTTCCAGCAGCCAGTCAACGGCAGGCTCGATCTGCTGGTTGGGTGCAGCCCCGGTGTAAAAGATGTTCTTAGAACACTCCTGACCTTCGTACTGTACGGGATACCACAGCATGTGGTCTTTGGCTTCAAAGACGGGCAGCACGGCCTTGCGGCTAGCAGAAGTCCAGCAGCCGAAGACAACGGCAACCTGGTCTTGGTCAATGAGTTTTTCAGCTTTTTCGGCGAAGGTCGGCCAGTCGGATGCGCCGTCTTCCTCAACGGCTTCAATCTGACGACCAAGGACGCCGCCCGCCGCGTTGATTTCCTTGATGGCGAGCTTCTCAGCATCAACCACGGTGGTTTCGCTAATCGCCATTGTGCCGCTCAAGGAGTGCAAAATGCCGACCTTGATGGTGTCGCCGCTACTCGCGGTGTCGGTGGAACCACCATCTGCGGGGGCTTCCGACGCAGTGTCTGTGGTTCCACAGGCCTTGAGCAGCATTGCTGTGCCCACGGTCGCAGAACCGTAGAGTAAAAATTTCCGTCTTCCAAATCGACTTGTCATTCGTGCTGTCGCTCCTGACTCAACATGGCCAAGCGCGATGCAGCACTTCAATGGGGAATAGACCGGGAACGGTTCTACTGGCTTGTCTATCTACACCCCTAGGTTGTGTAAAGCGTCTGGGGGGATGGTAATTAAAGCCTTTGAGTACTGCAATCGTCAGTGATAGTAGAGTCACGGAAAATGGGGAAATGTAGCCCCAAATACAAAATCCTGGTTTTCACGGAAATGGGGGCGGTAAATTGGGGGACTTTTATGCTTCAGGACTGGGTGTGAGACTGTCTATGGCGGTGGCGGTGGCTATGGCTGTGGAAGTGATGGTGGGCGAATTCTGCGGCAGCGGCAGCAACCTCGGGGCTTGGGCCAAGGGTGTATTGATGACGGATGAAGTCAATCACGGTTTGGAGTCCTTTACGGGTTTTGAGATTTGTAAAGATGAAGGGGCGATCGCCGCGCATTTTTCCCGCATCGCGTTCCATGATGCCGAGATCTGCGCCAACGAGGGGGGCAAGGTCAATTTTGTTGATCACTAAGAGGTCAGAGCGGGTGATGCCGGGGCCACCTTTGCGGGGAATTTTGTCCCCGGCGGCAACGTCGATGACGTAGAGGGTCATGTCCACTAGCTCGGGGCTGAAGGTGGCGGCTAGGTTGTCGCCGCCGCTTTCGACAAACACAATATCGGGGGCGAATTGATGAACGAGTTGATCGATCGCGTCGAGGTTGATGGAGGCATCGTCGCGAATGGCAGAGTGGGGGCATCCTCCGGTTTCAATGCCGATGATGCGGTCTTGAGCAAGGGCTTGGCTCCGCACGAGGAACTGGGCATCTTCTTGGGTGTAGATGTCGTTGGTGACGACGGCGAGGCTGTAGTCGTCACGCATGGCTTTGCAGAGGGCGTCGATGAGGGCGGTTTTGCCAGAGCCCACGGGGCCAGCGACCCCAACGCGAAACGGAGACTTCATAGGCTTCCTTGGAGGGCATTTAAGCGGGCATTATAGCGGGCGAATTTGGCGATCGCGGTGCTCGGTGAGGTGATCGGGCTTCCTAAGCGTGCAAAACTAACTGCGAAAGAGGCGGCTGTATTGGGTTTCGTGGCCCATGCTGGCGAGGGCGAGGCCCCAGTTGCAGGCCATGAGATCCTCGTCGGTGAGGGTTAAGATCTCGTCGGTCGTGGCGATCAGGGTGGGGGCGATCGCGCGCAGCAGGCGCTGGCCATCGGTTTGACCGAGGGGCACGAGGCGCACGCCAGCACTGATCAGGTTGGTGGCCCAGCTTTGCAGATAGGCCAGCAGCGCGTCGGGTAAGGGGATTTGCCAATGGTTCGCGACGATCGCAAAAGCGATTGCGAAGTTGCAGGGTTCGCGCTGCCAATCGACGGGGAGTTGTGGGGCGGCGGCAGGTTCGAGATCGAGGAAGAGGCGCATGAGTGATCGCCCCATTTGCCAGTTTTGCGATCGCAATTCTTCGGTTTCGCGCAGGGCAGAGAGCCAATCGTTCCATGTGTGTAGAGCGTCCCATTGGCGATCGCAGCTGGCTCGGTAGGCGCGGGCCAGCACCGCCGCATCCAGCCGAATGCTGCCGGAGCGAAGTTCTTGGGTGAGCCAGTCGAGCAATGTCTCGGGGTGCGTGATGTGGCCTTGTGCGACAAGGGTTTCAACACCTTCGGAGTAGCTGTAGGCTCCGACGGGCAGGGCAGGGCTCGCCAACTGCAAAAGATTCAAGAAGGTCGCCGCGTGCATGGTGACTGGACTGCCTCAAAACTGCCTGTTGCACCCTAGACGGGCCTGAATCGGGCCTGAATTTTGCCCAGGGTTGAATCTAATGCCCTAGAATAGCCCGCGAGGTCCCTTCGCGTGAGAATTTTTGTGCAATCGTCGTCGCTGATTCCGGGCACCGCGTGGCATGGCAAGCTTGCCCTGACCTATCGCCAGCAGGGCAGCAAAACGGTTCCCGTCGTGCAAACCCAGGCTCCGCTCAAGGTGCAGCGACCTTTCTATCCCGAGGGGGAGTCGGTTTGCCATAGCGTGGTGTTGCATACGGCGGGGGGAATGGTGGGGGGCGATCGCTTGTCCTATGCGATCGTCGTTGAGCCTGGTGCCCACGCCTGGGTGACGACTACGGCTGCGGCCAAAATTTATGGGGATCATCCTCACCAGCGTCCGGCGATCGTGGTGGGTACGGTACAGGTGGCGACAGGGGCGTGCCTGGAGTGGCTGCCCCAAGAATCCATCGTGTTCTCTGGAGCCCATTACCATCAGCACTGGCGAATTGACTTAGCACCGGGTGCCCACTGGCTGGGCTGGGATATTTTGCGTCTCGGGCGTACCGCCCACGGAGAAAAGTTTTTGGCGGGTGAAGTGCGATCGCGATTTGAGGTCTTTCAAAACCAAAGGTCCGTTTGGGTTGATCCCCAATGGTTACTTGGAGATGAGCGCACATGGTCAGGCGTGCATGGGCTGCATCAGTGTCCGGTAATCGGCACCCTGGCCTATGTGGGGCAGCCTGTTCCGGTGGAGTGGGTGGCGGCAGCCCGTGACTGCTGGCCTGCGGCCCGCCGTCATCCTGGTGAGGCTGGCGTGACACGCCTCCAGGCGGGGCTGCTCTGTCGATACCGGGGCCATTCCACCCAAGACGCACGACGCTGGTTTGAGGCGGTGTGGCACCAGTTGCGCCCCCACTATGCCCAGCGTCCGGCCCTGCGATCGCGTCTGTGGCAGCGCTAATGTCCCGTCATGTTCAGGAGCGCAGAGGCCCGTATCTCGCAGCGAGCAAGGGGCTGTGATACCAGTTCCTAACGGCTTTCGCCCTTGTAGCGCAGATATTCCGCTAGGGCCGCAATCATCCCTGAAGTGAGAATCAACAGCACACTCAGGGCGTTCATGTCGGGTTTCACCCCGGTGCGAATACGGCTAAAAATTTCGATCGGGAGGGGATTTGCCCCGCTGCCTGCGGTAAAGCTAGAGATCAGCAAGTCATCGACGCTCAGGACAAAGGCCAATAGGCAGCCGGATACAATCGCAGGCATCAGCTCTGGCAGCAGCACCTTAACGAGGGCTTGGGCCGGGTTTGCCCCCAAGTCCAGTGCGGCTTCTTCCAGGTGGGGATCCAGGCCATTGAGGCGGCTAGACACCACGAGGGCCACGTAGGCCAAGCAAAACACGAGGTGTGCGGCAATAATCGTCCAAATGCTCAGGGGAACCGCAATCGACGCCAGGAAGACCAAGGTCGCCACCGCGATCGCAATGTCAGGAACAATCAGCGGCAGATAAGACACTCCGCGATAGAGCGACTTGCCGGGAAATCGATACTTAGCCAGCCCGATCGCCATCAGCGTCCCTACCACCGAGGCAATGCCAACGGCGACAAACGCCACCACCAAGGTATCTTGCAATGCTTGAAAGATGCGCTGATCCTGAAACAGCGTTTCATACCATCGGAGGCTAAAGCCGCGCCAAACTGAGGTGTACCGCTCAGAATCGTTGAAGCTGTAGACGGCTAGCACCAAGATTGGGCCGTACATAAAGCCATACATTGCCAGGCTGAAAATCGCCTGCCACGAGACGGGGAAAGTGGGGATGGAACGTTTCATAGTCGAGTCTCCCCTACAACTAAGTTTCTGTAACGGAGCTGCGATCGCCATACTTAAGCAACAGCGCGATCGCGACACTCACCGCTAAAATCAGCACCATGCTCAACGACGATCCCAAGCCCCAGTTGCGCGTAATTCCAAGAAACTGGTTATAAATTAAGCGAGAAATCGTCATACTCGACGCGCCGCCCAGCAGTGTCGGCACCACAAAATCCCCCATGCTGGTGATAAAAACCAGCAGACATCCTGCCGCAATCCCTGGCAAACTTTGGGGCACCGTCACCTTCAAAAAGGTTTGCCGAGGGTTTGCTCCCAGATCAGCAGACGCTTCTAGGAGCGAACGATCCAGCTTCTCCAGAGAAGCATAGAGAATCAGCACCATGTAAGGCAAGAAACTGTAGGTGAGCCCGATCAGAACCGCAGTGCGCGTGTAAAGCCAGTCTTGGGTAGGAATTTCAAGCCCAGGCACCATGCCATTAATCCAGAGAATTAGGCTATTCAACAGTCCCGTGGGGCGCAGGATACTCGTCCACGCATAGGCGCGCAGCAGCGACGAAGTCCACAACGGCAGCACAAAGGCCACTACCAGCAAGTTGCGCCAGCGCCTTGGAGCCATCAGCGCCAGCCAATAGGCGACAGGAAACCCCAACACCAAACAGGCGCAAGTTGTACCCGCCGCATAATAGATCGATCTCCAGATCACCTGGATATAAACCGGGTCGAAGGCGGGATCAAAGGGGTTGAAAACCTGGGAATAATTGCCGAACCCGTAGGCCCCAGGGACAGTGCCCGGACGCAACCCTGGCACCAAGCTGATGTCGAGGATGAGCAGGGTTGGCAACACCAAAAACAGCACAAGCCAGAGCCCGGAAGGCCCAAGGAGAGCCAGGGGGCCAGCTAGGGTTTGAAGCTTGTTCCAAAACTGCCCCCCAAACTTAGATACGCCCGGTTTTGATGGAGATGCGTCCATAGGTTTTAGGCGCTCGTGATGCGAGTCCAGTATTCGTCGTAGAGGTCAGTGGCGTCACCCACGGGGGCAATGCCTTCGCAACGGGCCAGTACTTCCTCTGAGGGGAAAAGGTCTTCGTTACTCTTCAGCTCATCGGAGAGCATATCAAAGGACACGGCGTTTGGTGTGGCAAAGTAAAGGCTTTCGACCGCTTTGGTGGCGATTTCTGGCTCCAGCATGTAGTTCATCCAGGCATAGGCTGCATCCACATTGGGCGCAGTGGTGGGAATCACCATGGTGTCTGTCCACACCGAGGAGCCGCTCTCGGGCACGATATATTCCAGGCGATCGTCTTCTAAGGTGGCGGCGATCGCATCCACAGAGAACGCCATCACGATGGCTAAATCGCCGCCCAGTAAGGCATCCTCGTACCCAAAGGACATGAAAGAGGCCAACGCAGGTCGCAGCTCTAGCAAGCGCTCATAGGCTTCTTCAATCTCATCCGGGTCGGTGGAATTGTAGGAATACCCGAGGGATTTCAGCACGGCTCCCATGGTTTCGCGCACGTCGTCTAACAGCGTCATGCGGCGGGCGAGGGAATCTTGATTGTCCCAGAGAAAGTCCCAATCGGTGGGGGTCCCAGAAACCACATCTCGGTTGTATAGGAGGCCCGTTGTTCCCCAGCTAAAGGGCAGGCTATGTGCATTACCAGGGTCGTAAGCGGGATCTTGCCACTGATCTAAAAAGTTCTCAAGCCCGGTGAGGCGGGAGAGATCCAACGCGGTGAGCATTTCAAGCTCTAACATCTGCTGCACCATGTAGTCTGATGGGTAGATGATGCTATAGGCATCACCTCCCCCAGCCTGCATCTTGGCGAGCATCGTTTCGTTGGAATCATAGATGTCAATCACCACGTTGATGCCCGTCCGCTCGGTGAATTCGGCGGCTAACGCATCATTGATGTAGTCGGCCCAAGTATAGATGTGCAAGGTGCCTGACCCGGCTCCAGCGCTGTCCGTTGCCCCGGCTCCATTGCCCGATTGCACATCAGAAATATTGCGCTGGCAGTTTGCCAGGGTCACCCCCGCGAGGGCAGCGGCAGCGCCTTGCAAAAAGCGACGTCGGGTTGGGCCTAACCGACGAAACTGGTTGGAGTAGAGCGATCGCTGACGCGGCACGGAGTTTCCCCTCATTCTTTCTGACAACAGTTCAATGTCAATTCCCCGACTTTGTGTGGGTTTGTTCGCCTCAGTCAAAGGTGAGGCGATCGCCAGCCCTAGGCAGCCGCTAGAGCCAGGCAGTCATCTGGCGTCCAATGCACGTAAACGGGTGTTTCTGCAGAGAGATAATGCTCTGCCCGGTTGGGTTGCAGCACCGTTAAGCAATCGCCATTGTGTAACTGCACGACACAGTGCACGTGGGTTCCCAAATACATGATGTGCTTAACGTAGCCAGAATAGCAGTTACTTTCCTGCCCGGGGGCAGCCTTGCTGAGGTGGATTTTTTCCGGGCGTACGCTCACCACAACATTTTGAGATGCGGGTTTTGGGGTGGCTTTACCGGTTTTGACCAGTACCGTGAGCCCCCGAGAAGTGCGCACGCGGAGAGTCGAGGGATCTTGATGATCAACCTCACCTTCGAGCAGGTTGGTATCGCCAATAAAGTCTGCCACGAAGGGTGTCTTGGGATATTCGTAAATTTCGCTCGGGGTTCCAATTTGCTCGATATTGCCGTCTCGCATGACAGCGATGCGATTTGAGAGCGAGAGCGCTTCTTCCTGGTCGTGGGTCACCATGACAAAGGTAATGCCCAACTGTTGATGGAGGTTGGTAAGTTCGACCTGCATCTCTTTCCGCAGCTTGAGGTCAAGCGCACCGAGGGGTTCGTCGAGGAGCATCACCGCCGGACGATTGACTAGGGCGCGGG
>JACYME010000076.1 GCA_015272155.1 Leptolyngbyaceae cyanobacterium T60_A2020_046
GGTGCTTAGGCCGTACTGATCTTCGGCATCAGTGTCCTTCATCCCTGATTTTTATTCCCAGAGATTCTGCCGTAGAGGTGCAAGACTGCCAATTTTGGAGGATGGCAAAATCCACAGATAAATGTTGGTCGCGAATGCCGCCAAGTCGCAGGGGCAAACTTCGACTGACAAACGCCTATTGCCCGCGCTCCCGTGCCCTCCTGGAGGGTGAAGGCTTTCAGGACTTTGGCTCAACGTTGTGTCTGTCAATCAGAGAGATCGGTGCTGGGATAGAGCGTAGTTTAGCCGCAACCGTACTTTTGGGGGACGGGTTAGGGGCGGGCTTTACGCCATTTGTGAGATGAGACGCCTTGTTACATGCCGTTACAATTTGGGACATGGGCGAGCGATGATCCCGCCGTTTTTGAAATCCGCTGTTTAGTACAGATGTTGGTTTAAGGCAGGGCTCACACGGTCAGCATGTGAAATATCTGAGCCGTGATCGCCCGATGTTGATCTTACTAATGAGGTGCCCCATATGAATGGCAATTTACAGGTGGGCAACCTGTTCGGCATTCCGTTTTATGTGAATGTGTCGTGGTTTTTAGTCCTCGCCCTTGTTACCTGGAACTACGGCAGCGGTTTGGCGAATTCCTTCGCGGGGCTGACGGGTGTGACACCTTGGGTGCTTGGGCTGCTGACCGCACTGCTCTTATTTGCGTCAGTGTTGGCCCACGAGCTGGGGCATAGCTTTGTTGCACTACGCCAGGGCATTAACGTTAACTCCATCACCTTATTCCTATTTGGTGGCCTGGCCGCTCTAGAAAAGGAATCGGACACCCCCCGAGGTGCGTTTGGGGTCGCGATCGCTGGACCTGCCGTGAGTCTTGCCCTGTTTGCCACCCTCTTCACCATCGGCACCGTATTCTCGTTGTCTGGCCCTGTGGGTGCAATTGTTAGCGTGCTGGCCTATGTCAATCTGGCCCTGGGTGTTTTCAACCTGTTGCCGGGTCTGCCCTTGGATGGTGGCAACGTCGTCAAATCCATTGTGTGGAAGTTGACGGGTAATCCCTACAAGGGATTGGCCTTTGCCAGTCGGGCTGGTCAGGTTATCGGTTGGTTAGGGGTCGGCTTGGGTGCCGCCTCCATTCTGGGTCTGACAACCTTTGGGAATGTATGGACCCTGCTGGTTGGCTGGTTCTTGCTGCAAAATGCTAATCGCTCTGCGCAAACTGCTGAGGTGCAGTCTCGCCTAGAGGGATTGACCGCTGCTGATGCGATCGCCCCCAACAGTCCAATTGTTGCTGCAGATCTCTCCTTGCGTGAGTTTGCGGATCGGGCGGTGCTATCTGTCGACCATCCCTGGAGCCGATACTTGGTTGTGGATGCTGACGATCGCCTCGTTGGAACCCTTTCCGTCGAGTGTTTGCGCACCATCCCTCGTGATCGCTGGGCCGAAACCTCCGTCGGTGCAGTTATGTCAACCCAAGAGTCGCCAACCCCGGTGGATTCTAATCGACCTCTCCTTGACGTGGTGCGTTTGCTCGAAGAAAAGCAACTTTCGGTGCTAGCTGTCATTCGCGATAATGGTGCGCTGATGGGCCTGCTAGAAAAGACCCGCATCATTCGACTGATTCAGCAATCCCAGGGCAGAAACCCTGCCCCTTATGCCAGCCTAATCTTGTAGAGGTTTATAGCCGCCTGAAAACCAACTGAGGCAAACGCCAATCGGTCGAGCGCCGTGGCCAGACCCTTCACTCCGGGAAACGGCTGCTGTTGAGCTGGGGCAAAGACCACCATCCGCCCCAGCTTTTCAAACGCCCTCTAACGAGTCAATGGGCAAAACGGCACTCAGGCCTTGATGCCACTTCTGGCTCTCCTTTGGCTCTCTTTTTCCCCAGCGGGCAAGTCTTTGCCACCTTGGTGCGTCCAGTATTGCTGCGCCAGCAGACCCAGGGGCAGTCCGGCTTCATCGAGCAACAGCCCATTGTGTTGCAATAGGCTCTGCACCTTGCCTTGGCTCGTCCCTAAGCCGATCATCGCGGATGGTCCAGAATATTAGACAAAGCGAGTTGATAGGCTTTCTCTAGACTTTTTTACCGGTGGTCGAACCGGGTTCTCTAGCATCATGTCTGACATGAGATTGTGTATTCCTGTGGGGACGAGTCCTAGATGGTCTACTCCAAAGACCAAACCCCTACTGGATGAGCTCCGGGGAGGGGAGGTTCGCGGAATTCGCGCTCGCCTGAGCTGCCATGGCCGCTCTTCGGAGCGGTCATTTTTTTGCTTTGAACATCACGACAGCCCCTCGGTTTCTCCTCATATCAAGTTCGTTAGTAGAGCCATTTGTCTAAGGCAGGGGGTGGGCTGACTGCCTGACACAAGTGCCTCAAAGCATTGATGTTCAGTTGTTTCACATCTGGATCTGGAATCTCGAACTCTAGGGCTGAAAGCCTTGGGTTCGAGTCCTTTTGCGTATAGACTCTCAACGAAAAATCAAGGGTTTCCAGAAATGTGTCAGGCAACCAGGGGGGTGGGAGCTGAATTTGCCCGAACTGTATTTGCCCGAACTGTTGGCGCAACAGATCAAGCTGACCCACGATTTCCCAATTCAGAATGGGGGAGGTATTACTGACGACGAGCATAGGCTAGGTCGTCTTCTAGTTCGTCGGTGCCATAATGCTCAGGATGCTACGTTGGGCGAGGAGTTGGCCAAATTCGTACTTGTCCATCTGCGCCAGTTCTCTGGCTTTGCCTAGGGACAGAAAATCTTGGGCATAGAGAGCAATGGCAAGCTCGTGCAGCAGTTCTTGGTTGCCAATATTCCTAAGCGACCGGCTGTATTTCCTGCTTGAGCTTTCGGAGTTGCTGCTCCAGCAGAGCTTTATCCTCAAGACGAGCTATGATTTTGGCTTCTTCGGTACCCGCAATCTGCAACAGATTCAACTGCTCAGCAAGCTGATTCAAGCGATCAGTCGGCGTAGAGTGGAGTGGAGTAAAGGGATTTCTGCCCCGGTTTTCGCCCAAGTTCACGTTCACACCCACTTAATTTACACCCACTTAATGGGAGGTAGTGAAGTCGCCGTCCCAGGGATCGCAGCCCTGAGCCCCACCTCTGAAAACCTTTACAAAATCCCCTTTACACACCGATTGAGCTTTGGTTAAGCAGAGCTATCTTGGGATGAGCCATGAACCCTGGCTAGCATTGAATTGACCGTGCAAGGGTGTTTCTACGTTTTGACCTTTGACCCGCAATCCACAGCGATTTCCCCAGGGAACGCTTCGCAAATCGCCCGCCTCGCCCTACACCAGTCCCAGCGGTGCCAGGCCATTCCAACGCTGTCGGTTCTACAGGGAAAAGCCATTGCGGCCCGTCAGCTGTGGATCCAGTGGTCAAAACAGACTGAGCGATTGACGGGTGTGGGGGGTTACACGTGTATCACCGCCCTCCTGGAGATTTGGCTTGCCACGATGGCGCAGCACGATAATCTGCGATCGCGGATCCTGCAAAACTTCGCCACCCTGGCCCATCGCTCCGAAGCGGAACTGACCGACTGGTTAGTCCATACCAGCGACTACCAGCGTCAGCTGTTTTGGCAGCAGCTAGCGTCCCTCTCGGAGGACGCGGAGCGACTGCGAGCTATTCTCGACTGGCTCCCTGCCTTCCCCAGCTCAGAGCCACAAACTAAGCGACTAGCGCTGGCAGACTCCTCAACCGTGCTGGCCAGCTTTGCTGCCGTAGCGCGGCTATTTCCACCGTCTGCGGTGCCGGGGTTGTTGGTGCTGCTGCCCGAAGATGATCGAGCCGCTGTCGCCCTCACCGCCCTCGCTCAGTTGGTAGAGGCGGTGCCGCAGATTCCGGTGGCCCTGGCGCTAACCGTAGCCCAGGTTCAGGGCTTGCTAAACGAGCTGCCCGAATCGAGAGCCAAGGCGATGCTGCGCGGTGGCCTAATCGATGTCCCCTCACCTGAACTGGGCAACATTAGACAGCGGTTGAGCGATCGCAACCTAGACGAAGAGCAGATCCAGTCTCTGCTGCACCTGGCCGAAACCCACGGCACTACCCCAGAAGCCTTGGATACGGCACTGACTCTCCTTGACCCGGCTCACCAGCCCGAGACCGCTGAGGCAACTGAGGTTTACCGCAGCCAGGCGGAGTGGTTTTTGGCTCAGTATCTAGAGGCCAAACCAACCACCACAGGACGGTTCCAAGTGAATGCGCGGCTAGACATAGACTTTGGCGGTCGCCCGATGGAGGTGGATTTTCTAGACACAGCGGCCAAAATAGTGATCGAACTGGACGGGCACTATCACTTTCAGTGCCTCGACAACTACCGCCGCGATCGCCGTAAAGATCGGCTGTTGCAGCAGCACGGGTTTCTGGTGCTGCGCTTTCTCTCAGAAGACGTGGTCAGAGACCTCGAAGATATCCTCGATGCTGTTGACCAGGCCCTCGCGACCCGCTCTTCTTCTGTCACCCAACCTTCGGAGCCATGATGCTTTCACTGCGACCCATTCCCTTGACAGACCTGCTGTTGAGTCGCCTACTCTTTGCCGATAAGAAGGGTATGACCGTCAGCGAGTTGAAGAAAGCGCTCAAGGCGATCGCCGGTAGCGAGCTATCCAATACCGCTTACACCGAGCAAATCGAAACCACCTTGACCGGCCTCAGCGAGCAAGGCTATACCCAGCCTGTCAGCTCGTCTCGCTACCAACTGAGCAACAGTGGACGACAACACATCCTCGACGTCCTCAACCTCAAGACCCTGCCCCCCCGACTTCAGTGGAAAACCCTGAAGAATACCGACTGGATCGCCCATGCCCTCAACCTGCCCGCCCTTTCCACCGAAACCCGCAAACGGCTAGGGGAAGCCGACGGACTGCGAGCGGCCATCCTCCAGCAGGGCTTTGATCTCCCCATTGCCCCCTTTGGCACCCTCACCCAGGCGCGTAATACCCTGCTGTGGCAAAAACTGTGCAACCCCCAAACCGCTGAAAACCTCCAGACCCAGCTCCCCGACCTGCGGCAGCAGGCGTTTAACCAGGGCACCGTCATGGCCGCCCTGCTGAATGATTTGCTTCAAGCTCCCAAACCCCTGCCCTGGGATAAGGCGCTGTTGCAGCTGGTGGCTAAGGTCGCGCAGGCCAAGCGCACCACCCCCGATGAACTGCGCACCGCAATTTTGCGTCAAGCCCTGACCAGCAGCGTCATACCGCTACCACTAAAACCCGATGCCTCTAACAGCACCCCCATAGCAGCCCTATCCGATGAAGCGTTTGCTGAGCTTACCCTCAACGCGGCCAAAGCAACTCAAGACGGCCGATTAGGAGATTCCAAAGTGTTTATCTCTCGGGTCTGGGCAACCTTACAGCAACAGCACCCAGACCTAGCGCTCACCCTAAAAGACTTCAAACAGCGTTTGATAACCGCTAATCAGCAGCGAAGACTTGATCTAAGTCGGGCTGACCTGGCCTACGCTCTGGACGCCAACGATGTATCGGCTTCAGAAATTAATCATCTAAACAGCACGTTTCACTTTATTCGTCTTGACTAAAGCTAATGGCTATGACCACTGATCCAAGATTTGACACCTTCTGTTCTCACCAGGGACTGGATGTTTTTCATGCCGTTACCCACCAACACCAAATCTGGCAGCCCGATTTATACGACGTAGACACCATTCATCTAGAAGCCCGCTCAGCCTATGAGCGACTGCTCAATCGAGTCGATAGTTCCGCCGCTAGCGACTCAGGCCGCATTCTGTTGCTATTGGGAGAGTCGGGAGCAGGTAAAACGCATTTGATGCGTTTTTTTCGCAATCAAACCCACGAACAGCAGAAGGGCTTCTTTAGCTACATGCAGATGACCTCTGCGGTGTCGAACTATGCTCGGTATGTACTGAGAAATACCATTGATTCCTTCGATAAACCCTACTACGAACCCTTTGGGCCAAAAACTGGACTGATTGAGTGTTCTAACGCACTTGCCGAGCGTTCAGGCGTCGTTACGCCCAATGAACTTACTCTGCTAAAAGAAGACGATCTATCCCAGGAAGAGCTGATCGATTTAATCTACCCGATCGCCGATCGCGTGATTGCCTTAAAACAGTTTAATGGTGTCGATATTGACGTGATTCGGGCGCTGCTATACCTGCAACCCGGCCAGCCTGCGATCAGCGCTAAAGTCCTTAAACTGCTGCGATGCGAACCCTTAACCCCCTACGACAGCAAAGTTCTAGGCGGGGTCGTTAGCCGCGATCACGATGATGATCCCCTGCGGATGCTGCGATCGTTTGCCTTGCTAATTCAAGCGCTTACCGGCGGGGCCTTTGTAGTCTGCCTAGACCAGCTTGAAGATATTCACAGCATGGATGATGCTGGACAGCGTTTCCGACGAGCTGTTCAGACCATCGTTACGTTAGCTGAGATTCCCAACGTCATCGTCGTGCTCTCCTGCCTAGAGAGCTTTTACGATCTGTTGAAACAGCATCTGCCAAAATCCCATCTTGATCGCCTAGAGCAAGATCCAACCCCCATTAGTCTTAGTGCCCGGCGTTCAGAAGATGAAGTCAGGCAAATCATCGCTCGGCGACTGCAAAATCTTTACGAATTGGCAGAGATATCAGTCAACAGTGACGAGACGTTATATCCCTTTCCTGACTCTATCGCTGAGAAGCTAGCGGGTCAGACAACTCGCGATGTCTTGGAATGGTGTCGCCGTCAACGAGAAAAAAGCATCACGACAGGGCAATTACCTGACCTAGATGCCCCATCTTCAGATTCTGATAATGGGTCGGAACCTCCAGAAGACTATGAGCTGAGCCAGCATTGGAACGACCACCTAGCGGGCAGCTTTGAACCTCCCGACGATGATCGCGATCTGCTACACCTCATTGGCCATAGCATCCAGCGCTGTGGGCAAGAACTAGGCCATGGTTGCCACTTTGCTACCCAAATCGATGGGGATTACCTGACTGTCAATCTGCACCTAGGGCCGAATGCCACCCAGGGCTCTTTACTATTGAGGCTGTGTCAAAAACCCGCCAGGGGTGGTTCCCTGGCCAAACAAATTCGAGAACTTCAGCAAAATGCTGGAACCCACATTCCCGTAGCCCTACGTACCACCGAATTTCCCAGCAATCCTCAAACAAAGATTGCCCAGCAGATTGGCAACTTTCTCAGTCAGGGAGGCCGTCGCGCCCAGGTGGCCGATTCTGACTGGCGCACCATGCTGGCGATTCAAAGCTTCGAGCAGCGGTACGGCGATCGCCCCGACTACCCCGCCTGGCTCCAGGCCGAGAAACCCCTGTCGCAACTGCCCTCGCTCCAGCGCATCTTGGATTTGGCCAACCTAAAGCTCGCCGCCGGTTCTGCGTCTAGCGGCCAGCCTCAGCAGACCCAACCAACGCCCCAGCCAAACGCCACAAAGCCTGGGGAGAATCTTCCTGAGGCGACACCACAACCAATTCCCGACCTTGGGGCTGAACCGACTTTACCCGAGCCAGCATCAGCTATTCCCCTAGGCCAAACTCGCTCCGCAGTGCCGACTCCGGTTGACCTGCCTCGGGAAGCGCTGGTGCGCCACGCCGCGTTTCTGGGGGGTTCGGGCAGCGGCAAAACCACCCTGGCCCTGACCTTGATCGAACAACTGCTGCTGCGGGGCGTGCCCGCCGTTTTGCTCGATCGCAAGGGTGATCTGTGCAGCTACGCCAACCCCGAGGCATGGGACAAACCCACCGACGATCCTCGACTGATGGCCCACCGGCAACTGCTGCGCGATCACATCGATGTCGCGGTCTACACCCCTGGCACCCTGGACAATGCTGGGCGACCGCTGAGCATTGCCATCACCCCGCCGGGTCTGGGGCAACTGTCTAGCGCTGAGCGGCAGCAACTGGCTAACTACTGCGCCGCCGCCCTGGGGGGAATTATGGGATACAAGTCATCGGGGCTAGATAAAATCCGGATTGCAGTTTTGGGGCAGGCGATCGCCGTGCTCAGCACGCTCCAGACCGACAATCCCCTAAGCATGGATCGGCTGATCACGTTCATTGATGAACAGGATCCACTGCTAGTGAATGCGATCGGCGTGTTAGACCCGAAGCACTGCAAAAAGCTGGCCGAAGACCTCCAAACCCTCAGCCTCATCGCCGGGCACCTCTTCAATCCCCAGTGCGAACAGCTCTCCACCGAGCAGTTGTTGGCCTCGTCTCATCCCCAGAAGACCCGTCTATCAATAATTAACTTGGGCAGCTTGGGCGATAACGCCAACATTCTATTTTGGGTATCGCAGTTTTTGCTCAACCTCAACCGCTATGCCCAGCGGCACCCGTCTGGCCAGCTTCAGGCAGTGGTGTTGTTCGACGAGGCCGATCTGTACCTGCCCGCTCAGGGCAAACCCTCCACCAAAGAGCTGATGGAAAGTTTGCTGAAACGCGCCCGCTCCGCTGGACTGGGCATTCTGCTCGCCACCCAAAGCCCCGGCGATTTGGACTATAAGTGTCGAGATCAAATCTCCTCCTGGTTTGTCGGCAAGGTGAAGGAAGAAACTGCCCTCAAAAAGCTGAAGCCCATGCTCAGCGAAGCTAAGACCGACGTAACCAGTAAGCTGGCCAACCAACAGGTTGGTGAGTTCTTCGCGATCCGCGCGGGAGAGGTCACTAGCTTAAGGGCGAATTTGTCCTTGATTCAAGCGGAGCAGGTACCGCTTGAGCTGGTGCAAGCATTAGCAGCCAGTGTGGTTAACCAATAGGGTGAACTAACCCAGGACTTACGCAAGAACTATGACAATAGCGGGAGGCTTAAGTTGTGCAATCAGCCATATTCCAGATAAGAATGTGATAAGTCGAGGACTGCATTACCTGAACTGCAAAGGGTTTGCTTGTCTCAAGCATGCTTGGAATGACGATACTTTTGCCTTTTAAGGATCAGGAACAGAGGGTGGTATCCCAATCTTGCTGGCCGCGACCTTCTCGGCAGGTGAATTGTTGACCGACCCAGGCGAGTTCCCACTGTTCCCCTTGGGCGACGAATTCCAGGCGATAGCGAATGCCTGCTACGGAGTCGTCGGGGAGGCCAAGACGGGTAAAGATAACGACTGTTTGGTCTGGGGTCACTGAAATGGATTCGAGGGTTTCGGCATAGAGGCCTTCTATCGGTTCCTTGGCGCTATAGAGGGCTTGGGCGATCGCTTCGGGGTCAGTGCCCACCCGCTCTCCCTCGGGCAGATCCGTTGCGACAAAGGCTTCGCGTCCTGGGTCTGGGGTCGATTCACCTTTGGGACCCCCGACTTCTACGGAGAGCGATTCCGTACCCGCAAGATCAGTGGATTCCACCGGATCTGAGGTTGGAGGTGTCGCCGAGGGCGTGCAGGCAGAGATGCCTAAGGTGGTGAGCATCAGAATTCCAATCGAGAGCAGGCCAACGGGCGATCGCGTCATCATCAGTATCAGTGTTGTCATTTTGTACTCCACAGTTCTGCCTGAATGCCAGGCTGGAACCTACGGCAGATGGGCTCGCGTGTGCCCCCCTAAGCTAGCAGGCGGTCAATCATGCTGTTGGCCTGGGAGCCATAGCCACCGCCGAACAAATTGAAATGATTCACGATGTGGTAGAGGTTATACAGCGTTTTGCGTTGTTCATAGCCAGGGCTCAGGGGATAGGCGGCGGTGTAGCCCTCGTAGAAGGGCTGGGGAAAGCGACCAAACAATTCACTCATGGCGATATCCACTTCGCGATCGCCGTAATAGATCGCTGGATCTAAAATCACCGGCACCCCATCGCGGGTGACTGCTGCATTGCCCGACCAGAGGTCACCATGCACGAGCGAGGGCGTTGGGGCGTGGTCGGCCAGCAGCTCTGGCAGGGTCGCCAGCAATGCCTCTGCCCGCGGAAAATTGCCACCCCGCCGCTGCGCGAGGGAAAACTGAAACCGCAGCCGATGCTCAGTGTAAAAGGTCAGCCAGTCTGTGGTCCAGGGGTTGGGCTGGGGGGTGTCGCCGATGGTGTTGTTTTGTCGCCAGCCAAAGCCGCGATCGCTCGTCACCCGATGCATCGCCGCGAGGTCTTGCCCCATGCGATACCAAGCCTCTGGGCTGCGACTGCCCAAGTCAAGCCACTCCATCACGATATAGGCCATATCCTCGGCGGTGCCCCAACACACGGGGCGCGGCACCCGAATTGTGCGACTTTCGGCCATTTCCTTAAGCCCCAGTGCCTCGGCTTCAAACATGGCAGCTTGGGCGGCGCGATTTACTTTTAGAAAAAAGGCGCGATCGCCCGAAGCAATCCGATAGGCCCGGTTAATGCTACCGCCCCCGACCGATCGCTGATTTTCAATTGAAAAAGGGGCTCCTGTGGCTTGGGCGATGGCTTGGGCAATGGTGTTCCACATCGGCGAGGTGAAAATCGGCAGGAAAACTCATCTCCCACATCCTACCGTCCAAACATCCATCCACCCGAGATCATGATTCAGGACGCAGGGTCAACACCCCATAGGCGCTTGCGGATAGATAACGGTGCGCCGCGTGGGCGATATCTTCGGGGGTTAACGCCTGGATTTTCTCCGGATAGTTGAGGGCGTGCTCAACATGCCCCGTCAGGGTTTGGTAGTAGCCATACAGTCCCGCGCGATCGCGCGGACTTTCACTGCCAAACACATAGCGGTTTGCTACCTGGGTTTGCACCCGCTGTAATTCCGCCCCTGTGATCGGCGTTTGGCGCACGGTTTCAATGTGCCGTAAAATCGCGGTCTCCACCGTCTCTAGATGCTCCGGCGCAAGCTGCGCTGCCACGTTGAAGATACCCTGTCGCCAGTAGGTCATATTGCTGGCCGAGACACTCGTGACAAGGTGCCGCTCTTCGCGCAAATCCTTAATTAGCCGTGCCGTGCGTCCTCGTCCTAAGACAGAGACCAATACGTCTAGGGCGTAGGTGTCTTCAAGCTCCGCCAAGCCAGGCACTCGCCAACTGAGAATCAACCGTGCCTGCTGTAGGGACGGATCCGTCACTTCCCGCCGCGCCACGGTGGCAAAGGACGCTTCCGGAGCCGATCGCAGTAGGCTCCCGTGACCGTTGCGGGCTGGGGTAGGGGTTGATCGCGCTGCGATCGCCTGATCAAACCCCGCCGCTACGGTCTGAATGAGTTCCTCCACGGGCAAATTTCCGACCGCCACTGCTGTTACTCGCTCGGGCTGATACCAGTAGCTGTGGAAGTCGCGCATTTGTTGAGCCGTCAGCGCCTCAATGACCGCTGGCGGGCCGAGCACCGGACGCCGATAGGGCAAGTGCTCAAAGGCTAACTCCATCGAGTGGTAGAAGGTGCGCCGCCGGGGATTGTCGTGGGCGCGACGAATCTCTTCCAAAATGACGGGGCGCTCGCGCTCAAACTCTGCATCGCTTAACAGCGGGTTCATGACCAGCTCGATTTGCAGCGGAGCCAAGGTCGCAAAGTCCTGGGGGGCACTGGTGATAAAAAAGTGGGTGTAATCTTGGCTGGTGGCGGCATTGGTGACCCCGCCGCGAGCCTCGACCCGGCGCTCAAATTCGCCGATGGGCAGTTGCGAGGTGCCTTTGAAGATCATGTGCTCTAGGAAATGAGCCATGCCGTTGATGTCGTCAGATTCGACCGCAGAGCCAACCCGAAACCATAGGCTGAGGTTGACTGCCTCAACGGGCATTTGCTCGGCAATAATGGTGAGGCCATTGTCGAATCGGCGAACCGTGGGAGCCGTTGGCAAGTCGGGTGGAGAAGCAACGAAGATCGCAAAAGACATAGACAAGCTGCTCCTCGATATAAGCCTTTAACTATCTTAATGGGTGCTCAAGAAAGACTCTTGACTTTGCTTAAGTTTTTTGGCCGTTTCTTGGCTCCTTTTCTCGGCGATGACGGTAGTCCGCACCATCGCGATCAGCTAATGAACTCGCTTTCCACACTAGAGCAACCCCTCAGGAAAATTTATGCAGTTTTCTCCCTTGGATGCGCAACTCCAGAGAGGCGTGAACTACACTGAATCAGCCCTTGACAACAGCTTGGGGCAATAGGGCAGGCCCAAGGCGCAATCGCCCAGTGCAAAGATTTGTAGCAGCCATTACGGCCTGACCTTTAGACACTTCAGGGAGAAGCGGTATGGGCACCTGGATTAAAGAGACCGATAAAGCCATCTATTTGATGCAAGGCGGCTATTGGATTTCACGCATCTCCAAATATCCGTCCAGAACCAATCCTGCCGAAAAGGTTCTCAACATCACAGGACTGCAATCTTGGTTCACCCGGCCCGACGCCCCGCGCGCCATGATGGTTTCCCCCAACGGGCCAGAGCCGCCGCAAATGCCACCGCCACCGCCCATCCCCACCCCACCGCCACCCCCACCGCCCCCCGCACCGCCCACCTCCCCAACTGGCCAGATCAACGCAGACGGTCTGCTGCTGATCAAAACCTTTGAAGGTTGTGAGCTACGCGCCTATCAAGATTCTGTAGGGGTGTGGACCATTGGCTACGGCCACACCTCAATGGCGGGGCCGCCCACCGTCACCCCCGGCATGACCATCACCGAAGCGGAAGCAGAAGCCATTTTGCGCCGCGACCTAGGCAAGTTTGAGGCGGGCGTGCGCGATTTGGTGAAGGTTCCCCTCAACAGCAACCAGTTTTCAGCGCTGGTGTCCTTTAGCTTTAACGTTGGGCTGGGGGCCCTGGGGGGCTCGACGATGTTGCGCAAGCTCAACGCGGGCGACTATGCCGGGGCCGCGAATGAGTTTCCGCGCTGGGTTCGGGCGGGTGGACAAACGCTGCCGGGGTTGGTACGACGTCGCAATGCTGAGCAAGCGCTCTTTCTGAGCCGGAATTTCCGACAATTTCTCTAAATTCATTCTCTAATTTGAGAAGTTTGAGAGACTTGAAACCTTCCAGAAGGCCACGGCGGGGCGATCGCAGTTTCCATGCATCCCTCGGTACAGGACGCTACTGTTTTTAAAGACTCCTTGGGGATTTTAAAGACTCCTTGGGGAACTTCGGATATGGAGAAGGACGCCTGTAGGATTTGAAACAGAACCTCCTACACCCAGCTACACCCAGGCTATGGTTGAGACGATCGCTCCGAATCAAAATCTCCCGCTGATTTATCCCACCCGATCTGCCCCGCACGATTTGAACCGCGATCGCATCTTGGCTGCGATCGACGTGGGCACCAACTCCATCCATATGGTGGTCGTCAAGGTTCAACCCTCGCTGCCCGCCTTCACCATCATCGATCGCGAAAAAGAAACCGTCCGCCTAGGCAACTTTTCAGAGCAAACGGGAGAGCTGTCAGAGGAAGCGATGGCGCGAGGGTTGGCGGCGCTAAAACGATGTCGCGCGATCGCTGAAAGCTTCAACGCCGAAGACATCATCGCCGTAGCCACCAGCGCCGTCCGCGAAGCCACCAACGGCCAAGACTTTCTCAACCGGGTTGAAACCGAAGTTGGGCTCAACGTCAGCCTTATTTCCGGCACTGAAGAAGCCCGCCGAATTTACCTCGGCGTCCTCTCTGGCATGGAATTTCATGGCCGCCCCCACGCCATCATCGACATCGGCGGCGGCTCCACTGAAGTCATCCTCGGCACCGGCGAACCCCATCGCTTTTTGAGTAGCACCAAAGTCGGTGCCGTGCGCCTGACGGCTCGATTTGTCCACACCAACCCCATCAGTGACGAAGAATTCACCTACCTCAAAGCCTACGTGCGGGGGCGCATGGAGCCCCCTATCGATGACCTCAAGCGCCACCTCAGCCCAGATGAGCCGTTTCGGCTGGTGGGCACCTCCGGCACCATCGAGTGCCTCGCCGCCCTCATCGCCGACAGCCGCCTGGGCATGGTGCCCGACCCGCTTAATGGCTTTCAACTCAGCCTGGAAGAACTGCGGGAATGGGTTGAACGCTTGCGCCAGATGACCTATGCCGAGCGCTTGGCGTTGCCAGAAATGTCGGCCCGGCGAGCAGAAATTATCGTCGCGGGCGCAGTGATCTTGCAGGAAACGATGGAGCTGCTTGGCGCTGAAAGCCTGACCATTTGTGAGCGTGCCCTGCGGGAAGGGGTGGTCGTCGATTGGATGCTGGTGCACGGTCTGATTGAAGACCGGATGCAGTTTCAAAGCTCGGTGCGAGAACGCAGCGTGCTCAGTACTGCGCAAAAGTATTCAGTGCCCTACGATCGCAGCGATCGCATTGCCCACTATGCCCTCCAACTTTTTGACGCGACCCAAGGCCACCTCCACAACTGGGGCGATCCCGAACGGGAACTGCTGTGGGCTGCCGCTATCTTGCACAACTGTGGGCACTTCATCAGCCACTCCAGCCACCACAAGCATTCCTATTACCTGATTCGCAATGGGGAACTGCTGGGGTATACCGAGGCCGAAATTGAGGTCATCGCCAACCTGGCCCGTTACCACCGCAAGAGCCAACCGAAGAAAAAGCACGATAACTATCGCAACCTGCCCAGCAAGTACCATCGCTATCTGGTCACCCAGCTCAGTCCACTGCTGCGGCTGGCGGTCGCCCTCGATCGCCGAGGCATTGGCGCGATCGCCCGCCTCACCGTCACCTACGACGCCGATCAGCAAGAACTGCGGCTCGATCTGCACCCTAGCCATCCCCACGACGATTGCGCCTCAGAACTGTGGAACTTGCAGGACAAGAAAGCCTGGTTTGAGGAAGAGTTTCAGGTGCGCGTCATCGCTGCCCTAGCCTGAGCAACCTGGGGATCGCTGAAGGGGCGCATCGATGCGCCGAAAATTCCCCCTTTGAGATCAGAATCTCAAAGGCTCAGTTACCCGACAGATCCGTCTCTTGTTCAAGCTGACGCAATACGGTTTCAAGCTGGCGCTGGGCGCGACCGTAGGCTTCCCAATCGCCTTGTTGGAGAGCTTGTTGCCCCGCCTCATAGGCATCGAGGGCAGCTTGCACCCGCGTAACGAGCCCTGGCGGAGGTGTGGTTGTCACTGAATCGCTCTCATCCGATGATGCAGGTTCTGGTGTCGTCGCCGGGCGATCGCCAAAAATACGATTCAGCGCCGCATCCAGGGTGGGCTCCATCGCCACCTGATTGTCATAAACTGCAATGACGCGCCGCAGTTCAGGCAGGGCTCCCTGTTCTGCCCGTAAATACACAGGCTCCACATAAAGCAGCGATCGCTCAATGGGGATCACCATCATGTCGCCCCGAATCACCCGCGATCCCTCCTGACTCCAGAGGGTGAGTTGTTCAGAAATTTCCGGCGTTTGGTTAATGCGCGCCTCAATCTGGCTGGGGCCAAAGACCAACTGTTGCTTCGGAAATTCGTACAGCAAAAGCCGACCATAGCGATCGCCATCCGATCGGCCCGCCATCCACGCCACCATATTGTCGCGGTTCAGCGGCGTAAACGGCAGGATTTGAATGAACTCCTCCTGCTCCGCCTCTGGCAAACGCATGATGACGTAATAGGGCTCCATCAACACCGGGCTACCTTCATAAATCTGCATCGGAAAGCGCCACACATCCTCACGGTTGTAAAACACCTCCGGGTTCTCCATGTGATAAACCCGGTACATCTGCGCCTGCACCTTAAACAAATCATAGGGATAACGAAAATGGGCCGCCAAATCCTCAGGTGCAGCATTCCGGGAGAGAAACAACGCCGGGAAAATCTTGCGGTAGGTCGCCAAAATCGGATCCGTCTCGTCTACCCCATAAAACTGCACGGTGCCATCGTAGGCATCGATCACAACCTTGGCCGCGTCGCGCAAATAATTCGCCCCACTGCGGGCCAGCCCTGCAATCACCGGGCTGTTCAGAATTGCCTGCACATCGCCGCTGCGACCCAGTGGTTCGGAATAGGGGTAGCGGTTTGTCGTTGTGTATGCATCAAGGATCCATTTCAGCCGACCATTCACAATCGCGATATAGGGATCATCGTCATAGGTCAAAAACGGCGCAATGTGACGCGCCCGCTCCACAACTTGGCGATAGTAGTGGATGCGCGAGTCGCGTGAAAAATAATTGGAGATCAGGATCTTGAAACTGCCGAGATCATAGGCATAGGCCAATCGCTGCCAGAATGATCCCATTGGTACACCCCCAGCCCCGCTGTAGCGATTGGCGGCATTATTATCCCCGTCAGGATAGTCAAACTCATCGGTTTCTGTGCCTGTAAATACATAGGATCGGGTCGCTTCGCCATAGTAAAGACGGGGCTCCTCAATGTCTAAATCCACACTGGAAACTGGTGGCACATTTTGGATTAATAGCCGTGGCAAGCCATCGGGGGTCACCTCATTGACCGGACTCATGACCACGCCATAGCCGTGGGTAAATTTCAGTCGCTGGTTTACCCACGTTTGGGCTTCGGGTGAAGCTTGGGTGTAATCCATTTCGCGAGCTGCGATCACCACCTGTCGGTAGTCGCCGTTGAGGACGTAGCGATCGATATCCACATCTCCAAAGCTGTAATACAGGCGGATTTCCTGAAGCTGCTGGTAGGTGCTCAATATAGGCCGATAGTCCCACAGGCGAATGTTGTCGATGGTGGGTGCATTGCGGGTGAGGGCGGCGCGATCGAGATTGCTCTCAGCAGGGAAATCCGAGCTTTCGACATCTGCTAAGTCGTAGGCTGCGCGGGTAAAGGCAAGATTAGATTCAATGAAGGGCCGTTCTTTGGTCAACTCATTGGGCTCAACCACCAGTTTTTGCTGTAACCAGGGATAAATCCCATTCACCCCAATCAGCACCACGATGTAGAAGCCGATGCCCACGATAGGCAGCAAAAAACCACTACGCCAGAGGGAGAGGATAAAGAGTGCTGCTACCGCTAGCGTCACGAAGGCCATCGTCCAATAGGCGTGGAGGTTGGCATGAACGTCGGTATAGCCTGCGCCAAAGACGACTCCTGTGGGCGAAAAGAGCAGCTCGTATCGCTCTAGGTAAAACCCGGCAGAAATGACGAGGGCAAGTCCTGCTAAGAGCAGGCACAGATGGGTTTTGACTTCTCCAGTGAGGAAGTATTTCCAGCCGCGCTCGGGCCGAATTTCGCCTTTCAGGGCATAGACGCCAATGGAGAGCACGATCGCCCAAATCAACAATTCCGCACAATTGCCCTGCAAGCCCCGATAAAGGGGCAGGCGAAACAGATAAAAGCTGATGTCTTCTTGAAAGATGGGGTCTGGAGTATCAAAAGCCGTGGGATTGAGGAATTTGAGCACTGTATCCCAAGCGGCTGCGCCATTCACGGCAGCATTGAGGGACAGCAGCATAGTGAAGGCGATCGCGAGATACTGTGGCAGGGTATTGGCCACGCCAGCAAGGTTACTGCCCTCAAGTACGCGCCAAGGTGCATCGCGGGTCAATCTCAGAGCGAGGCGATAGTTGCCATAGAGAAATGCACTGTAGAACAGGCCAGTCACCACCCAAATGCCGCTCTGCCAGCGGATGCGTGTCCAAAACACGCTGGGATAGCCCACTGCGCGAAACCACCACGACTCGGTGAGCAGGTGGACGATCGCCCCAGAGAGGGCCAAAATCAGCAACGCTGCGATCGCGAGCCACAGGATCATCGGGGGACGACGCCCCATCCACAACACAGCACGTTTCACCACGGAAGACACAGACGGGCAACACAACACATTCACCCTAGCGGGTATTTGAAGGCTTGGCGCGTGAACTTCAAAGACCTCAATTAGCGCTAGAGATCTGGGATGGTGGTGGTTCCAGTCGTCAGGATTGCCCCATCTTCGACCGCAGAAACGTTCGTTTTGTCACCGATGGGGTTGAACCGATGACGAAATCCCTCTGATGGGGATAGGAAGATAAAACCGTTCATCGGGTGTTAATCGGTTCTGAGAATGGGACAACAGCGACACAAGGGGCGCTCCAGTTTGCGAGTGAGGGAGTGGGTACGACTGCGTGACCTTTGCCCGCTTTCGCCGCTCATTCGAGGAGGACAAAAATAATGAAAAAAAGATGGGATGAAAAAAAGATGGGTTCATTTCTGGGGATGTGTTTCGGGGTGATGGCGATCGCGATCGCCTGTGCCCATTGGACCGTTGCACCCAATGATTCAGCAGAACGATCAACGTCGGTCAATGATCGGTGAATGATCTGCTGGTGGCCGCCGCTGCCAGTTTGCGAACTGTAAAATGAATGCAGTTACTGCGCTACCGGATGTACCCGACGCCATAGGTGCCCCCGTGACCTACAGCTTTAGGACTTCCGGCGCATTGCAGCGACAAATTGAGCAAGGGGCGCCTGTGGATGTGTTCATTTCCGCCGCTGTGGAACAAATGGACGCACTGGAGCTGAATCAGCACCTTTTACCGGGCACCCGCCGCAATCTGTTGGAAAATCCTTTGACGCCCCTGGTGTTGCCGCCCACTGTTGTTGGGTTTGGGCTGCTGCTGGCGATCGGGCGTAATGGGCCAGTGGGGCAACTGTTGCAGTATGGTGGCTTGCGGCTGGTTTTTACCTGGTATGCAGCGGTGTTCACGGCGGCGGTGGTGGCTTTTCCGTTGTTCTATCGAGCTGCGATCGGAGCCTTTAAGCAAATTGATCCGGCGTTGCTCGATGCGGCTCGGGTGGAGGGCACGTCAGAGTGGGCAGTTTTTGGACACATTGCCCTTCCGCTGGCGTTTCTTGGCATCCTGGCGGGAACGTTGCTGACCCTTGCCCGTGCTCTGGGCGAGTTTGGGGCGACACTCATGGTGGCGGGCAATGTGCCTGGGCAAACCCAAACAATTCCCATCGCGATTTACTTTGCTGTTGAGGCTGGAGCCCTAAAAGAAAGCTGATTTTGGACGGGTATGATTGTGGTGATTTCTCTAACGGGAGCCTTTGTCATGAATCAGTTGAATCGACGCTGAGGGGAGTACTAATGGGGTCATGGCGATATGCTGCGATGGAATGTCATGCGCGGTTAAGGCAGTTTATCAAATAGCCCCAGTTGATTAGGCCGAAACGATCGCCGATGCTGGGGCGATGGACCAAGCTGGGCGATCGCGTGGCGATGGCGAGCGCTACCGTAACCTTTGTTCGCAGCCAGATCATAGCCGGGATAGCGCCGATCGAGCCGAGTGATGAGGCGATCGCGCCACACCTTGGCCAAAATACTGGCCGCTGCGATCGCCACCTCATGCTGATCCCCCTGAATCACGGGAGTTTGCGGAATGCTCAGGTGAGGAATGCGCTGATTGCCGTCCACAAGGCAGTGGGTGGGGGTGGGGGAAAGGCGTGCGATCGCCCGACGCATGGCAAGCAGCGACGCCTGCAAAATATTGATGCGATCGATTTCGCGCACAGAGGCCCAGCCAATGGCATAGCTCACCGCCCGTTCCTGAATGAAGGGCACTAACGCTTCTCGCTTGCGTACGGTCAGCCGCTTGCTGTCCTGCACGCCCTGGGCAAGCAGTTCGGCCTCCATCCCTGCACTCACAATCACTGCCGCTGCCACCACCGGGCCAAATAGCGCCCCCCGCCCCACTTCATCAACGCCAGCAATGAGCAAAGATGGAGGGGCGAGGGGCGCATCCAGACGAGATGGATGTGTGCGATCGCCCCTAGCTCGCACTAGAGATGTTATCTCCTTCGGAACTGGCGGAAGATCGGCGACGGCGACGGCGACGGGGTGCATTACCCTCGGTGGTATCTTCCTCAGCTGTGTCAGCGGATTCACTGATCCCTGGCTCAAGGGCTTCGGCAACGGCGATTGCCTCAGACGCAGCTTCGGCCTCGGGTAAGGACGAAGGACTCTCGCGGTCGGCACGTACGGGCATCGGAATCCGAGTGCGGGGAGCCTCTGCGGGGGGCTCATCGTCGCGATCGCCACCATTCTCCGATGCATCAGTTAGATGCTCTGCCTCAACAGGCGCGATCGCCTCAGGCGTGGGCGGCGCTTCCCCAGGCAACACCACCATCACCACAGTATTTTTGGTATCTTCCACCGGCTCTGGACTCAGCACCAGCGGCGAAATCCCCATCATGGCGTAAATTCGCTGCTCATCCGGCGTCATTTCAACCGCCACCACCTTGGGCGGCGTCGCAGGCTTTCTGTCCCCGCGTCCACCCCGGCTACGCACCGAGCGCGTAGGCACCGTTGGCGTCACCGTCGACGCAGGGGTTGCATCAGGCACTGGCGCTGCCTTCGCCTCAACAGCAGCACTGCTGCCATTTGCCCGAACTCCCTCGGGCCGCCCCGCACCGCGCACCGGAGCCGTCGTTTCCCGGCGGCGGCGGCGGCGGTTTCCACCCTTGCTCCCTCGCTCTTGATAGCTGGGATGATTCAATAAATCAAGTTCTTGCAAGTCCGCATGGGGCTCTAAGTCTTCACCTCGCCCTTCTCGAAGGGAGGGATGACTCATGCGCCCACCCCCCGCAACGACCTCGCGCCCTACATCCGGAGTCGAAAATTCGCCTGGATGTTCACCCGGTAAATGAACAACGTGTCCCAGACCACCACAGGTGGAACAGGGCCGCCCAAATAGTTCGTAGAGATTCTGGCCCTGGCGCTTGCGGGTCAGTTCCACCAATCCCAGCTCAGATAATTGTGAAATTTGTGGACGGGCTTTGTCAGCACGCAGGGCTTTATTAAAGTTTTCGAGCACCTGGATCTGATCGCGCCGCAAATCCATATCAATGAAGTCAACGATGATGACGCCCGCTACGTTGCGCAGACGAAGCTGCCGGGCAATTTCAGTGGCGGCTTCGCAGTTCGTCCACAACACCGTTTCTCGAGCCGTGGCCGATCGCGTGAAAGACCCTGAGTTCACGTCAATCACCGTCAGTGCTTCCGTCGGCTCAATGATGATGTAGCCGCCCGAGGGCAAATCGACGCGGGGCTGCAACGCTTCGCGAATCGCTGCATTCACGCGGAAAAAGTCCAGCAGGGGCACGCGATCGCGGTGGTGATCCACCAAAACCCCTTGGGGCATCCGCCCCCCATTCCAGGTTGTGAGGTGCTGCTTCACCCGCTTCAACCCCGTATGGGAATCCGTCACAATGCGGTTCACATCAGCGCTATAAACATCGCGCAAAACCCGCTGAATGAAGTCATCATCACGATTCAGCAAGGCCGGAGGACGAGTAGACAGCGCTTCTTGCTGCACATTTTCCCACTGCCGTTGGAGGGCTTCTAGGTCTTCGATAATGGCTTCTTCGGCCACGCCTTCCGCCTCGGTGCGCACCAGCAGCCCCATCCCCGCTGGCTTCACCAAAATCGCCAACGCCCGCAGCCGGTTGCGCTCTTGCTCGTTGCGAATGCGTCGCGATAGGTTAACGCCCCGACCATAGGGCATAAGCACCAAATAGCGCCCGGGCAACGTCACATTTCCCGTGAGCCGGGGGCCTTTATTGCCCGTCGGCTCTTTCATAATTTGCACCAACACCTTTTGTTGGGGGGCTACCAGTTCCGTAATCGAGCCAGCAGTGCGCTTTAGGCGCAAAGGCCCTAAGTCGGAAACGTGCATAAACCCGTTGCGATCGCTGTCGCCTAGATTGATGAAGGCGGCATCAATTCCAGGCAACACATTCTCAACCGTACCGAGATAAATATCGCCAACCTGGTGATTGCCAGTGGCAACGATTAACTCTTGAATTTGATCTTCTGCAAAAACAGCGGCAATTCGATGCTGCTCAGCAATAACAATCTGCTTCGGCATTCAATATCCTCAAAACTCGTAGAGCCCAGGGCCACCCGTCCATCATGGAAGGCGACAGCGTCCTGGGGAAGCAATGCTGTAGAGAAACCCAACCAGTGGCCCTAGGCGGTGAAATCACCTCGTCCCTGCGGCTCAGAGTCAGGCTTGAAGGCCCTACGCTGCTGATGTTCACTCCTGCTAACCCTGCACACGGCACAGATGCCGTTGCACTTGCCAAGTCTTTGTCGAATTTGTCAGAAATTCTGACAGAAGCGCTTGGTTCCCTATCGTGGCAGCCGACTGAATCGCGTAGCGCTGCTCAAACCTTGCAGCCGATTGGCTTCTGTTGCCAGCATTATAGCGTCAGGTGGGCAGACATACCACAGGGATGGCTCTTTTTGTAGCACACTGCGCCAACTGCGGGGATCAAGCCTTGTTACATTTTGTGACTCACCCGCCCAAGGGGGACGTCCAGCGACCAAATCACTCAATTTTCAGGCTCTTTCTTGCGGGCTAGCGTGATAGACCAGGGGTGTGGCGCGGGCAACTGAGTCGATCGCCAGTGCTGGATTCTAGTGTCACGGGTGGTGCCGCATAACTTGTGGGATAGCTTGATGGGGCGTGGCGGCGAAATTTCCCCTGGCTTGAGCATGCATTGGATGATGGCAGCTATCCCACAGGATGCAAAATCCCTTCCCCAGACCTGGGGAAGGGATTTGTGGATACGGACAAGTGTCTACGGTTTGAGAAACTCAGCCGTTAATTCAGGGGTGACAGATTTGTCCAGTCGGTGCTTTATGACACAGAGGACAACACGGGCATTGGGCGGGCCGCAGGGGCGGACTCGGGAGCGGCCCCCTCAACTTTTTGCAGCAGCAATACCACCATTGGATAGCGCTTGGGCAATTCGCGACGCACCACTTTGCGAAGTTCTGTCTCTAGTGCGGGCCGCACCTCTTCTGGGTTCCAGGATTCGTTGAAGGAACGCTCTTGCACAAAGCGGTCGATCGCGCTAGCGAGTTTGCGTTGTAGGCGTTCTTCTTCGATTGCTTGGGCAATGCCTCGTACATGGAGGGCCGGGGCGGTCATCCGTTTGCCGACTTGGTTGAGCACGACCGCCACGGTCAACATGCCATCTTCTGCCAGTTGTTGTCGATCGCGGAGGATATTGCGATCAACCCCTTGGCGAGAAGAATCCACCAGCTCGATGCCAGAGGGCACTTGTCCCGCGATTGCGATGCGGTCGGGGGTCAGTTCCACGATGTCACCATTTTTGATGATCACTATGTTCTCTGCCGGAATGCCCATCGCCTGGGCCGTCTGGGAGTGGCGCACCAGCATCCGGTGCTCGCCGTGGACGGGCAGGAAGAACTTCGGGCGCGTCAGCCCCAGCATTAGCTTCTGATCCTCTTGGGAACCATGCCCTGAGACGTGAATGCCTTTGTCGCGGCCATAGACGACCTTCGCACCTTGCACCATTAGTTTGTCAATGGTGTTGACCACTGCAATTGTGTTGCCAGGAATTGGGTTGGCTGAAAACACAACGGTATCGCCCTCGCGCACCTTAATTTGACGGTGGCAGCCATTGGCGATGCGGGTGAGTGCGGCCATCGGTTCGCCTTGCGACCCGGTGGTGAGGATCAACACATCGCGATCGCTGTATTGGTTAAGGTTACGCAGGGGTTGAAAGCGATCGTCTTCGCATTTCATGTAGCCCAAACTGCGGGCGTGGGCAATCACATTCAGCATTGATCGACCCACCACAAACACCATGCGATTGTGTTTTTGGGCCAGATCCAAAATCATGCTGACCCGATGTACCGACGATGCAAAGGTTGTGACAATCAATCGGCCATCTGCCTCGGCAAAGGTGCGATCTAAGTTCGGAAAAACCGCGCGTTCGGATGGCGTATACCCCGACACCTCTGAGTTCGTGGAGTCGCTAATCAGGCATAAAACGCCGCGCTCACCGTACTCTGCAAACTTTTGAAAGTCAAAGTACTCGCCATCGACGGGGGTGTGATCTATCTTAAAGTCCCCGGTGTGAATCACGATCCCGGCCGGAGTATGGATGGCAACGCTACAGCTATCTGCAATGGAGTGGGTGTTACGGATATACTCCACCAAAAAAGATTTGCCAATTCGTACCGTTTCTCGGGGACGAACCGAACGCAGTTCAGTGCGATCGCGCACCCCGGCTTCCTCTAATTTGCCTTCCAACAAAGCCATTGCCAGCCGTGGGCCGTAAATGACGGGAATGTCGAATTGCTTGAGGTGAAAGGGAATGCCACCAATATGATCTTCGTGACCATGGGTCACCACCATGCCTTTGATCTTGTGGCGGTTTTCTCGCAAGTAGGTCACATCCGGCAGCACGATGTTGACGCCGTGCATCCCATCCGTCGGGAAGGCAAGCCCCGCATCGAGCAACATGATTTCATCATTGATTTCAAACACACAGGTGTTTTTACCAATCTCATGCAGCCCCCCGAGAGGAATGACTTTGAGGGCCGAGTCAGCAGATTGTTTGCGCATAAAGTCTCAGAACAGTAACAACAGATCCAACAAAAACAAACGATTTAAAACAACGAAAGATAAGGCGAAAACGGATGCTATCGGTTCGCATCAGAGCCGCATGTCGAGAACCAAAAATCACAGGGGATGCAGGGTTCTATCATGATGATTGAGATGGCGATCGCTCCGATTTTGTCAAGGTTTACCCCACGCCTCAATGGCAGCAAGACACTACGATTTAGCCAGTAAAATATCCCCGTGAAATGGGCTCAGAATCCTTGCTAGCCATGCCCAGTGAGGCGATGAGGCTAGCAACTTCCAGATTGCCCGGTGAGAATAAAGCAAACAGAACTGATGCAAATTTGAATACTCCTTAAGTTATGCAGAAAGGAAAAAGAATCGGTGGAAACGATGTAATGTCAGCAACTATTCAATTGTTGAAAGTTAAAACAATTCAGCGATGAGCAAGCGGGATTGTAGTCCACAAAACGCCAAGAGAGCCTGCGATCGCTTAAGACCCCGCTAAGTCCTTCAAAACTTCTGCTAGTTGGGACTTCACAGCCTCAGTAACAGGGCAGAGCGGAGGGCGCACCGTACCAACAGCCCAGCCTTGCAACTCTAACGCTGCCTTGACCGGAATGGGATTCGTCATCGCAAACAATCCCTTAAACAACGGCAGGAGATCAAGATGAATCTGGGTGGCTGTACTCACTTGACCTAACTCAAAGGCCCGAATCATCGCCTGGAGGCGATCGCCTACGAGATGGCTAGCGACACTGACAACACCTCGGCCACCAATGGCAAGCAAGGGCAGTGTTAGCGAATCGTCTCCAGAATACAACGCAAAGTCAGGAGGGGTCATTGCCCGAATATGACTCGCTTGATCTAAGCTACCACTTGCTTCCTTAATTGCAACGATATTGGGTAATTCCGCTAAGCGAATGACGGTTTCAGCAGCTAAGTTGCAGCCCGTCCGGCCCGGAATGTTGTATAGCATGATGGGCAACTCAGGGCAGGCCACCGCGATCGCCCGAAAATGCTCATACAGCCCCTCCTGAGGGGGCTTGTTGTAATAAGGCACCACCTGCAGGGCCCCATCTAACCCCAGGGCGGCAGCTTTTTGGGTCGCTTCAATCGCTTCTTGAGTCGAGTTCGAGCCCGTACCAGCAATCACCTTGGCCTTGCCCGACACTGCACCATGCACCACCTGAAAGAGCCGAAACTCCTCTTCCCAGGTCAGCGTTGGCGACTCGCCCGTCGTGCCACAGACGACCAATGCATCACTGCCGTGTTCAACAAGATGAACCGCCAGCTTTTCCGCCATCTCATAGCTGACGCTGCCATCGGACGCAAATGGCGTCACCATTGCTGTCAAGACTCGTCCAAAATCTGTCACGCACTCAAACCCTTTTTTCAGAGTGTAACAAGCCACAAACCCATCTCTGAACACCCTCGCTTGCCCGCATTAAGTCTAGTTCGGGCCACGCCAGTTCCCCACTGATCCGTCACCGAATTTTATGGAGCGATCGCCGTTGCCGACACCCATTGACGTGCCACCAGCACCTCAGCAATTTGCACCGCGTTGAGTGCTGCCCCCTTCCGAATTTGATCCCCACTTAGCCAAAGCTCTAAACCATTGGGGTGGGAAATATCCTGGCGAATACGCCCGACTAATACATTATCCTTGCCGCTGGCCTCCACAGGCATGGGGAAATAATTGGCTTGCCAATCCTCCACCAACGTCACCCCCGGAGCTTCCGCCAGAATTTGCCGGGCCTTTTCCGGAGAAAAGGGCACCGCAAACTCCAGGTTAATGGCCTCAGAGTGTGCCCGCAAAACCGGAACTCGAATACAGGTCGCCGTCAGTCGTAAATCTGGTGCTGAGAAGATTTTGCGGGTTTCATTCACCATCTTCATCTCTTCTTGGCAGTAGCCATTTTCCCCAAGCGGTGAGTTGTGGGGAAACAGGTTGAACGCCAAAGGATAGGGGAATGCCTCTGTGGGAGGAGCCTGATCTGCCAAAATGGCCCGGGCCTGCTGCTTGACCTCTTCCATCGCGCGTGCCCCAGCGCCACTGGCCGATTGATAGGTCGAAACGACGATCCGCTGAACAGGTTGAACCTGGTGCAATGGCCAAACCGCCATCGCCATCAGGATGGTGGTGCAGTTAGGGTTAGCAATGATACCGCGATGGTGGGCCGCAGCCTCAGGGTTGACCTCTGGCACCACGAGGGGAACATCAGGCACCATACGGAAAGCGCTGGAATTATCAATCACCACTGCCCCCGCCGCCACGGCCTTGGGAGCCCATTCTTTGGAGACAGAACCGCCCGCTGAGGCCAGCACGATGTCGATATTGTCGAAGGCGCGATCGCTGAGGGCTTCAATTTCTAGGGTTTCGCCGTTGAAGGGGACTGTTTTTCCCGCCGACCGAGGCGACGCCAATAGCCTTAAGCTCGCGATCGGAAACCGGCGCTCTGCTAGCAATTCCAGTAACTCCGTGCCCACCGCACCTGTTGCACCTAGGATGGCGACTCGATACCCGTTCGACAAAATCGTTTCCTCCTGCGTGTTGCTGAATCCCAAACGCCTAAATAACGCCTTATTCTTGTTTGCTGCATCCTAAAAACGCATCAAACCAGACGTCACAGCGAGATCACGTCTCCTGAAATGCCGATATCAACCGCAAGTTTGGGATGCAGCGCGGCCTTTGTGCGGGATTCACGTTTAGGCAACCTTACCAAAGCGAACAGGTGCTGAGTCTAGCAGCCCGACACATCAATCATGAGGTCACAGGATGCGTGTGGCAATGCTGCGATCGCTCCAGTCACCTTCCCTCATCCTACTGCATTGCGATGTTTTCACCGCCCGACCTAATATTCCGGCAAAACATGCCCTCACAGGGTGAGTTCGTCCCACGTTCAACCTAAGCGATCGCCGATTCAAGTGCCCTCATCCTCCAGCGAATTCATGGAAAGAGGCAACGTGTGCCTCGAAGAATGCAGTATGATAGCTAACTGCGTGAATTTTAGCCGTCAGCGATCGCCCCGAATCCTGCCATCGGAAGCAGAAGGGTGTTGAACGTTGAAGTCCAAGCGTATCGTTCATCTATAGCTACACCGTTAGGAATTCTTCATGAAAGTCACTCAGGAAAAGCTGCCCGACAGTCAGGTGGGCTTGCAGATTGAAATCCCTGCTGAGATGTCCAAGCAAACCTACGAGCAGGTCCTGCAGCAACTCATGCGGACAGCCAATATTCCTGGGTTCCGCAAGGGTAAGGTTCCTCGGCAAATCTTTTTGCAGCGAGTCGGGTCTGCACAGGTCAAGGCTGCGGCCCTTGAAGAATTGGTGCAAAAAGCGGTAGATGCAGCCATTGAGCAGGAGTCGATCGAGGCGATCGGAAACTACCAACTCAAGACTGCCTTTGAAAATCTAATTCAGGACTTCATACCTGGCGAACCGCTGACCATCGAGGCTTCGGTGGATGTGCCGCCTCGGGTCACCCTAAAGGCGTATACCGGGCTAACCACCCAGGCCGAAGATGTTGAGTATGACACCGCGATCGTCGATGAAACCCTCGAACGATATCAGCTCAACCTTGCAACCCTAGTGCCGGTTGAAGATCGACCTGTGCAGATGGATGACGTTGCCGTCATCGACTTTGTCGGCAAAACGCAGGATGAAGACGGCAACCTAGAAGCCTTTGAGGGCGGCTCGGCTGAAGACTTTCAACTCGACATCAAGCCCGGTGGTTTTATTGAAGGCTTTGTCGAGGGCATCGTTGGTATGACCCTGGGTGAAACCAAGGAAGTTTCAGTCACCTTCCCTGACACCTATGCCCAGGAATCTTTGGCGGGTAAGCCTGCCATCTTCACAATTACGGTGAAAGAGATCAAGGAAAAAGAGTTGCCAGATTTAGATGACGACTTTGCCCAAGAGGTCAGTGAATTTGAGACCCTAGAAGCGCTGCGGGCATCCCTGGAAGAGCGCTTTCGGAAAGAAGCAGAAAGCCAGAAGAAGGATAACCAACGGGAAGCGATTCTTTCAGTGCTAGTCGAGCAACTGGATGCTGAAATTCCAGAAACGCTGGTGCGACGTGAGATGAACTATCTGGTTTCTCAAACGGCTATCCAACTCAGCCAGCAAGGGCTAGATGTGAATAAGCTTCTGACGCCGGACATCATTGAGAATATGAGGGAGCGGGCTCGTCCTGAAGCGATCGCTCGTCTTCAACGCACGCTAGCACTGGGTGAAGTGGCGAAACAGGAGTCCATTACCGTTGCGGATGAAGATATCCAAGCTCGTATGGACGAAATGCTTTCAGAGGTTTCTGACCCTAACGCGATTGACCTCGATCGCCTGCGCGAAGTTGTACAAGAGGATCTTTTGCAAGATAAGGTTTTAACTTGGCTGGCAGAACACAACACCATTGAGTGGGTGCCAGAGGGTAGCTTGTCTGACGATGAGGACGAGGGCGACGAGGATGACGTCTCTGCTGGGGACGCGATCGTTGATGTTGAGGCTGCGGTGAACGAAGTATCGGACGAAGTATCGAATGATGAATCCGAAGCGACTGAAGCCTGAGCGACCCCGCGATCGCACCTGATACGCTTGGCCTAATACCCCATCCCTAACCTGGCGTCAGATCCCAAGCTCAGATTAAGGGTGCTGGCGGGATTTGGGTGCGATCGCGAATGCTGCCCACCCTGCAACCTCACAAAGAAAGCGAAGATTTTTATCCTTCAGGGCATCCGATGCTTGGGCGCAAGCCCGTGGGGCATAATAGGGAGGCAAGATGCCCTGTGCAGAGCGATCGCCCTGCGTTAGTATGAGCAGGAGTTTGCCGCTTCAGCTCGGAAACTTCTCCCCAATCCTTGCTCGCGAGCAGCACTGCCAGTGCTACCGTTGTAGCAACGCTAAAAACCCTGAATATCAAGAACTGCATGGTCTTTCTATCGTCAAATCGTCCCCATCCCATAGCCGCCATGAACGCCTCATCAAACTCACTACAAAATGTAGTGCCTATGGTCGTCGAACAATCGGGACGAGGAGAGCGCGCCTTCGATATTTATTCGCGACTCCTACGGGAGCGAATTGTTTTTCTGGGCACCCCGGTTGATGCCACAGTTGCTGATTCCATTGTTGCTCAATTGTTGTTTTTGGATGCTGAGGATCCTGAAAAGGATGTTCAGCTTTACATCAATTCCCCCGGGGGATCTGTGACAGCAGGCATGGCCATTTACGACACCATGCAGCAGATTCGGCCCGATGTGGTAACCATTTGTTTCGGGCTGGCTGCCAGCATGGGAGCCTTTTTGCTGTGCGGGGGCGCACCGGGCAAGCGTCTGTCATTGCCCAGTTCTCGTATCATGATTCACCAACCTTTGGGCGGTGCCCAGGGTCAGGCGGTGGATATTGAGATCCAAGCGCGCGAAATTCTCTATCATAAGCAGCGGTTGAATGAGCTCATTGCTCACCATACCCATCAGCCGTTGGATCGCATTGAAGCCGACACCGAGCGCGACTTCTACATGTCTGCCGAAGAGGCAAAAGCCTACGGATTAATTGACCAAGTGATTGAGCGACACACCCTGTCGAGCAATGGTTCGGTTGCTGCCCTGAAATAAGTGGATGCTATGTCTAAGTACGACTCCCATCTCAAATGCTCCTTCTGTGGCAAATCACAGGAACAGGTTCGCAAGCTCATTGCGGGGCCGGGGGTCTATATCTGCGATGAGTGTGTGGATCTCTGCAACGAAATTCTAGATGAGGAGTTGTTTGACTCTAGCACTGCGGTTTCTCAGCCCGTTCCCCGTCGCGAACAGCCGCCTGAGCGTCGCCGCACCCCAGCCCCGATTTCCTTGAGCCAGATTCCTAAGCCCCGAGAGATTAAAAAGTATTTGGATGAGCACGTCATTGGTCAGGATGAGGCCAAGAAGGTGCTGTCAGTCGCGGTGTATAACCACTACAAGCGTCTGAGCTATCTGCAAAGCAAGGCCAATAATCCCCTAGAGGATGCCATTGAACTTCAGAAAGCCAACATTCTTCTCATTGGGCCGACGGGTTGCGGCAAAACGCTCCTAGCCCAGACCCTAGCTCGTATCCTAAATGTCCCCTTTGCAGTAGCAGACGCCACAACGCTGACCGAAGCAGGGTATGTGGGTGAAGACGTTGAGAATATTTTGCTGAGACTTTTGCAGGTTGCAGATTTGGATGTGGAAGAGGCCCAGCGTGGCATCATCTACATTGATGAAATTGACAAGATTGCTCGCAAAAGTGAGAATCCCTCGATTACCCGAGATGTCTCTGGGGAAGGCGTTCAGCAGGCATTGCTTAAAATGTTGGAGGGCACTGTCGCCAATGTGCCGCCCCAAGGGGGACGTAAGCATCCCTATCAGGACTGCATTCAGATCGATACCAGCAACATCCTGTTTATCTGTGGTGGTGCGTTTGTTGGGCTAGAGAAAATTGTTGAGCAGCGCACGGGCAAAAAATCCATTGGTTTTGTGCAGCCGGGTGATAATCAGGCGTCTCGGGATCAGCGAACGGCAGATATTTTGCAACAGCTTGAGCCTCAGGATTTGGTGAAGTACGGCATGATTCCTGAGTTTATCGGGCGCATCCCTGCCATTTCTGTGGTGGATCCGCTGGATGAGGAAGCACTTGTGGCAATTCTGACGGAGCCTAAGAATGCTTTGATCAAGCAGTTCCAAAAGCTGATGCGTATGGATAATGTGCAGCTTGAGTTTAAGCAGGAAGCCATTCGCGCGATCGCCCGGGAAGCCTATCGTCGCAAGACCGGTGCACGGGCGCTGCGAGGCATTGTGGAAGAGCTCATGCTGGATGTGATGTATGAGTTGCCCTCTCGCAAGGACGTGAAGCGATGCATGGTTACCCGAGAAATGGTTGAGCAGCGTTCGACAGCAGAGCTGCTCGTGCATCCGTCCTCGCTGCCGAAACCTGAGTCGGCTTAGGGTATGCCTCAGGTTCGAGCCGGAAGCGTTGATCATTACTACGAGTGGATCATCGACGGCCACGATAACCCTGGTGTGGAAAAGCCGGTACTCGTCTTTGTGCATGGCTGGGCTGGGTCGTCCCGTTATTGGCGGAGTACTGCCCAAGCCCTCAAGGAACGATTTGACTGTTTGCTCTATGACATGCGGGGCTTTGGCCGATCGCAACTGACCGTCCGCGATCGCGCGATGATCCTGTCTCGGGGCTATCAGTTATCGACCTTTGCCGACGACCTTGCGGAGCTTTTAGACGCATTGGGGTTATCCCAGCGCGTTTATCTGAATGCTCACTCAATGGGGGCTTCAGTTGCGGTCTTTTTCCTAAACCGTTATCGCGATCGCGTTGAGCGAGCCATTCTCACCTGCAACGGCATTTTTGAGTACGACCAAGCGGCATTCGAGGCATTCTACCGCTTTGGACGATATGTGGTCATGTTTCGTCCACAATGGCTGGTTCAGATTCCCCTTGCGCCGCGCGTATTTATGTCTCGCTTTCTGCATCAGCCCATCCCGGCAGCAGAACGTCGCTCCTTTTTACAGGATTTTCTAGACGCAGACTTTGACATTGCGCTAGGAACCATTTTCACCTCGGTCAGTAAAGAAGCGACGGAAGTCATGCCGATGGAGTTTCAGCAGCTTGCTATGCCGACACTGCTCGTTTCCGGTGAATTTGACAAAATTACGCCTGCAAACTTGGGCGAGAAAGCCGCAGCCCTAAATCCCCTCATTCAGTACTGTGTCATTGCTAGAACAGGACACTTCCCGATGCTGGAGGATTCTGAAACGTACTTACAGGCTGTCACCTCTTTTCTGTCCCAGTCACCTTAGGGATTGTGACGGTGGATCTGAAGAATGGAGCGCGATTGGACGCTCCATAGTCGGTGGGTCAACTTTCAAGCCCGAGTTCTCGCTTGAGCAGGCTGATAGATTTGTCACCAATATAGTTGTCGCAGACGACGATCTGCGGTGGACGGATGAGGTCATCCCGCGCTGCTGCGATCGCCTGCTTGACAGAGGGCATACTGGCTTGATCAAACACCACGATGGTGTGCGCGCTATGAACAAGGGCATTGAGCTTGTAAGCATCCTCGGTCTGGGCAGTCATCACCAGCACTTCGTCCCCTCGGAGGCTGTAGGCAATCACCTCAGCCGCTCGCAAAATCCCCGAACTGAGGCTGACCATTCCCAAACATGTTTCGCGGGGAAGCTGCTTTAGCAACTCCAATTCACGACCATAGTCGTAGATGTCGATGGGGATCACCCGCACCGACTTGGGGGCCGCCACCGCTTCTGCCTCTGTGAGGAAGTAGCGACTAGTGACGACCGTCCCCGATCGCGTTTGGGAGAGTACGCCGTCTAGTTCTTCTAAGGGAATTAATTGAACCGGAATGTGCAGCGCGGACTCTAGTTCGCGCACCATGAGTTCTCCGGCCCCGAGATCCTGCTTGGGGACTGTGACCAAAACCTGGGCACTGCATCGCAGCCGCCAGTCAATTTCTGCTAAGAAGAGCTCTCGGGCTTGGTTGAGAGAGCATCCCTGGCGCAGCAGTTCATCTAAGCTATCTTCGACCACATCGCGCGCCTTGGGGAATTGATCCCACAGCCCTAGGCGGGGTCGGGCACTTTCGACAGTGGACTGAGCCCGTACGTAGATGCCCGAACCGGGGTGGGCTTCAACAACCCCAGCATCCTCAAGCTGGCGATAAACCTTGCTGATGGTGTTGCGATGGAGCCCAGTCTGCATGGCAAGTTGCCGGGTGCTCGGCAGACGATATCCGGGTGGAAACTGCCGCGAGGCGATCGCAAACCAAAGCTGGTCATATAGCTGGGTAGAGGCAGGAATTTCGCTGTCAGGCTGAATGTGAAACTTGATCACAACCGACTCTCCAATACAACGCTGCCAGGCCAAGCCTGACCTCATCTTGCCTGGCTGCCATGCTCCCCAGGGTACCGCTGATGGTTGAAACGGTGTAGGTCAGCAGCAAACCTTTGAAGTTTAGCAATCCTGACGATGGGCGAGTCTAAAATTTCCCGAGCCTGCGGCAATATTGCGAAACCTTTACGGCTTGCGGGGGAGTAGCGGTTTCGCGCACCCTGGCCTATCCCTCAACTGCGCGACTTTTTGCGAGCATCTGCGTTGGGCTGTGCCACGGAGGACGTCATGCCCAACGGCTGTTCTAGCGCCGTTATCCCGACGGCGAATTCTGGCATCAAGTGGCTCGTTTCTTAATCGTCTAACCACTCCACTTCAGTGGGGGTGTCCAGCGATCGCAAGGGCAAAATCACGTCCAGGGAATCTTGAGGACAGGGCACAATATGGTACCCCAATAGCCGCGATCGCAACGCAGGACTGAGACTAACGACAGCGCCTTCGACCGCAGCCTTTACAGCCCCCGTTGCCCCGCGAATGACAATAGTCACGCGCCCCCCGGCAATTGTTTCCATGCGCACGATCTGCACATCAGCCGATTTTCCCATTGCGTCAGCCACTGCCAACGCCCCAGGCATTCCCAATGTTTCGATAACCCCGAGTGCGATCGCCATTCCCTTGCAGCCAACTCTCAAAGCAGCGATGATGGCTGCGGTTGGGCAAGCATTCATGCCACGCATAGCCAACTAATCCTATGCTAACGAGCGTTTGCCTCGTCTAGAACCCTATCCTTGATGCCCATGACTCCAGATCTGCAAACTGCCACCGTCGAACTGCAAAGCGGCAGCGAGACCATCCTGGCTTACTTGGCCCGCCCCGCTGTAGACGAGCCGCGCCCCATTGTTGTTGTGCTGCAAGAGGTATTTGGGGTCAACGCTCACATCCGTGAAGTCAGCGATCGAATTGCTCAAGCCGGGTACTGGGCAATTGCCCCACACCTCTACCACCGCCAGGTGCAGAACTTTGAGGTGGGCTACACCGAAAATGACCTCGCCCTTGGACGCCAATATAAACAGGGCACCACAGCAACAGAACTGCTCTGCGATATCCAGGGCGCGATCGCCTACGCACGCCACTGTGGAGCCTCCGCCCAGCCCGCAGGCTGCATTGGCTTTTGCTTTGGTGGTCATGTGGCATATCTCGCAGCCACCTTGCCTGATATTCAGGCCACAGCCTCATTCTATGGGGCCGGCATTGTCACAACGACCCCCGGCGGCGGTGAACCCACGATTACCCAAACACCCCACATTCACGGCACCCTCTACGGCTTTTTTGGCACTGCGGATCCGTTAATTCCCTCATCAGACGTGAATGCCATCGAGACTGCGCTGACACAGCACCATATCTCGCACCAGATTTTTCGATATGAGGGGGCGACCCACGGCTTTTTCTGCGATCGCCGCAACAGCTACGACGCCAACGCCGCTGATCACGCTTGGCATCAGGTGATCCAACTCTTTGCAACCCATCTGCCCGTTTCCCCGCTCCCCAATGCCGACCTTTGAGGATTCTCAGACCGCCAAAATCCTCCGGGTAGGATACAGGTAAACACCGGCAAAAGCCTCCTGATGCTTGATCTGATCACAACTTTGAGCCCTAGACCCTGAACCGCGAACCCAAGCTTCAAGCCCAAGCAAGCATCGATTTTACTGCCCTTCCCCACAGGCATGACCAGCCCTAACCCCGTACAGTATCATTCTTTAATAATCTTAATGAATTAAAGAAGAGTTCTACGAAGATCCACAGAACCCCTGGAATTGAGAAGAAACCCGCTAAGATGAACGCCTGGAGCGAGTCTTTGTCCCTTAAAAGGATTAGAGGATGCATCAACACCCCGCCAATCAGAACAGGGCGCTACGGAATCCGTAGAAATGTCATTGTTGTTCTTGAAGTGACAATTTAGGTTAAGGGCGTGGGTGCGCGTAGAGTCTAGCAAGTTATCGATGATTGACAGAACTTAGGTAGACAAAACCTAGGCCTGCATCGCTGGTTCATCAGAGCTGCGGAGCAGTTGCTTAATCTTTGGGGACTTGCTCACGGATGGCTCAATTGATTGACGTCTACAGGCAGATTCGTCACTATCAGGATGATTGCAGTATGCCCCTCCAAACCCATCATGCCCTCAAAGGCGAAACGGCTGAGCTGCTCCAGCAGTATCAGCAAACCAACGATGCTGAACTGCGCAACACCCTCGTGCAGATCAATATCGGGCTCGTGCGACGCGAAGCTTATCGCTGGGTACGGCAGTCTAGCGAATCCTTTGACGATTTGATGCAGGTGGGGAGCTTAGGGCTAATTCGCGCAATTGAGCGGTTTGACCTGTCGAAGGGCTATGCCTTTAGTTCCTTTGCGATTCCCTACATCCGGGGCGAAATCCAGCATTACTTGCGCGATCGCGGTTCCACCATGCGTATTCCTCGACGCTGGCAAACCCTCGCAAATCAAGCCCGAAAAACCATTCGTGCCCTACAAACTGAGCTAGATCGCCATCCCACCGATCAGGAAATTGCCCAGGCCTTAGAGATCGATTTGGCGGAATGGCAGGAGGTTAAGCTGGCGAATCACAATCGCTCACTGCTTAGCTTGGATGCGCCCATTGTGGATGAAGAAGACAGCGCTGCGTCCTTATCTGACCTGCTCCCTGATCCTAAATATCGCAGCTTCCAACTTGCAGAGGAAGATCGGCTCCGGCTCCAGCAGGCGCTTTTGCAACTCGAACAAAGAACACGCGATATTTTAGAGTTTGTTTTTCTTCACGACCTGACTCAAAAGGAAACCGCAGAGCGTCTTGGTATTAGTTCTGTCACGGTGTCTCGGCGTGTCAAACAAGGTTTGAAGCGGCTCAAGCTTCTGATGAATTCTGCGGATGAAGCCTAGGGCACGTTATCTCCGGAGGGAAGAAAAGGGGCTGATTCAGGATTGCCGCGATCGCGCCCACAAGATCCTGATCAAGATCTTCTAAGATGCGCTATGTTTGAAGCGATATTAAAGGAACCTGTCATTTCGCTGCATTTCGCTTTTGTATCCTGAAGGTTTTTCGCGCTTCTCTTTCATTCCGGGAGACTTGAACTATGCGTCGCTTAACAGCCCTAGGCCTCGTGAGCTGCCTTGGCCTTTCGGTCACAAGCTGCGGCTTTATCAACGGTCTCCTCAATCGGGGAGAAGATTCGGGTGAAGTTGCCACTGAGGAAGTCCCTCTTGAAGGCGAAGTTACTGAAGGGGAGGGTGAGATTGTCGAAGGAGACGGTGCTGAAGCGGAAACCGCCTTTGAGGAGCCTTTCTTGCCAGGGCTGCCCACTGCAGCAGCGATCGCCAGTGCAGAACTCATTCAATCCACAGATCCCGCTGAGCGCCTGCGTGAGATTCAAGCCGCTCGACCTGATCCCTACGCCCTAGTTCCTGTGCCGCCTGCACCGCGCCCTGTTGCACCGCCCGCCCCAGAAGATACCCCAGGGCAGGCGGCTGGTGACGGTGGTGGCGGCACCACTACACCAAGACCGAGTGATGATGATTTCCCTGCTTTTGATCCCCTGCCTTTGCTACCAGAAGCAACTGTAGCTGCGACCGTTGCGGTTTCGGGCGTGGTGCAGGTGAGCGGAGAAACCTATGCCATTATCAATGCCCCTGGTGAACCGACGAGCCGCTATGTGAGAGTTGGCGATCGCCTGTCGAACGGCACAATTTTGGTGAAGCGCATCGAAATGCGCCCGGGTAGCAATCCGGTCGTGGTGTTTGAGGAAAACGGCGTTGAAGTTGCCCTCCCCGTAGGCGCTGGAACTGGCCCTGAAGAAGCGACTGCCGAAGCGCCAGGTGTTAGCGCTGTTGTTGCCAGTAGCGCGATCGCCCCCTTGCCCGTACTGCGCTAGTTTTTCCTGTTGTTAGGTAATCCTTTCAAATCCCTCTCATCACCCGAGCCGGGCAGCGCCAAGAGCGTGCTGACCGGCTTTGCTAGTGCTACCTAGCCTAATACCCTTGAGACCGCCCCAGCCCTTTGCACTAAGCTGCTCAGCTCAGGGACTCAAGTCGCTGCCTCTACCCCCTTCAATCAAGGTGCGCAAACTCTCGAGCCACACCCCAAGGTGTGTCATTCGATCCGTCGGAAACCTGCGATCGCGATATTTCAAATTGTTGCTTTTCCAGCCTGAAACGCAGCTCTGGCAACAAAACTTAAATCTCTCCACGTCAGTAACACCAAGCATCCGTAGTACGCTGATGAACGAGTCATTAAATCCTTAGTACTCATCTTTCAAGAGGGCATTATTCATGGTTCAACGCGGTTCTAAAGTCCGGATCCTCCGTAAGGAATCCTATTGGTTCCAAGAGGTTGGCACCGTTGCCACTGTTGACCAAAGCGGGATCCGTTACCCGGTGGTTGTGCGCTTTGACAAAGTGAATTACTCCGGCATTAACACCAACAACTTTGCTGTCGAAGAGTTACTTGAAGTTGAAGCTCCCAAAAAGGCGGCAAAGGCATAACACACGATTTACCGTGTGTTTTTCGTGAAAAAATATTGCTTGTCATGGGCTTGGATTAAGTTGACTGCGTGCCAGAGCTACCAGAAGTAGAAACTGTCCGTCGGGGCTTGAACCAAGTAACCCTAAATTATTCAATTCGGGGTGGAGAAGTACTGCTATCACGCAGTATTGCCCACCCCGATTCCGTTGATGGTTTCCTGAACGGTCTGTACGATACTCACATTACCCAGTGGCATCGACGGGGCAAGTATCTGCTGGCTGAACTACATGCCCAGGATCAACAGCCTGCGGGCTGGCTGGGGGTTCATCTACGGATGACAGGGCAGTTGCTCTGGGTTCAGCCCAATGCGCCACTCTCGGCGCACTGTCGGGTGCGGCTATGGCTTGGGGATCACCATGAGCTGAGGTTTGTCGATCAGCGCACTTTTGGTCGGCTATGGTGGATTCCGCGCGATCGCACGCCCGAGAGCATCATGACAGGCATGGCCGCTCTCGGCCCCGAACCCTTCAGCGACGACTTTTCGCCCCAGTATCTCTATACTGCTACCCGCCGCAGCTTGCGGCCCATCAAAAATGCGCTGCTGGATCAACGCCTTGTGGCAGGTATCGGCAATATCTATGCCGATGAAGCGTTGTTTCTAAGTGGCATTCACCCCCAGACCCCCAGCCGTCGTCTGGGGCTGTCGCGGTTGACGAAACTCCATCAGGCGATTTGTGAGGTGCTCACCACGAGCATTGCTGCGGGGGGGACAACCTTCAGCGACTTTCGGAATGTGGAAGGGATCAACGGTAACTATGGTGGGGTTGCCTGGGTGTACGATCGCGAAGATCAACCCTGCCGAGTCTGTCAGACCCCGGTACAGCGTCTCAAAATGGCCGGGCGATCGGCCCACTACTGTCCTCAATGCCAGCGGTGACGATGTCCCTAGCCAGCAGTCTAAAATACGGGATGAAGTTGTCTGGAGATGTGGTAATGGCAGCCAAGCTTAAGCGTGGAGATTTGGTGAAAGCGATGCGCGAAGCCCTAGAAAATAGCGTAGAAGCCACTGCAAGCGACACCCGATTTCCGCCCTATTTGTTTGAAACCCAGGGAGAAATTTTAGAAACTCGCGAAGAGTACGCCTTAGTCAAGTTTGGGCAAGTGCCTACGCCCAACATCTGGCTCCGTTTGGATCAGCTTGAGAAGTTTGAGTAGGGACGTTTCCCGCGCTTGAGGCTCGCGTAAAGCTAAAAATTTCTGTCATGAAATTCCCCATGCCCCGCTTTCCCAGACAGGATAAAGGCACTGGTGTGCAGCTAGGCCTTCTTGTCAGAGAGTGGGGCATTGTTTTGCGCCATGCCCACCCTTCACCGCAGAATGACACCATTATGTTGACCGTCGCAGACATTATGACCCAGATGGTGCAGACCATCGATCGCACCGCAACCGTCACCGATGCGATTGTGCAGATGCGGATTCATGGGTTGCGATCGCTGATTGTGAACCGCATTTCCCTGGATATGCCCTACGGCATCGTGACCGAACGCGACATCGTGTACAAAGTCTTTGCACGACAGATGAACCCCAACCGAGTGCGCGTCCAGGATGTCATGCGTCAGCCGTGCATTGCCGTGGAGCCAACCTTGAGCTTGCACTCCGTCGCTCAAATGTTTTCAGAAACCGGCATTCAACGGGCTCCCGTCATCCACGATGGCGAGTTGTTGGGGGTAATTTCCGTGACTGATCTGGTGATGCGGGCAGAGTTGGATGCACCACTCAGCCCTTCCTTTGCCTAGTGGTGTCATCAATTCCTCCTAGCTCCCTTGTGGGATCAGCATTTACGCCTGTCCCAATTTCATTGCCTGAGGCGATAACCCTTGAGCCCTGGGCACTAGGCGGCGCAGTGAGACCCGATTCTAGTGTGCATCATTCTTCCGAAACGGGTTGAGCCTGCTGCAATGGTTAACTCAGTGAGTCGAAAACGCTCCCTTTCGCCTTTACTCTAGCACCGCCATGTCTTTGAAGCCTACCCTAGACCCGGCCTACGACATCCTCAGGGCCGAGCCGCAGCCGTTGAGTGCGATTTTCTCGCCGAAAACCGTTGCTGTTGTTGGCGCAACCGATCGCCCTGGCAGCGTCGGTCGTACCCTGCTTTGGAACTTGATTAGTAACCCCTTTGGGGGCACAGTGTTTCCGGTGAACCCCAAGCGACGCAGCGTCCTCGGCATTCGAGCCTATGCCAGCATCCGCGAAACGCCGGAAGTGCCCGACCTCGCCATCATTGCCACGCCAGCGCCCAGTGTTCCCGGCATTATTCAGGACTGTGTTGACCTAGGGGTGAAGGGCGCGATTGTGCTCTCCGCTGGGTTTAAGGAAATTGGCGCAGCGGGGATCGCCCTTGAAAGCCAATTGCGATCGCTACTCAAGCACAGCCCCCTACGGCTCATCGGCCCCAACTGCCTTGGCGTCATGAATCCCCTCATTGGCCTCAACGCCACCTTTGCCAGCACCATGGCCCGCCCTGGCAACGTGGGATTCATTAGTCAAAGTGGAGCCCTCTGCACTGCGGTTTTGGATTGGAGCCTACAAGAAAACGTGGGCTTCAGCGCCTTTGTTTCCATTGGCTCGATGCTGGACGTTGATTGGGGTGACCTGATCTATTACTTGGGCGACGATCCCCGCACCAAGAGCATCGTAATTTATATGGAGTCCGTTGGCGATGCACGCTCATTCCTCTCTGCCGCCCGTGAAGTGGCGCTGACAAAGCCGATCATTGTGATCAAGTCTGGGCGCACCGCAGAAGCCGCCCAAGCCGCTGCGTCCCACACCGGATCCTTAGCTGGCAGCGATGCCGTCCTAGACGCGGCCTTTCGTCGCTGCGGCGTACTGCGGGTGAATCGCATTTCTGAACTCTTTGATCTAGCAGAAGTATTGGCCAAGCAAAAACAACGGCCCAAAGGCCCGAGGCTGAGCATCATCACCAATGCGGGCGGCCCTGGCGTGCTGGCGACCGATGCCCTCATTGCCACTGGGGGAGAATTAGCCCCCTTGGCGGAGGAGACGATCGCCGCCCTAGATGACGTGTTGCCCGCCCACTGGAGCCGTCAAAACCCGATCGATATCTTGGGGGATGCTGATCCTGATCGCTACACCGAGGCTTTGAACCGAGCGGTACAGGATCCCAACAGTGATGGTCTGTTGGTGATTCTGACGCCCCAGGCAATGACCGACCCTACCGAAACTGCCGAAAAACTCAAGCATTGCGCGCGCAACAGCGCGAAGCCCATTTTGGCAAGCTGGATGGGCGGCGCAGAGGTCACTGGTGGTGAAACGATTCTCAATCGGGCCAGCATTGCAACCTATCGCTACCCGGACGCGGCGGCGGTGTTGTTCAACTTTATGTGGAAGTACCACTACAACTTGCAGGGCATTTATGAGACGCCCTCGCTACTGCCCGAGTCAGAACTGGGCACCACGGAACGGATCCAAGTGGCGGATATTCTTCAGACTGCTCGCGCGGAAGGGCGCACCCTGTTAACGGAGCTAGAGTCGAAACGAATTTTGTCCGCCTATGGCATTCCGACGGTGGAGTCGCGCTTTGCGGCGTCGGCTGAGGCCGCGATTGCCTGTGCTGGGGCTGTCGGATACCCCGTGGTGGTGAAGCTGGTGTCTAACACCATTACCCATAAGACCGATGTAGGAGGGGTTCGGCTCAACGTACAAAGTGCTAAGGCGGTAGAACAGGCATATACCGAAATTGCTGCCGCGATCGCCGAAAAAGCTGGGCCAGAGCATTTTCAAGGTGTGACCGTGCAGCCCATGATCGATCGCGACCACAGCTATGAGCTGATTGTCGGCAGCAGTATCGATCCCCAGTTTGGCCCGGTGATTGTTTTTGGCACCGGGGGGCAACTGGTTGAGGTGTTTCAAGACAGCGCGATCGCCCTGCCCCCCCTCAACACCACTCTGGCCCGCCGTCTGATGGAACAAACCAAAATTTACAAGGCACTGCAAGGCGTCCGAGGCCGCCAATCCGCTGCCCTTGGTGAACTGGAGCACCTCCTTGTCCGCTTTAGCCAGCTCGTGATGGAACAACGGGAAATTCAGGAGATCGACATCAACCCCCTACTGGTGTCAGAAGCAAGCAGCCGCCATCCGTTGCTCGCCCTAGATGCCCGCATCGCTCTCCATCCTCCCCATCTCGATTTAGAGGAGATCCCCAAGCCAGCGATTCGGCCTTATCCAGCCCAGTATGTGTTGCCCTGGCAGTTGCGAGACGGCAGCGCAGTCACGCTTCGCCCTATCCGGCCTGAGGACGAGCCCCTGCTCGTGGATTTTCATCAAACGCTTTCGGAAGAAAGCGTTTACTTCCGCTATTTTCACCTCATGAAGCTGAGCCATCGGGTGGCCCACGAACGCCTCACGCGCATTTGTTTTATTGATTACGATCGCGAGATGGCCCTCGTGGCCGACAAAAAGGATCCCAAAACGGGCAAACACATCATTCTTGGGGTGGGGCGACTCAGTAAACTACACGGACGCAAAGAAGCGGAGTTTGCCATGCTGGTCAACGACGCTTATCAAAAGCAAGGGCTTGGCACAAAGCTCTTAGAACAACTGGTGGCGATCGCTCGCCAAGAGGGCATGACCCGCATCACTGCCGAAATTTTGCATGAAAACCGAGCGATGCAGCGCGTTTGCGAAAAAGTCGGCTTTCAGCTTAAACGCGCGCCCGATTTTGTCAAAGCAGAGTTTTTCGTCCAGCAAATTTCTTGAGCCTGTATCAGTCCGACTATTGAGTTCTGTAGGTTCAAATCAGCTTCCTTGCTGTACCTGTCCGCGCGCCAAACCTAGGCCAATCATGATCATCCTGAGCAAGATCCCTTATCTTAAAGAAGTGTAAAGAATGGTGTCCTGTGCTTGAGGCAAGTTATGGTGGCGATCACCCCCCTTCCGTTTCTACCCATCACGCCCAGCCCGCTACAGCTTTCCCGAGGAGTGATGCAGGTGGTCGGCACTCGCCTGCGTGTTACCGGACGCGAACATATTCCCGACAACATGCCCACTGTGGTTGTGAGTAACCATCGCAGCGTGCTCGATGCTCCGGTGCTGATGACTGGGTTAAACCGATCCATTGCCTTTGTCTGTCATCACTACATGGCAAACGTGCCGGGGTTGCGCGATTTGGTCACCCAGTTTGGGGCTTTTCCCTTAGATTCGCCCGGAAGTCGGCAACGATCGTTTTTTCGCAATGCGTTCCAGCGGCTGCGCGATCGCGACATCATTGGGCTGTTTCCTGAAGGGGCAGAGCCGATGGTGAAACTGCGCCCCCCTGCCGCGATTTCGCCGTTTCAACGAGGGGTCGCCCATCTCGCGCTGCGGGCTCCGGTTGATCGCCTCGCGATTCTCCCGGTTGCCCTTGCCTCTGCGGATGAAGGCTTTGAGTCGCTGATTCCCCTGCGGCTGCTGAGCTGGTTTGATCCCCACGAACCGTTATTCCAGCAAACGGGTGGCCATCCGCTGTTGGTGTATCGACGTGTGGAAGTGCGCATCGGTGAACCCATTTGGGTATCAGCGTCGGAGCGGGCGGCTTATCGGGGGCGACAGGGTAGCGCGATCGCCCACGACTTGACCCAACAGTGTCAGCGGCGGGTACAGCATCTGCTGGCCGCTCCGTCTCGGTAGGGGTCTGGTATGCAACTGGATGTACCAGAGCCTAGATTATTTGCGCCGACCCCACCCCAGCCGCACCTCAGACCCCTTGTTCTTGTGCCTGGCCTAGATGGCACGGGCAAGCTTTTTTGTACGCAGGTGGCGCGACTGGCTCAGCACTTTGATGTGCGCTGCGTCCACATTCCTACCGAGAATCGCCAAGATTGGGAAACTCTGGCCAGGGCAACCCTAGCCGCCGTGGAGGCGGAATACCCGCACCAGCAGGTATATCTGTGTGGGGAATCCTTTGGGGCCTGTCTAGCCCTCAAAATGGCAAGCCTGGCCCCCCGCAAAATGACTCGATTAGTGGTGATCAACTCTGCTTCGGCGATGCGATCGCAGCCTCTCCTCCGCTGGGTTACCCAGATTGCGCCAAAGGTGCCTGATTGGCTCTTTCGCAGTGCCAGTCCCGTTGCCTGTTCTCTATTAGCCGCCTTTGATCGCATGCTTCCCCAGCAACAACAGCACTTTATTGAAACCGTGCGGCATATCCCCAAAGCCTGTGTAACTTGGCGGTTGTCGATGTTGCACCAGTTTGCCCTCACCCCAGCCGAGCATCGTACGCTGACGATGCCCACCCTCGCAATCGCCAGTGCCCGCGATCGCCTCTTACCATCCTTGCAAGAAGCGGAATGGTTGAGAATTCACTTGCCCCAGTGCACAACCTACATCCTGCCCAACAGCGGTCACGTGTGCCTACTAGAGTCGGCCATTGATTTAACTCAATGCTTGGCCCAAGCCGATTTCTTGCCCACTCCTTCAAAGACTTGGCTCATAAGGCGTTAAGCCATTTCACGGCAAAGATGCTTTGTCGTGACCCTTCACATTTTGTTACAACTAGAGAGGCTCAAACCTAGAGTGCACGTATGTTGAGTGGCCTATCTGGCTTTTCTGGCTCAAAACAGGGAGAGATGGGCGAGCGCATGTTGAATGCGGTTGCGACCCAGTCCATTCGCCATCTCTTTACCCAGTGCGGCGGGTTGGATATTGCAATCCGCTGCTCGCCACCTAGCAAGTTCTTGCAGGGCAGCATCGACAGTTTCAAGATGTATGGGCGCGATTTGGTGATTCGGCGTCAGTTCCACACCGCTGAAATGTCCTTTGAAACCGATACCGTAGCCCTTGATTTGGGCGCAGTGTTGGGCGGTAAGATTCGTCTGAAGCAACCCACCCAAGCGATCGCCCATGTCGTACTCACTCAAGATGCAATTAATCAGGCTTTTGAGGCTGACTTGGTCAAGCCTCGCCTACAAAATCTGATGAATCCTGAACTCACCCAACTGTCTGGGGGGGAGCCCGTCTCTTTTCGGGATGTGAACATTACCCTAGAGCCTGAGGGGCAGGTCAAGATTGCGGCAACGACCGACCTTCCCAACCGCGCCAACGTGCCCCTACGGCTCATTGCCAAGCTCGAAATCCAAAAGCGGCGGCGGCTATGCTTTGCCGATCATCGCGTTGACTTATCTGATGTGCCCGAAGATGTGCAGACCCTTTCGGGGTTGTTAAGCGAGGCACTGGTCGAAGTATTGAATGGCATGGTGGATCTAGATCGTTTTAATCTCGACGGCATTACGCTGCGCCTTAATCGTCTTGAAACCCAGGGCGAGCGGTTGATCTTTAGCGGCTATGCTCAAATTGATCACTTCCCGAATATGGTTTAGCAAGGATGACGAGGGCTTGCTTGGGCAGCAGGCAAAATCGTTGCGTTGGTCACAACTGCTCCTATGATGAACGGCGTAGTTGCAATCGCGGGGAGCAGTCACCATGACAGGTCTTGGGGCAGGGGGCATTGTGATGGTGCCATTGTTAGTGCTGTCCCTAATTACCACGACGTTGATTTTTGAACGATTGTGGTTTTGGGGCCGGGTGTTGCGTCGTCAAACGGTGATCGTCAAAGCGGCCCTAGACTGCTATGAGCAAAATCCTCAAGCGGCCCTCGCCAAGCTTCAAACCGAGGCCGATCTACCCGTCGCGCGGATCTTCCTTGCTGCCCTCACCTTACCGGAGGCGACGCCGGATGAATTTCGCCTTGCCCTCGAAAGCGCTGCCCAGTCGGAACTGCCGGGTCTCAAGCGGTTTTCGACGGTGTTTGATACGGTGGTGGGCATTGCGCCCCTGTTGGGCTTACTCGGCACGATTTTGGGCTTGATTCGGGCGCTATCTTCTCTGCAACTGGGGGATGCGCTGGGCGATCGCGCGGTAGGCGTCACCGCAGGCATTGGAGAGGCCCTGATTTCAACAGCAGCCGGGCTTGTGCTGGCGATCGCAACCGTTTTCTTTGCCAATCTCTTTCAAGGACTCTATCGACGGCAGCGTGCTTTTTTGCAGGCCGCTGGTAGCCAACTGGAACTCCGCTATCGCCGACACTATCGTCAATTTATTCAGGCTCGGCGCGATCGTCTCCGTCCTTGACACAGCTAAAACAACAATGGCGACGGTCACGTTCATCAACGCACACTGTCGCCATTCTTGTTGTTTTCCTAGAGATATGGCGATCGCCCACTGCCCACAAACCTCAACAGAGATTTCCAACCGTGGTCAATTGCCAGCACCGCAATCCCTAGCGGCCAATCCCTAAGTACCGGAAGCCCAGTGCCTCCATTTCCGCCTCATCCAAGAAGTTGCGCCCGTCAATCAAAACAGGCGTATGCATGGTTTTCGCCATCTTGGCGTAGTCCAGAGACTTGAACTGTTTCCAATCCGTCACCAGCACCAGCGCATCACACCCGTCTGCCAGAAGCTCGGGATCTGTTTCAACAATGACGCCAGTCAACCCATCCCGCAAACCACTTTGGGAAACGATGGGATCATAGGCTTTCACCTTTGCCCCCAAGCGGTTGAGCTGCTCAATAAGCGTCAGCGCTGGTGCGTCGCGCATGTCATCCGTATCCGGCTTAAAGGTCAACCCCAGCAGACCAATGGTTTTCCCTTTCAAAATCTTCAGTTCTTGCTGGAGCTTTTCAAGGGCAATCAGGCGCTGTCGCTGGTTGACACTCACGGTTGCCTTCAGCAACTCGGCTTCGTAGCCATAGTCGTCTGCGGTGTGAATCAACGCCAGCACATCTTTCGGGAAACAAGATCCGCCCCAACCAATGCCAGCTTGCAGAAACTTTTTCCCAATGCGGGAATCAAGGCCGATACCCTGGGCAACTTGGGTCACATCTGCCCCGACGCGATCGCAAATATTCGCGACTTCGTTGATAAAGCTAATCTTGGTCGCCAAAAATGCGTTCGAGGCATATTTCACCATTTCCGCAGAGCTGAGGTCAGTCACCAAAACAGGCACCTCAGGCAAGCTGGCATCTTCAGCAAACTTCCGCTGCACAATGGGCGCGTAGAGTTCTTCCATCATCGCGATCGCCTTGGGGCTATTGCTGCCCAATACAATGCGATCGGGATTAAAGGTGTCATACACTGCAGACCCCTCGCGCAAAAACTCAGGGTTGCTCACCACATCAAACTGCGCTTCAATCTCGTCAGACTCAACGGGAGGGCCGCCCGCCCCCACCAAAGATTTCTTACGCTCGGCAATGCCATCCATCACAATCATGCGAACCCAATCCCCAGACCCAATGGGCACCGTTGATTTATTCACAATGACCTTATAGCCCCCGTTGAGGTGGGCCCCAATTCCCCGAGCTACCGCCTCGACATAGCGCGTATCACTTTCCCCAGTGGGCAGTGGCGGCGTGCCCACTGCAATGAACAAAATCTCACCGTGACCCACCCCCATTGCGAGATCGGTGGTGAAATTGAGTCGGCCTGCTTCCATCGACGATTTCATCAGTTCAGAAAGGCCTGGCTCGTAAATCGGAGACTGACCCGCTGTCATCAGCTTGACTTTCTCTGCATTGTTATCAACACAGATGACATCGTGGCCTGCATGGGAGAGGCAGACCCCCGTCACCAAGCCAACGTATCCCGTTCCAATCACACAAACACGCATAGGGTTTAAGTCCTCATCGCACTAAGGTGAGCTAATCAAAGCAAGCCCCTATCTCAGGATTCTTCCTAGACAGGGCTTAGAATTCCCAGGGGCACCGGGCGGCACGATGCCCAACTGGAAGACCGCAAGGGGAAGGGGCTGCCGCAACTCCCGCCTCCGTTCCCCAGAGAGAGACGGTTCACCTAGGCCTTTGCCAACTCAGGCACGCTGCCTTCGACTCGTGCCCGGAAGTCCTCAATGGTTTTTTGCAAACCGAGTTCTAGGGGCACAGTCGGCTCCCAACCCAAAGCGGTTTGGGCTCGGGTGATGTTGGGCTTGCGGCGTTTGGGATCATCCTGGGGCAGGGGCTCAAACTGAACCTCGGTATCTGGGTTCACCATGGATTGAACGGTTTGCGCTAGCTGGAGAATGGTGTACTCGTCAGGATTGCCTAGGTTAATGGGGCCAACTGTATCCCCATTCATGAGGCGAATCAATCCCTCCACAAGGTCTGACACGTAACAAAAACTTCGAGTCTGTGAGCCATCCCCATAGACTGTGAGCGGGGTTCCCTTGAGGGCTTGCACCACAAAGTTACTCACGACTCGGCCATCGTTTTCTAACATGCGAGGGCCGTAGGTGTTAAAGATGCGTGCCACGCGAATATCGACGCCGTTTTGCCGGTGATAGTCAAAGGCGAGAGTTTCTGCCACCCGTTTGCCTTCGTCGTAGCAACTGCGAATCCCGATGGGGTTCACGTTGCCTCGATAATCTTCGGACTGGGGATGTACTTCGGGATCGCCATAGACTTCGGAGGTAGACGCTAGCAGAAAGCGTGCTTTAACCCGTTTTGCCAAGCCCAACATATGGAGCGTACCCATCACGTTGGTTTTGATGGTTTTTACGGGGTTGTATTGATAGTGAACGGGGGAAGCCGGACAGGCGAGGTGGTAGATCTGGTCAACTTCTAGGCGAATGGGTTCGGTAATGTCATGGCGAATCAACTCGAAGTTAGGGTTGCCAAACCAGTGTTGAATATTGCGCTTGTGACCCGTGAAGAAGTTATCGAGACAAAGCACGTCATGACCGCTTTCCATCAAACGGTCGATGAGGTGTGAGCCAATAAAACCGGCACCGCCAGTGACTAGAATTCGCATACGGCTGACAATCTAAAGGGCATTAAAGGGCATTAAATTGAGGGTTCCCAAGTCCGCAAGAAACCTTCACTTTGGAGGCTTAGGGTGGGCGATCGCGCTGCGCAACAGGCCAATTTCAGGGGAATTTGGGGATAACCTCAGTTCAGGACAGCGGTTTTCACCATGAATGACGTTTTCCTAGCCAAATCCTCCACTGGAATGGGGGGATTGTCAGGACAAAACATCACCGGGTGTTCGCGGTCACCGCGATGTGCTTTGGCTTGGGTTGACTCTACCAACCGAGCTTGAGCCGCTTCAGGCAGCGACAGCACAGTTCACTAAAACTTCAACCTTACCTAAAGGAATACCCAATTTATGCGGTTGCGTATCAAGCGGCGAGGCGTTTGGGCACTCTGGGCAGTCTCGGAGAAAGGACTGTTGTGTCGTGGGTGAGTTGTGGTGGGAGCGTGACGGCGCGATCGCGCTCAATCTGGCCGTAGAAAATTTAGTTCGCTAGACAAAAACCTAATGAACGAGATCCACAATACCTACAGGCGGCTGGACGAAGGTATCCCCAACCACCTGGTAGCCAGTACGTCATGTCAGCTTCAAAACGGCCATAAACGCTTCCTGAGGCACATCCACCGTCCCGATCGCCTTCAAGCGCTTCTTCCCCTTCGCCTGCTTTTGCAACAGCTTTTTTTTGCGGGAAATGTCGCCGCCGTAGCACTTAGAGAGCACATCCTTGCGTAGGGCGGGAATGCTTTCGCTGGCGACGATGCGAGACCCGATCGCCGCCTGGAGGGGAATTTTGAACTGGTGGCGGGGTATCAGTTCTTTCAACTTTTCGACCAGTGCCTTGCCGACATAGTATGCCTTGTCGCGATGGACGATGGTCGCAAGGGGATCGGCGGGATCGCCGTTAATCAAGATATCTAGACGCACCAGGGGGTTTTCGCGATAGCCGATGAGGTGATATTCCATGCTGGCATAGCCCCGCGATCGCGATTTGAGCTGATCAAAAAAGTCAGTCACGACTTCCGCCAGCGGCAGTTCGTACACCAGAGACGTACGCCCCTGAGCCAGGTACTTCATGTCCTTGAAGTCGCCTCGGCGGCTCTGACACAGTTCCATCAGCGCACCGACGAACTCCTCGGGCGTAATCATCTCGACCCGCACGTAGGGCTCTTCAATCTTTATCCGCTCTTGGGGGTCGGGCAGGGTGCTGGGGTTGTCGATATCGACGGTTGAGCCATCGAGCAGCGTCACTCTGTAGATTACCGACGGAGCTGTGGTGATCAAATCGAGGTTGTATTCGCGCTCTAGCCGCTCTTGCACAATTTCCATATGCAGGAGGCCGAGGAACCCACACCGGAAGCCAAAGCCCATTGCGCTGGAGGTTTCTGGCTCGTACTGGAGGGCTGCATCGCTGAGCCGAAGCTTTTCCAGGGCTTCGCGCAGATCCTCAAACTGGTCAGAATCGGTTGGAAAGAGGCCGCAAAATACCATGGGCTTGGCTTCGACGTAGCCAGGGAGCGGTTGTGTTGCGGCCTGTTTGACCAGGGTAATGGTGTCTCCAACTCGGGCGTCTTCAACGGCTTTGATGGCGGCAGCAAAGTAGCCGACTTCGCCCGCATGGAGTTCATCAACCTGTACCTGGGTCGGCGATAGCACGCCCAGTTCATCGATGTCGTATTCCTTTTTGGAGGCCATGAGGCGGACGCGATCGCCCTTCTTCAAGGTGCCATCCATCACGCGGAAATAGACAATCACCCCCCGATAGGGATCGTAATAGCTATCGAAGATGAGGGCGCGGAGGGGCTCTTCGACCGTATCTTGAGGCGGTGGCACGAGGTAAACGATCGATTCGAGAATTTCGTCGATGCCTTTGCCTTCTTTCGCGGAGGCAAGGATTGCACCACTGCAATCGAGGCCGATGATGTCTTCGATTTCTTGTTTAATGCGATCGGGATCAGCACCGGGCAGGTCGATTTTGTTGAGCACAGGAATGACCTCTAGGTCATGCTCTAGGGCGAGATAGACGTTGGCAAGGGTCTGCGCCTCAACGCCTTGGGAGGCATCAACAACCAGCAACGCCCCTTCGCATGCGGCCAGCGATCGCGATACTTCGTAGGCAAAGTCAACGTGCCCCGGTGTGTCAATGAGGTTGAGGACGTAGCCTTTCCCGTCTTGGGCGGTGTAGTTCATGCGGGCGGCTTGCAGCTTGATGGTGATGCCCCGTTCCCGTTCCAGATCCATGGTGTCTAGGAACTGATCTTTCATTTCGCGATCGCTGACGGTGCCCGTCTTTTGCAACAAGCGATCGGCCAGGGTAGATTTACCGTGGTCAATGTGAGCAATGATGCAAAAGTTGCGAATCCTGGAAACAGGGACATCGGTCATAGCGCAAGCAAAACCCGTAATAAAGTCTGTTACCTAATTTTAATGGGTTTTAATCCGAAGTCTTGGCAATTGCAGTTTGCCTGGGGAGAGATCGGCTGAGTCGAATTTCAAGCGTTCGATTTCTGGCGCTAAGACCCTGCCATGCGAGCGGTTCACCGATGCTGAACCGTATCCTCACAGGCTGCTCGGTGATCTGGGAGTTGGCGTACCCACGCTGGAAGTTCTTGGGAGGATAAGGAGATAGAACTGCTTCGCTGCGGGCATAAAGTCAAGGGTGGAATGCGATACCGTTTTATCGAACGACTGCGCCAACCGGGTGTCCAGAGGCCGACTCCTTGGATGGCTCAACCGCCGCTAAACTTTGGGGTAAATCGCTAGAAACCGTGATTCTGAAAATGAGCGGGGTATTCTGGGCTTGACTTAGATCCTTCGGATTAGGATAAAAGCACTGTCGTGGGGCGAGAAGCGCCTGGCCTAATCTGGCTCAATCCTGAACTTCGGAAAATGCCAAGTCGGGCAACATCCGTGCCACAAAATGGGCCTGGGCGTTGAGGGGGTTGACTATTTCTGGGCACTTTCCATACATTGCGCCACAGCAGGTTTAGTAATGACTTCCTCTGCTTCTTTGCCATTGTCTTCGCGATCGCCGTTGCTTCCTATGCTCAGACAAGACCTCAGCACAACCGAAAGATCCAGCGCTTCTCCGCTGAGTCAATCCCCAGTGCTGTTTCAGCTGGATGCCGACGGTCAGATCTTGAGTTTGGGCTGGCCGGGGGCCTCGCACTATGGCCTCAGCCTCAATGAGTGGGTGGGGCAGGCTTTCGCTGGGTTGATTCCTGAGGAGCATCCAGCTCGGGCGGCGATCGCGGCACTTCAGGAAACCCACTACAGTACCCCTACAGAAGTATCCCGATGTGAACTTGAGATCGCACCATGTCGGCTGCGGGGGCGGTTGCAGATACAGCCCACTGTCAGCCCATTAGGAGCGGGGTTTTTCGGGACATTTTGGGTAGATGACGTGACGGATTGCCTTGGGCAGCGGGGTAGACAACCTGCTCAGGTGCGCAGCCGTCAGCTCACGCAAATCACCTGGAACATTCGCCGTACCCTCAACCTCGATACTATCTGGCAGCAAACTGTGGATGGCTTGGGCAGTCTGTTTGTGAGCGATCGCGGCCTCATCTGTCCATATACGCCAGGGGACACCACCATTCAGGTCGTGGCGGAATATTGCCCCCCGGATTGTGAAAGTCTACTCGGGCATGAATTTGTCCTCACAGAACACGGCTGCCTTCGGGAAGCCCTGGCCTTACCCCAAGCCGTGGTGACATTGTGTGCACCTGGAGACCAAGCTAGCGATCGCATTGCAATGCTTGCAGTGGCAACGCGCTACAAAGACACCCCCAACGGCATGATTATCATGCAGTCGCCCACGGATGCGCCGTGGGATGATCTAGACCTGGATCTCGTGCGGGAACTGGCTGATCAGGTTGGAACCGCGATCGCCCACGCCACCCTTTTCAACGAAGGGCAAGCCCTGGCAAACGAGTTACAGGCCGCCAACCAGCGTCTGCGCGACAAACACCAAGAACTCGAAGAAGCTCGCCAGCAGGCCGAAGAAGCCTCCCGCCTCAAGAGCGAATTCCTGGCCAATACCTCCCACGAGTTGCGCACCCCTCTCAATGGCATGATCGGGTTCCTCAAGCTCATCCTGGATGGCATGGCCGACGATCCTGAGGAGCAGCAAGAGTTTTTGCATGAGGCGCACAAATCTGCCATTCATCTGCTGAACCTAATCAATGATGTGCTCGACATCGCCAAAATTGAAGCGGGCAAAATGCAAATCGACATGGGGCCGGTCAAGCTCCATGAGTTGTTTCAGGATGTGGAAAATTTCACCCGCCCTCAGGCAGAGCAAAAGGGCCTGGAATTCTTTATGGAACTGCCGCCGACGCGAGACGACATCATTGTCAATGGCAACTACCAGCGACTGTTGCAAGTCATCCTCAACCTGACGGGCAATGCCATTAAGTTCACCCATGAGGGGAGTGTGACGATTCGCGCAGAAATCAAATCTCAGAAGACCCGCTTTCAGGATCAAGACTGGCCGGGGGTTGTCAAAGTCAGCGTCATCGATACGGGGATCGGCGTTTCTCTGGAAAAGCAGGATCGCCTCTTTCAAACCTTTAGCCAGGTGGATGGCGAGCGCACCCGGCAATATGGCGGCACGGGGCTGGGGCTGGCGATTTCCCAACGCTTGGTTGAAGCGATGGGCGGAGTTGTGCAGTTTATCAGTCTCGGCGAAGGGCTGGGGTCTACTGTGACCTTTACCGTCATGCTGTATCAAGAACCGGTGATGACGACGAAGGAAGTCCTCGTATAAGGGGGCCTTCCTGCCCAGAACATCAGGTTAGAGAAAGCTAGGCCGCGCGGCTTGGTTTTCGGCGAGGGTGTGTTCGATCGCAGCCCAATCTTTTTCTTGTAACTGATGGATGAGGTGATCCAGTTCTTCGCGATAGGTTTGTAGCGATCGCAGCACCTCGGCCTGGTTATAGCGGGCCATCATCATCCCCAGCTCGGGGTTGCCGCCCCCCACTCGGCTCGTATCGCGAAAGCCAGAGCTCGCGAACTGTTGCGCGAGATAACGAACTTGCTCATCTGGTTCGTGCAGACAGGCTTGAATGAGGCTGCTGCTGACCATCACCGGTAGGTGAGAAATCCACGCTACGGCGCGATCGTGAACGGTGGGATCGCAGGTAAACACCCGTGCGCCAAGGTCAGTTGCTAGGGTCTGCACCGTTTCCACCGCATCCGCAGGGGTTTGGGGCAAAGGCGTGATGACATAGGCGCGATCGCGGAACAAATGTGCTTCCGCAGCGGCAAGCCCCACCTCAGTCTTGCCGGCCATCGGGTGGCCCCCCACAAACCTCGGCCAATGCTGACTCGCCGCCGCCGCGATCGCCCCCTTCACCGACCCCACATCGGTGATCACTGCGTCTGCGGCTAAGTGTGGAGCGATTTCCTTCACGGTGGGTTCAATCATCGCGATCGGGGTACAAACCATGACCACCTCGACTGTATTTAGGCTTGCCAGAGTAGTGGTGGCTTGGTCAACTGCCCCCGCCGCGATCGCCTGGGTACAGGTTTCTAACCGACGGGCTACCCCAAAAACCTGATGCCCCAATCGTCGAAAGTCGAGCCCCAACGATCCGCCAATCAAGCCCAACCCGACAATACCAATCTTCATAAAATATCTCGTTTAAAAATTAATGAGGAAAAGCGTTGTACTACCGCGTTCAACACATTGATCAATGGGTTTGGATGCCCGAGCTGCGATATTTAAGGATACGATGCAGACGCCCAGGCAACGTCAGTTACGACATTTTATGAATCGGGCAGTTTAAGCATGGGGTGAGCAGTGTTTCGGAGATCGTTGCACCAACGCCCCATCTGTGAATACCCCGATTGATCCCACGTGCATCCCACCTAGGTTTCATGACTAGTGCGTCTCCCTCTCCGACCCCCGAAGCCATCTTGGAGCAATACGCCCAAGGCAAACGCGACTTTTCCGATCTAGTGTTAAATGAATGTACGTTGGCCGGGGCACAAATTCCGAACATCATCCTGCGGCGCGCCAGTTTGAGCATCGTCAATCTCAGCACTGCTAATCTCAGTCGCAGCCAATTGCAACACGCTACATTGAATGTCAGCCGCCTGAGCGGTGCAAACCTGAGCCAAGCCCAGTTTCAGCATGCCCAACTCAACGTCGCAAACCTGATTCGTGCGATTTTGGTCGGGGCCAATCTTTCCGACGCATCTCTCATTCGCGCTGAACTGCTGCGGGCAGATTTGAGTAACGCTAATCTCACCAAAGCCAACCTTCAGGAGGCTGACCTCCGTGAAGCCCGGTTGCGGTGGACACGGCTCAAAGGGGCAAACCTCAGCCAGTGTGATTTGCGCAATAGCAGCCTGCTAGGCGCAAACCTAGATGGGGCACAACTGTATGCAGCCAATCTCGAAGCGGCCACCCTGCGTGGGGCAGTATTGCAACGGGCAGAACTGCGCCATGCCAATCTCACTGGAGCTGATTTGAGTGGGGCTAATCTACGCGGCGCAAACCTACGCTGGGCTGATCTGAGCAAGGCCAACCTCCAGGAAGCCGACCTCACGGATGCGAAGCTCAGCGGCGCAAATTTGCAGCAGGCTCGCCTAACCGGGGCCACGCTCGATAATGCGACCCTGGTTCATGCGGATCTTAACCAAGCGCAACTCCAGCAAGTCCACTGTGTTGGGACGGATATTTCTGGCGCAAATCTGACGGGGGCGTTGCTCCATGGCGCGATTTGCTACGACGTGCGCACGGCGGAAACCAGTTGTGATTGGGTTGATCTCAGTCCCAGTGGGGATGGTTCCCAATCCCGAATTTTCAGCGCGGCGGCAGAGATTGAGGCGTTTTTCAACCATCGACCGCCCCAGGTGCAGGTGGTGGCAGATGTGGCGTTGACGCCAGGGGCCAATGCGGCCTTAGCCGATGCCTATGCAGCGATCGCGGAAGCTCTATCTTGGTTTGTGCGCCCCCCCAACGTAGAAATTACCCACCGCCGCACAACCCTGACGTTTATTAGCCAAACAGAGACCGCCTTGATGGCGATCGCCTACCTCGCAACTTGGCCCTTCAAGGATGGCAAAGCCGTGCGGGGAATTTTGACCGATCTCCTCAGTCATAATTCTGACTCGAATCATTTGCATTCTCACCACCGTGAGACGCTGACTCTGCTAGAGGAAAGCCTGACGCTCTCAGACGATGCCTTGCTTAAGGCGCTGCGCGTGCAATTTGATACCCAAGCCTTCTTTGCCGCACCTGTTCAGGTCAAACTCATCAACACTACTGGCCAAGGTTTAGAGCTATATCACAATCCCCGGTTTGGCATTCGGAACATTCCCCCGGCGGAGGGCATTTTTCCGGTACAGCCCCGCCACGATCCCCCGCCCAAATTGGCGGAATGTCTGGCGTTTATTCGCGATCCTCAAGACGCATAAGGGCTGTGCGGCGTCACCGTCATTGGGGAATGCGCCGCCTACGATGGGATAGGGCAGGGGTAGGGGCTCTGGCGGACGCGGTGGGGCGATCGCACCCCTCGCGTCATACTTCGTTCAACCCTCACAGAGCCGTCTATCGACCTGTGTCACAATGTAGGGCATCGTGCCCAATGGAGTGACACTGTGCTTGAGGCTAGGGTTCATGAGCAGCTACGCGCATTCCTGCGTCAGCAGGGCGCTGCGTCGTGGCCCCATCACCTCACGATGGCTCGGTTAGTGGCGCGGGCTTTGCGGCTGGGGCGCAGTTCCCTCATGCAGGTGGGCAGTGGGGCCGCCTTTCGCGGTCAATATCGGCTGAGTTATTTGATTTCGCTGCTGTTGTGGCCCGACCCGGTGATTGTGGTCTTGCCAACGGCGATCTTGCAGCGGGTGCAGCGGGTTGATATCCCTTCGTTACAGCGGTGGTTGCCCAGCACGAAGCCGATTTTACAGGGCGATCGCTGGCCTGATCCCCAGTTTCGGGGCATTTTGCTGACTACTCCCGAGGCTTGGTTGCGCGATCGCCTCACCACGCAAGATCGCTTCCCTCGCAATATTCCAGTCATTCTTGACGGTGCTGACGATCTCGAAGCGCAGATCCGTAGCACCCTTACGGCCACCCTCACCGCCGCCGATTGGGATGCCTTGATGCAAGCCTATCCTGCCCATCAAGCCCTGATTCGCGATATGCGAGTCAAGCTCACCCATGCCATCTTTCAGCATCCGGCCAATCCCTACCAGTGCCATCTGCTCGATCCCGATGAACAGGCCCCCCTTAGCCAGTTAATCGCAGCCTTGACAGAGGATGATCCCACCGCCTGTGCCATGCCACTGGCTTGGCGATCGCTGTGGCATCCGCCCACTGCAAGCGAACAGCAGGTTTGGGTAACCCTCAATCGCAGCCAAGGACAGTGGGCCCTGCATCGCGCGCCCATTCACGTCGGGGCAACTGCTTCCCAAATCTGGGATCAGCAACCCTTAGTGGTAATTGGAGGCTCTCTCGATACGGAATCAGACGCGATCGCCTACCGCCAGCGCCTTGGCCTGAGCGACATGACGTGTGTCAAATTTGAGCCCGATCGCCAAACCGAAGGCATCAACCTCTACGTCCCGGATGCGTTGCCGTTGCCGAACACCGCTGAGTTTCAGCCCGCCCTGCTCCAAGAACTCGCGCGATTGCTCGTGCAACCCATCGCACAAAGCGGCCTGACGGTCATTGTTGTCGGCGATGTCCCCCTCAAGGCTCAGGTAGGTGCGGTGCTGGCATCCCAGTTTGGCTCCCGGGTTCAAGTAGAAGCTGCCGTTCGCGATCGCGGCATTCTCATTTGTGGGTGGGACTATTGGCGCGCCCATCAGGCCCATCTACCCACACCTCCGCTGCTCATCATTCCGACTCTGCCTATCCCATCCCTAGAAGATCCGCTAGTGGCCGGGCATGTTAGCTACCACAAACGACGGCGGCAAGACTGGTTTCGCCTTTACCTCTTACCCGCTGCGCTCAACGAATTGCAGCGCGCGATCGCCCCTATTCGTGACCAACAGGGCACCGTCGCCATTCTCGATACCCGTGTCAACCACCGGAGCTATGGCCGACAGTTCCTCGATGCTCTCAATCCCTCAGCTCGACTCCGCCGCCTAGATGCAGCGTGGCTAGACAACTCCAACCCATCCCTCACCTTTCCGCAAGAACACTACTAGGCCGCGATATGATGGGGATGGTGGGCTTTGCAACCCTAATCGCTGAAGCGGATTGATCATGGGCTGCGGCCAATTAAGCCACATCAGACTCCACGCCAGCACAGGTCAATCTCTATGGGAGAATCCAAGCGCCGTCAGGCAAAACTGGGTGACAACTACGGCAAATCAGAGTACGGCAAATCAGAGAAGATTTTGCCCGGTATTCCTATCACCAAACAGCAATCGGAACAGTTTGTCCAATGGACAACCCGAGGAGCATGGATCGGTATTGGCCTGATGATTGCTGCGTGGTTGACGGTTCGCTTTATTGGCCCTGGGCTAGGCTGGTGGGATGTCGTTCAGTAAACACAATCAGCGTTTTGTAACGTCTCATCTGCCGACTCGACCCCCCTTGATGCACTGCGCTACAAGAGGAGAACCTCATTTCTCAGAAGCAGCACAGTTCTTGCAAGGATTTGTTTGAATGTTGCTCCCGATACAGAGGTCGCGATCGCTCAGCGTTAGAGTTGTGGCGTTTTGCAGCATCAACGCTTTTCCCACAGCTTGATTCAATCCCCTCCGCAGAGCAACGACCGCCGAAGTCCGATCACAGATTTCGACCCGATTGTTTAATTTTTCCTATGGGTCACGATCGCAATTCTTAAGACAATGTGAAAAAAGACGAATAGAATGAGACCTGGTAGTTAGGAGAATGGCCATGTTCGTGAGACTGGCAGAACAACATCGAAAATTCGTGCAGGACTTGGTCATGAACCTCCAAGCCCTAGCCACTGTTTTGGAAAATCGCGGATACCTAGCCTCGTGCTATACCTGCGGTGGTCAAATGAACAGCGCCTCCTTCATGGTGAGCCTGGGTGACAACCATTTGATCCGCTTTTTGGTGTCAGACTATGGCATCACCTGGACTGAGATGCGAGACGACCGTGAGCTTATGAAGCTGGAAGGCGCTGAAGCCATCAGCCAACTCCAGGAACTGGCTAACCTCGTCAAAAATCAAGTGAAGCCGTCAGGCTACGCTTCAGAAATTGTCCAAACAGCTTAGGCGTCTAGGGTTTCATCTCTTTGCCCAGGCCGGTCAACAGGTCCTCTGTCGGCCTTTGGGATAAGCCCTTTGGGATGCGGCAGGCTCCGCGTAGACGCTGTGAGCGAGTGCGTCATGAGCTGATGAGTGACTCTGCCCATTCTCTTCATGGGGCATGATGTCGTCAGAATTACGGCAGCTCTTTCTACGTATTCCAGGCTACACTTCATATCAGGCGACCGCAGCTTGATGCTCTAGGGTACTCATTTCACACAGCCCTACCAAGCAGCAAAAGGATGCGATCGCACGGGGTGCAGGTATTGTGCAATGCTGCTCCGACAGGTTTAGGGGCGTGTATTTGTGTCGGTTACTGCCCCGTTGTGCAAGTTCCCTGCTTGCATTTCCCTTCCATCCTTGAACACCGCAGTGCAAAATTCATCGTCAGCCACCGCAGTGTGGCAGCATCGTTTCATTCAGGTCAACCACGTTAATCTGCATTACGTTACCCAAGGGGAAGGCGAGCTCGTTATCCTACTCCACGGTTTCTTTGAATTTTGGTACTCTTGGCGGCACCAACTGCCCGCTCTTGCCAAACACTTCAAAGTCGTCGTGCCCGACCTACGCGGCTACAACGATTCTGATAAACCCCTCACTGGCCATGATCTTGAAACCCTTAGCCAAGATGTCGTGGGCTTAATTCATGGGTTAGGGTACCGTGCAGCTCACATCGTAGGGCATGGATGGGGAGGCACCTTGGCCTGGCATTTGGCCCAACGTTGCCCCGAGATGCTCAAGCGCTTAGTCGTCCTCAGTGGTGTCCATCCCCAACAGTGGCACCAGTCCCTCTTGAGCAACTTGGAGGTGATGCGCCGCAGTTGGCCGATCTGGGTTTCACAACTTCCTACCTTGCCTGAATGGATGTTGCAACCCGTACTCCCAAGGCTTGTTACCACCCTGTTTCAGTCAGAAGCTATCCGCAAAAACGCCTTTTCTGCGCAGGATCGCCTGCTCTACGAAGCCGCACTGCGTAAGCCGGGAGTGTTGTCGGCGGCGCTCAAGCAATATCGCCAGATTCTTGCCCCCCAGGCTTGGCTTGGGAACTTACTGACGCCTCTGCCGCCCATCCAAGTGCCCACGCTCGTTCTGTGGGGAGAAGACGATAGTTTACTGCATCGAACATTTAGCGATAGCCTGGAACGCTACGTGGCAGCCCCGTTAGACATTAAACAAATTCCTCAGTGTGGGCACTGGGTTCAGCAAGAGGTACCTCAAACGGTAAATCGAGCACTTTTGAGCTTTTTGTAGCCTCCTCTATGGGAATGGGTAAACTGTAAGCACGGTCTCCTTCCTGATAGATTCAGATCCTTTCGATAGCTGTGTGCAGTGGATAGGGGAAAACCTCATTGGTGTTTTGAGTGGAGTCGCTTGCGGGCTAGGGTGGCACAGACGCGGCGTTGAGGCTAAAGACTTTGCGGGCTCTGTGTTGTACCCATTTGGTATTAACGGAACGCGCAGATTCAAGTGGCTGCCTGTGTTGACTCCGTCAAGGTCTATCGTCGTGTTTCCCATGCAAGGTGAAGGTAAGGGCAATGTTTGATCCCAAAGAACTGAGTGAGTATGCCCTGTCTCACCCAGAGTGCTCCCACGAAGATGTTGAGCATAGCTTGAAATTGTTTCAAACTTTCAAGCGGCTCTATGATCAAAACCCCGCTCTCCTGGATGAGATTTTGAGTCTCGCGATGATGGATGGCCAGCTTCCGGTTCGGATGGGGAATTTTGGATACATCTTGGGGCTTGTGACCGATAAGCAAGCCCTCTTGCTGAGTAACTTGACGGAAGGGCGATCGCAAATTTTTGTACAGCCGAGTCAGGCTTCCCAAATTTGGACGATTGGCCGCGATCCCCAGCAGGCGTCTCTTGCTGTTCGCGATCGCAGACTATCGCGCTGTCATGCTGCTATTCGCTACCAGACGGGCTATGGCTTTATGCTGTATGACCTCAACAGTACCAATGGATCCTATGTGAATGGCGTCCGCATTCGCGCCAGTCAGTCGCTTCAAGATGGCGATCATATTCGCCTCGGCAGCTTGAATTTTGGGTTCTTTATGGGGTCGGAGTTTCGGCGCACTGTCAGACCCTCTCCAGACATTGTGCAGTGGATTGATAATGCGTCCATTCCTCCAACAGCGCCCTTGGATGCCACTCCACAACAGGGCACGATTACTCAGAGTAATGACATAGCGACCTTTGAGAGCGAAGTGCCCGCAGCGCAACTCGAAAAAACCCTCCACTTTTTACGCCACAGTGGGGGTAAAGATCCCAGCAGCTCGACCTAGCGCATCCCTTTGAGGCTCACGCCGAGCCTGAAGACCGCGATCGCTCAGGCTGGCGGAATCCGTAACCTTTTCATCCCCCATCGGCAAACCTGAACGACTTCGCAGCGATCGTGTTATCGAAATCCTCAACGGGTCAATAGCCCGGTCACAAAAGCCCGGTCACAAAACAGGCTTTACGACTTTGGCTTCGGGAAATAGAGAACCGGGTGCCAACTCTGGCGCAGGATATCACGGGTTAGGCTCGGTACCGACCAGCCCAAAAGCCGGTTGATGTTGCCGGAGCATGCCGCGATCGCGCTAATGTCGTACAACTCCGCCACACTGAGAATTTCGTTCAACGGCTCTCCAGTCCTCACCAGGGTTTCAACTTTTACGCCCAGCGGGTTCAGAACTTCGCCCACCGCTGATAGCTGCGCCTCAGCGGTCTTGATTGGCGTATCTCCGCGTAGTTCTTCGCGCATGCCTTCATCAATCACCTTGAGTAGCAGACAAGACTCCAGTACAGACTCAGAGGATTCATTGACTTGATGCTGCAAGCTTTCAATTAAGTGTTGTGCCCCACGGCTGCCATCGTAAGGAATCAGTAAATTACGAAAGAGGTTGCGACAGCGAAGGGTCAATTCCTCAGTGGTGTAGGTCGAGACGAGCTGCGGACGCAAAATCATGAGCGGTACTGGTGTACGCTCTGCCAATTCCATCGTTGTGCTCCCAAAGAGCTTTTCTGCCAACAGGTTGCGAGTTGGCATTCCTAAAAAGATGATGTCGATGGCATGGGCTTTGACCAGCTTCAGAATGTTGTCGGTTGGTCGCCCGGATGCAACTTCAACAACAACTTGAACTTCGGCGGGCACGCTAGCAATGAGTGACTCCAACTGTTGCCGAGATGCTGCGATCGCCTCTTCATCGATACACGGAACGCTGCGCTCCGTCTTGATCGGCACGCTATGGAAAAAAACAATTCGACGAAGCCCCCCCGCAGCCAACCCTGGGATCACTCGGGCAAGCCGAGACATGCTATCGGTAAGGTCGGTGCAAATGAGAGCATGTTGAAACATGATGGCTTAGTTGTCGTGTAGGCTTAGCACCCATCATGATGATGCATTTTGACGCTCTCCGCCAAGGCTAAGCTTCAAATCTCATCGGGTGAGCGTTGGCTCTACCGGCGGGCATCCCCAAAGAATATCTGCCTCCCCTGCGTTTCCAGGGAGAGAGTTCGGGACACAAGGCTTGCTTCGATTTCTAAATTAGGAAACCTGCCCGCATCGTATTGCACTGAAAACACTGAAATAGACTGATGACTTGCATCGAACGAGTTGACCGGTCTGCAAATCAATCGTATTGAGAACTCAGGGTCGTGACTCGAGTTGACGCCCCGGCATCCCCAGCTCAATTCAGCAGGAACTCAGCAAGAGAAGGAGGTCGCCGACTTTCGTCAGACAATTACGAACGGTCGCACGACCTAGATGGAATGGGGAGAATCAATTCCCCACTCATGCTTTAGGAAGTGCTTGTACATGGTTTCTCGCATCATCATTTGCTCGTAGAGCTTGACCAAGAAGTCTTGGGCTTGCTCACGGCTCATCTTTTGCACCTGGGTTTCAAAGGACCGCAGGCTGAACTTCTGTTCTAGCGAGAGCTGCATGGGGTCGTTCATATGCACTCACTCCACCTTAGGAGACAACATCTGCATGGACAGCGATCGCTGCCGTACAGCGGGGTTGGTCAAAGCTAACTTAACCCTCTCTAACATCTTACAAAATGTAAAAATAGTTTGACAAAATAGCTGCCGTTTTATTCTTCCTGCAAAATTATGAGTTTCGGCCTGCATGCGCAACGCCCTTGGGAAAATGTCGAGTCTGGCGGCTTGGGCGGGTGTGGGGTCATGCTTTGAGCGGCGGTTGACCTAACGCGTTGGGTTTTAGGATTCGGCATCTTCGGCCCTGCCAGGATGAGCAGACAGGGTAGATGGACGATGCGGTTCGGGTCATTCACGGCTTGACTCAGTCAGATACCCCCTGATGGCGAGGAATCTCAGGGATGGTTTTAGAGTACGCCAACTCATTCAGCATCCAAACTAGGCCTTCATCCCCCAATCCCTGAGGGAGAGGGGCAGGGGAGAGGGCAAAGGATCATGACCAATGGAGAGTTCTTTCTATGGAACACTCTTATCGAATTGAGTTAAGTAAAAATGCTTATTAATAACACTTTGACTGATCTCGTAAAGCGTAGCAAGCGGTTGATAGATGAATACCGCCACTGTTGTGACCAATAGGGTGGGTATGGTTTCTAGGTTTTTTGCGGCTTTGGATGCTGTGAAAACCCTGCCGAAACCTGGTGTAATTGAAAGACGCAATACAGCCGGATGGAAGGCTGAGGATTCTGGATTTGATTGCACACCCCTTTGACGTTTTGGTAGTCGGCAGCGGAGCCGCAGGACTCTATGCCGCGTTGTGTCTTCCTAAGCAGTATCGTGTGGGTCTGATCACCAAGGATGTGCTGACTCAGTCAGCGAGTGACTGGGCGCAGGGCGGTATTGCTGCCGCGATCGCCCCCGATGATTCTCCAGATCTTCACCTGGCAGATACGTTGGAGGCAGGGGCAGGGCTGTGCGATCGCGTTGCTGTTGAGCAACTGGTTCGCGAGGCAAAACCCTGCATCGAGGCCCTGATTCGTCTGGGGGTGCCCTTTGACCAACATGACGGTGATCTTGCCCTTACCCTAGAAGCGGCCCACTCGCGTCGCCGTGTGCTCCATGCTGCCGATACGACGGGTCGCGCGGTGGTGGCGACGTTGGCCGATGCTGTCCGCCAGCGATCGCACATCACAGTACTCGAACAGACCCTAGTGCTGGACTTGGGAATGCAGGCGGGGCGGTGTGTGGGGGTGGTTGCAGTGAGGGGCGATCGCCTAGCCTGGATTTCAGCCGGGGCAGTGGTTCTCGCAACGGGGGGCGGTGGCCAGGTCTTTTCTCAGACCACTAATCCGCCCGCTAGCACTGGGGATGGGGTAGCGATCGCGTGGCGGGCAGGGGCACTCCTTCGTGATCTGGAGTTTTTCCAATTTCATCCCACGGCGCTCAAGCTTGCAGGTGCGCCTCGGTTTTTAATTAGCGAAGCGGTGCGGGGCGAGGGGGCGCACTTAATCGATGCCCATAACCATCGCTTTGCCTTTGACTATCATCCCAAAGGTGAGCTTGCGCCGCGCGATGTGGTGAGTCGCGCCATTTATCGGCATCTCGCTTCCGGGCAAGCGGGCGATCAAGACTGGGTTTGGCTAGATTTGCGTCCTATTGATCGCGATCGCGTGCAATATCGATTTCCTAACATTTTGAAAGTCTGTCAGCGTTGGGGTGTTGATCCCTTTGAGCAACCAATCCCGATTTCCCCAGCGGCCCATTACTGGATGGGTGGCGTCTGGACGGATTTACACAGCAAAACTACGCTCCCAGCCCTCTATGCAGTGGGCGAAACGGCTAGCACTGGCGTCCACGGAGCCAATCGACTCGCGAGCAACTCCCTCTTGGAGTGCTTGGTCTACGGTCAGCAGTTGAGGGATATCAAAGCCGATCCGCCAGAGCATATCAGGGTGTCAGAAACGTCCCTCACTCTGCTGTCATTGCCCCAAGGCGCAGAGGAGGATGCTGGGGTGATTGCTCAAATGCGCGCGGAGTTGCCAACAGTAGTATGGCAAGGGGCGGGAATCTGCCGCAATGCAACTGATCTGGCGATCGCCCTGGCACAGGTTACCGTCTGGCGCAATACCTTTTCTGCCTTGGCAACCAGTCAAGCGCTGCTAGGGGCGATCGCAACCCCATGCAGGGCTCGGCTAGACCTCCCTGACACGTTGCTGCACCAATGGTGTGAAACGCGAAATTTGCTGGATCTGGCCTGGCTGATTCTTACCAGTGCCCAGTTTCGTACCGAAAGCCGGGGAGGTCACTATCGCGAAGACTATCCCCAAACCAATCCAGACTGGGCAGTGCATACCCTGGTGCAAGGCGATCGCTGGTGGAAATCTGATCCGGCTTGACGGACAGGCAACAGTGTCAAAAGGTTGCGATCGCCACTATCCTCTAAGCTCTTGAGCCTGCTGAGTGCGGCTTACGGCTTGTAGACAGGCAGCGTGAAATAGAACTGACTACCCTGGCCCGGACTAGACTCCACCCAAATCTGACCATAGTGGGCGCGCACAATGCGCTTGCAGAGGGCTAAACCAAGCCCATAGCCATCCTTAGACTGATCTCGCTGGAGGCGAAAACTCTCTTCAAAGATCTTCTCGCGATTTTCCCGAGGAATACCCGGCCCCGTATCTGTAACAACAACCTGTATTTTTTGCGTAGTGCGATGCAGGGCCGCGATGCTGACCGTCCCTCCCGGTGGCGTGTACTTAATGGCGTTGTCAATCAGGTTTGACAGCACCCGCTTAACCTGCACCTCATCTACATAGATGTGGGGCAAATCTTGGGGAATATCGACAAAAACCTTTTGAGCTTTGGTTTCAAATTTGTTGCACATGGCCTCCAGCACATCGTTGCACAGGTCGTGGAAGACCAGTTCCTGTGGCTGCATGTGCAAGTCTGCGCCTGCCCCCTTCGCAGTTTGCAAAATATCGGTGATCATGCGATCAATCGCCCGAATTTGGGTTTTGGCGTGGCGCAAGAGTTGGGTGGTTAGCTCCGGGGAAAGTTTGGCGCGCGGCTCTCCATGGTTCTTTGTGGCATACCCCATATCTAAGGTATCCACAGCGATCGAGGCTGCCGTTAGGGGATTGCGTAAATCATGGGCAAGCATTGCCACAATGCGAGTTTTGAACTGAAGCTGCGCTTCGAGATCTTCCTTTTCTTGTTTGAGGTGAAAGATCTCATCCGACAGTTTCATCACTTCAACCGAGTGCTCTAGGGGGCCGTGGTCTAGAACGCTGCCATTATCGGTCGTCGTGAGGTTGCCCTGTTGAACCAGTTCTGCGGCGGCGATCGCCTCCTGCTGCCAGTGGGCCCACCACTCATCGATTTGCGAGAAGATGTTGCTGCCTGTCATCACCCGCTGAACCCCTGGCGAAAACTTTACCAGCGCGGGCGTGACCACCAATTTGAAGTGTTCGACCAGGTAGGGCTGCTCGCTGACATCCACCACATCCAGCGTAAAGGGATGAGTTTGATTCAACCCTTTGAGATGGCTACGAAGCCGCTGTGCATATTCTCCTGAGCTTGGCCGCTTATCAATGAACAGCAGGAGTTTAATGGGCACCTGGGCTGCTTCAAACGAGCGGATTGTTTCGTTCATGCCCCTCTCTCATCGCGGCGGGCTCAAAGTTCACCCTATAGCGTAGCCTGAAGCCCGAAGGGTTGCAGCGCTAGGCTTAGATCGTTTTCGCAGAAAATTACAGGGCCGAACTGACGACGCGATCGCGCAACGCCAGAAAACCATGACATTCTGCGATCGCACCGTCAGCTTTGAAGCCAAGTTTTCTGTTGGGGTGGGGTCAATTTAGAAGGTGTCACGGCCTAAGTGGCACATCCCCGACATCAGCGGTATTTCTAATGCTAGAGGGACAAAACAATCCTCTGGAATGCCTATGCAGAAAGGTTTTTAGACAACTGTAAAGACACTGCGAAGAGATATTAAGCTCAGCGCGATCGCCCTAAAACGGGATGAAGTGTCCTCTACAGTGAAACTAAAGGCATTCGCTATTCCAAATCAGCCATATAAAAATTCCAAAAGGAGCTCAGCCATTATGCAGATTGTTGCGTCTCACCCCACTTCATCCCGCCACCCCGTGGCTAAGTTCCTGCAATCTGCTCCGGCATTGAATCGCCATTTTGGCATGGTGTTGGGTGGGTTGCTGGGCTTGACCCTTATGGGGACAGCGGCATCGGCACAGGTCGTTGACGCCCAGGGAATTGGAACTACCCTTGCCCAAGCTCCCTTAGCTGGTGATGGTGTCTACTTCTACGGTCAGGTTTCTGAAGTTGATCAGGTAGGAGCAGGCTACATGGTATTTGAGGCTCAGGGCGATCGCGTAGTTGGGGCGATCTACTTCCCATACTCCTCCTTTGATTGCTTTCACGGTCAGATCAACCAGCGTGAGCTAGCCCTTCAAGTCACGAACAGCTACACCCAGGAAACCTACCCCTTTGAGATTGCCCTAGTGCCTACGACGCCCATTGCCAACCGTGATGGAGCCGTGGCCACGTCAATGACCCTCGAAGATCTCTACAATTTGGGTGCAGCCCGTGATGCTGAGCAGGCAATTTTGCAAACTTGCAAGGCATTCATGGCAGAATCTGGCGTTGAGCTATAGCTGCACGGCAACTCATCCATAGGCTCAAGAATTGGGGAGGTCTGTTGATCTGTTCCTCCAGTCTGTTCAACCGGGTAGGCGTACGGATACCTGTTCTGGCCCTTCTCCGAAGCAGCGGAAAACCAAGAACAGTTTTACACCTTGCTGGCGGATGTCTGTGCTGAGCACTGGCAATCAAAGGGGCGGCGGGAATGGTGTTTTCGGATCTGCTCCGAGTTCTCGCAAGCAGGGAGCGCAGGCATACCGGTTCAATAAGTCCAACACACCAAGCATTAAGAGATCCGTTTCAAACTTTGCGGGCGGATCTGGTGCAGAATTGGCGGCGGTTAGCCTGAT
>JACYME010000015.1 GCA_015272155.1 Leptolyngbyaceae cyanobacterium T60_A2020_046
GTGGAAATCAGTGACCTAGCCCCGCGATCGCCCTTCGTAATCGGTTAAGAAGGCGACTGAGATATGGGACGCCTCATTTGTCGTATAAGACGCTTCATTCGCCCCCTCGCCCTCAGTTCCTGGCCCGATACTCTTTCGAGATCCACGAGATCCAGTTGACCCTCACCCGCCCGCCCAACCTTTGCAGGTACGATGTTCAAACTCAAAAACCTTCAACTTGGCCAAAAATTCACCCTCTTGCTGCTTGTGGTCTTTTTGAGCGGCATCATTGCCAGTAGCATCGCCCTGTCCACTGTGCTCAACCAAAGCGCCCAAGCCCAACTGACCACCAAAGCCCTCATGCTCATGGAGACGATGAACTCCGTGCGCAGCTACACCACTGACCACATCAACCCCGAGCTGGCCCCGCGCCTAGAGGCAGAATTTCTGCCCGAAAGCGTGCCCGCCTATTCCGCCCGCGAGGTGTTTGAAACCCTGCGAAACAGCCCAGACTACGCCGACTTTTTCTACAAAGAGGCCACCCTTAACCCCACCAATTTGCGAGATAAGGCCGACGAATTTGAGGCCCAGTTGGTGAACAACTTCCGCTCCCAAGACAACCCCAGAGAAGTGAATGGGTTTCGCCGCACCCCCGGCGGCGATTTGTTCTACATTGCCCGCCCCATCAAAATTGATCAGCAGAGTTGCCTAGAGTGCCACAGCACCCCAGAGGCCGCCCCGGCCAGCATGATCGATCGCTATGGCCCTAGCAATGGGTTTGGCTGGCAAATTAATGAAATCGTCGGCGCACAAATGATTTCAGTGCCTGCGGCCAAGGTGCTGCAAAGTGCGCGGCAGTCCCTCGTGCTGATTCTGGGGATTTTTGTGATCGTGTTTGCGATCGCCACCCTGTTGGTGAACCTTTGGCTCAAGCGCTATGTCGTCAAGCCGTTGAACAAGATGGCCCGAGTGGCTGAGGCAGTGAGCATGGGCGACACCGCCGCCACCTTTACCCAAGATTCGCAGGATGAGGTGGGCAAGCTGGCAGATGCCTTTAACCGTGTGCGGCTCAGCCTGCAAATGGCTATGCAGCGGTTAGAACGATACCGTGAAGGTCGGCGCAGCTCCAACGATTTTTCCCAGCAATAGCTCTGGCCAGCCCCGTGTGAGGGATTTGGAGATACCGCTGTGTCCTCGAATCCCCCAGCGGGCAGCGCTGATTTTCTCGGCTCAAACTCAACCCACCCCCTCAGTACAATGGGGAAATCGCTCCTTCGGTGAAGATTATGTCTGCTGTTCCAGAGATCCTCCCCGACAACGTTCTGTTTCCCGACAGTGATGGCCAGCCCACAGCGGACAACACCGAACAGTTTCGCTGGATTGTGACCATCAAGGAAAACCTGGAGATTCTGTTTGCCCAGGATCCCCTCGTTTTTGTGGCAGGCGATTTGCTGTGGTATTCGGTGCGATCGCCGCTGCTGCCCCCCACCGCCCCCGACGTGCTGGTAGTGTTTGGGCGTCCCAAGGGTCGACGCGGCTCCTATCGCCAATGGCAAGAGGACAACATCGCGCCCCAAGTCGTCTTTGAGGTGTTGTCCCCCAGCAATACGCGCACCGAGCTGGAGCGCAAGTTTCAGTTCTATGAAACCTATGGCGTTGAAGAATACTACATCTACGACCCAGATA
>JACYME010000130.1 GCA_015272155.1 Leptolyngbyaceae cyanobacterium T60_A2020_046
ATCAGCGATCGGGTCGAAGGGCTAGACTCCGGGGCCAATGACTATGTGGTTAAGCCCTTCAGCATCGAAGAACTGATGGCTCGGGTGCGTGCCCACCTGCGCCACCTCCATCACCAGGAGGCCGAGCAACTGGTCTACGGCGACCTGGCGCTAGACCGCAAGAGTCGCCAGGTGAAACGGGGCAGTCGCCTAGTTGACCTGACCGCCAAGGAATTTGACCTACTCGATTACTTAATGACGAACCCGCGCCAGGTGCTCACCCGCGATCGCATCCTTGAAGAAGTCTGGGGCTACGACTTCATGGGTGACTCCAACATCATTGAGGTCTACGTGCGCTACCTGCGGCTGAAGCTCGAAGCCGAAGGGGAAGCACGCCTGATTCAAACGGTGCGCGGGGTGGGCTATGTGTTGAGGGAGTAGGGTGTGGGGAGTGGGGAGTGGGAAGTTGTGCATGGGCGCTCAGGGGATTCTCAGGCGGAGGTTTTAGGGTTGGGATGATCGTGAGCTGTGCAACGATGTACTTTGTCTAGACTGCTGCTGAAGATGATTTCCCGCCACGCCTAACACACCTTGCAGCAAACCGTACCGTCAACCCTTACCTCTACCAAGCCATGACCGCTCACTCCCTCAACCTCGAACCCGCCCTAGTGCCCCTCACCGGCCCCAACCAAACCCTGCAATCTCAAGTCCACCCATCCGACTGGGTGAACCCCAGCCCCGCCCAGCGCTACGACCTGGTGGTCATTGGGGCCGGGACGGCGGGCCTAGTGGTGGCGGCGGGGGCGGCGGGCCTAGACCTGGGCCTCAAGATCGCCCTAGTCGAAAAAAGCCTGATGGGGGGCGACTGCCTGAATGTGGGCTGCGTGCCCTCCAAATGCATCATTCGCTCGTCGCGGGTGGTGGCCGACATGCGCGATGCCGCCCCCTTTGGCATTCAGCCGCCGGAGTCGATCAAAGTAGACTTTGCCGCCGTGATGGATCGCATGCGCCAGATTCGCGCCGACATCAGCCACCACGATTCGGTGGAGCGCTTCAGCAACCTGGGCATCGACGTGTTTTTGGGTGAGGCCCGCTTTGTCGATGGCGCAACGGTTCAGGTGGGCGATCACCGCCTGCCCTTCAAAAAAGCCGTAATCGCCACCGGAGCCCGCGCCCATCGCCCCTCGGTACCGGGGCTGGCTGAGGCCGGATTTCTCACCAACGAAACCGTATTTTCCCTCACCGAGCGACCTCGCCGTCTGGCGGTGATTGGCGGTGGCCCCATCGGCTGCGAGCTGGCCCAGGCCTTTCACCGGCTGGGCAGCGAGGTCACCCTGCTACACAACCACGGCCACCTGCTCAACCGCGAAGATGCCGATGCCGCCGAGATCGTGCAGCAGCAGTTGATCAAAGAACAGCTCAATCTGGTGCTGGATGCGAAGCTAGAGCGGGTGGAAACTACCCCGACGGGCAAGGTGCTGCACTACAGCCAAGAGGGCTCGTCAGCGCCCCAAACTGTCGAAGTCGATGAGATCTTGGTGGGGGCTGGGCGGGTGCCCAATGTCGATGGCCTGAATCTGGAAGCCGTCGGGGTCGAGTGCGATCGCCGCCAAGGCGTGATAGTCAACGACCATCTGCAAACCACCAACCCCAAAATCTTCGCCGCCGGTGATATCTGCATGGACTGGAAGTTTACCCACGCCGCCGATGCCGCCGCCCGCATTGTGATCAAAAACGCATTTTTTTCGCCCTTTGGCCTGGGGCGCAGCAAGCTCAGCAGTCTGGTGATGCCCTGGGTGACCTACACCGACCCCGAAATTGCCCATGTGGGGCTGTATGCCCACGAGGCCAAGCAGCAGGGCATCGAGACCGACACTATTGAAATCCCGTTTTCCTCGGTGGATCGGGCGCTAACCGATGGCGAGAGCGCAGGTTTTTTGAAAATTCTCCACAAAAAAGGCTCCGACAAAATCTTGGGGGCCACCATCGTCGCCCGCCACGCCGGGGAGATGATCAGCGAGATCACCCTGGCGATGGTCACGGGGCAGGGGCTGAGTGCCCTGTCGGGGGTGATTCACCCCTACCCGACCCAGGCCGAAGCGATTAAGAAAGCCGCCGATACCTATCGCCGCACCCTGCTCACCCCCCGCACCAAATTACTGCTGAAGCTGCTGACTCGGTTCAGTTAGCGAACCGCGCATGCTTAAAATTAGCCCCTCGCGATCATCCCTGTGAGCCCTATTTCGCTTGATACTGTCCTAGTTATCATCCCTATTCTCAATGAAGAAGTGTCGATTGTGTCGGTCATTCAGGCTTTCCAGGCCCTGGGGCTGAGGCACATTGTGGTGGTAGACAATGGCAGCAGCGATCGTGGCCCTGATCTAGCCGCCCAAGCCGGGGCTAAGGTGCGCTACGAACGGCGGCGCGGCTACGGCATGGCCTGCTGGCATGGGTTACAGGCCATGCCAGCGAGTGTGCAGTGGGTGCTGTTTTGTGATGGTGATGGCAGCGACGACCTGGGGGCAATTCCCGCTTTTTTGGCCCTGGCCCAGCAGGGGGTTGATCTGGTGCTGGGCGATCGCACCGCCACGCCCGCCGGACGGGCCGCCCTCACCCCCGCCCAGCGGTTTGGCAATCGGTTGGCGACGACGCTGATCTGGCTGGGCTGGGGCCACCGCTACCGCGACCTGGGACCGCTGCGGCTGATTCGCCGCAGCGCCCTAGAGCAGATTCAGATGCGCGATCGCGGCTTTGGCTGGACGGTCGAAATGCAGGTGCGAGCGGTGGAGTGCGGGTTTACCTGGCGAGAACTGCCCGTGGCCTATCGACCCCGGCAGGGAGGAAAGTCCAAAATTTCTGGCACCCTCCGGGGCAGCTTTCAGGCTGGGGTAATTATTCTCGGCACCCTGGGCTGGCTCTATGGGCGGCGACTCCGGCAAGGTATGCAAGCATGGCAACTCTTTTGAACCTAATCCCGATGCGTTGGCAAAGCCTCCCCGGAGGAGGATCGCCCTGGCAATGGGGGGCCAGTGGGCTACTGCTGGTGCTGGGGGCGGCGCTGATGGCCCCCCACGGCGACGTGTTCTATCCACTCACCCTGCGTCAGTTTTGGATCGCAGCAGCGGTGATGGGGGCGGGCTTTGCCCTCTCCTGGGGGCTGCGGGTCGTGCCGCTGGCCGCGTTTTGGGGCGTGGCGGTGGTGACTCGGCTGCTGCTGCTGCCCATGCACCCTGGCATTGATGTGTGGCGCTACCTGTGGGAGGGCTACATTCAAACCCTGGGCTTTAGCCCTTACCATTTCGCGCCCCTGGCCCCGGCCCTAGAGCCCTTTCGCACCGATTGGTGGTCACAGATTGTTTTTCCCGATGTCACCGCCATCTACCCGCCCATCACCCAACTGGGGTTTCGCGGGCTGGCGGCGATCGCCCCTAACCTCTACCTGTTTAAGCTGGCCTTTGCCCTGGCCGACCTTTTGGTCTATGGGCTGCTATGCCATCGCTTTGGCCCCGCCCGCACCACCCTCTACGCCTGGAACCCCATCGTCATCTACGCCTTTGCCGGGGGAGCCCACTACGATAGCTGGTTTATTTTGCCTCTGGTGGCGGCCTGGCTGCTGGTCGAGCCCCCTGATCAAGCGCAGGCCTCCTCACTCTGGCCCTGGCTAGGCAGCGCCCTACTTTTGGGAGTGAGCATTGCAGTCAAGTGGGTGTCGCTACCGCTGCTGGCCTGGCTGGTGGTGCAGGGGTGGCGACAGTTCAAGGGGTGGCAGGCGATCGCCCTGGGCTTGGTGGGGCTGCTCCCCGTAGGGCTGTCGGCCCTACCGTTTTGCGGGCCTACCCTTTGCCCTCTAGTGCCCACTAGCTCAGCCTTTGTGGCCTATGGCCGCAGTGCCGAGCTGCTACCGCATTTAGTGGCTCAGGTCTGGCCTGCCTCCCTACAGGCGAACTGGATCTATGGTCTTCCCCTGGCCCTGGTGGTGGTCGCACTGCTGGGGCGCAGGCTGTCATTGCAGCACTTTGCTATGGGCTACTGGTTTAGCCTGTTTATTCTTAGCCCAATTATGCACAGCTGGTACTTCACCTGGCTGGTTTCCTTTGCGGTGCCGACCCAAAACTGGGGCGTCAGGCTGGGCAGTCTGTCGATCTTTGTCTATTTTGTGCTGCCCTCCCGCGTACCCGACTGGCAGTTGACCCTAGCCGAACGGCTACTGCTGTGGTTGCCCTTTGTCCTGGGCTGGCTATGGACGGTTTACCACGAGGCTCAACGGGGCAGATCTGAGGCCGCTGAGCCATCAATTGACTGATTTCAAAGAATAAGCCCAAAGATCTACAGTCTCACGCTACTCTCAGGCTGTTCTCAGGGGCAGATTCTAAGGTTAAACCTGAGTTCGGGATCAGAAAATTCCCAGAAAATCAGGCTCGCTGTCCCCAACCGGGTGGGGTAGGGGTGGGTCAATCAAGGCCACCAGGGAATCTCCCCGTATCCAACAGCTTATATTCTGTAGCAGTTGTGACCCACCCCACCCTTTTCTACGAAACGCTTCGCGAACGGGCACCCCTCCGTAGGAGGGGATGGCGTCATCCCGAACTGAGGTGAACGTTAGAACATCTGGGGTTGATCTAAATCCTTTTAGTAACAGCTAATTTTGCCATTTTGAAAATTAATGTCTCTCTAAAACATTAACCATGAAACCCAATTATTTTCTGGCCGCTGCGGGTGTTTTGGGTCTGCTGCTGGGATCTACTTCTTCAGTCTCAGCCCAGGTTGAAAGCGCTCTACCCTCGGTATTGCTGGCTCAGGCTATCCCTCAGCCCAATCCGCTCGAAGCCCAGTCTGAGGCGATGACGCCCCAACGTCTGGATACCATTTTGCGAGGCGAGACCTCTGATATTCGCGGTCAAGATAACCAGTGGCAGCTCACCATCAATGGCCAGCAAGTAGTGGTTTTGGTGGATGAAGAGCGCGATCGCATGCGGATAGCCGCTCCCATCATCCCCGCCGCTCAGCTCAACCCAGAGCAGGTGGGAAACGTTCTGATCGCCAATTTTCACACCGCTCTCGATGCTCGCTACGCCGTTACCGATGGTCTACTGGTAGCGGCGTTTATGCACCCCCTGTCATCGCTACAAGAAAACGATCTGCGCTCGGCCCTGCACCAAGTGGTGAAGCTGGCTGAAAACTTTGGCACCAGCTATGCCAGCGAAGGACTGTCCTTTGGTACCACCCAGGCCCCTGCCCCAGAACCCAGGTTCAGGATTGAGGGCGAGCGCGAAATTTAAGCAGACATATCCGATGAAAATCCTCTCCATACTCTTTGACGGCATCGATGTGTGGACGTACTTTACGAGTTGACCCATGACCCCAGAACACCAGCGCCTGCAAGTGGCCCAAACCTCCGACACCCCCTGGCAAAAGTGGGGGCCATACCTGAGCGATCGCCAGTGGGGCACCGTGCGCGAAGACTACAGCGCCACCGGGGCAGCCTGGGACTATTTCTCCCACCAGCAATCTCACGGTCGCGCCTACCGCTGGGGCGAAGACGGCCTCGGCGGCATCTGCGATGATCAGCAGCTGCTGTGCTTTGCCCTGGCCCTGTGGAACGAGCACGATCCGGTGCTGAAAGAGCGGCTGTTTGGCCTCACCGGCAACCAGGGCAATCACGGCGAAGACGTGAAGGAATACTACTTTTACCTGGATAGCACCCCCACCCACAGCTACCTCAAGTTTCTCTACAAATATCCCCAGGCCGAGTACCCCTACGCCGAGCTGGTGAGCGAAAACCAGCGCCGGGGGCGGGAAGCGATGGAGTACGAACTGCTCGATACGGGCGTATTGGCCGACAACCGCTACTTTGACGTGTTCGTGAAATATGCCAAAGCCAGTCCAGAGGATATTCTGATTCAGATTGAGGTGATCAACCGGGGGCCAGAGCCAGCTCCCCTACACCTGCTGCCCACCCTCTGGTTTCGTAATACCTGGGCCTGGGGCGATGGCGGCGAGAAGCCTAAGTTGTGGCAGGGTAAAACTGCTGGCGGAGCTGGCGGAGCGGTGGTGGAAGCCATCCACCCAGAGCTGGGTAACTACTGGTTTTACGCCGAGGGCAGCGGGGTGGACGGGGAAGCGTTACCCCTCTATTTCACCGACAACGACACCAACGCCAGGGCACTGTTTGGTGCCGACAACCCTTCGCCCTACGTCAAAGACGGCATTCACAACCGGGTGATCCACGGACAGACCGAGGCGGTCAACGGGGAGGGCATCGGCACCAAAGTCTCGCCCCACTACTCGCTGGTGCTGGGGCCGGGGGAACGGCAGACCCTGCGGCTGCGGCTGACCCAGGGAGACCCGATAGAGCAGCCCTTTGGCCCCGACTTTGACGCCACCTTCCAAGCCCGACGACAGGAGGCGGACGACTTCTACGCCGCCCTCACCCCCTTTGATCTCACCCCCGATCAGCGGGCGATTCAGCGCCAGGCCCTGGCGGGCCTGCTCTGGAGCAAGCAGGTCTATCGCTACCCCGTGAACAACTGGCTACAGGGCGACCCGACCCTGCCGCCGCCGCCGACCGGCCACCAGCGGGGCCGTAATGCCCAGTGGCACCACCTCGATGCCGCTGACATTATCTCCATGCCCGACACCTGGGAATACCCCTGGTTTGCCGCCTGGGACCTGGCCTTCCACTGCATTCCCCTGGCGTTGGTAGACCCGGCCTTTGCCAAGCACCAGCTCGATATCATGACGCGGGAATGGTACATGCACCCCAGCGGGCAGATTCCCGCCTACGAGTGGGCCTTTGGGGATGTCAACCCGCCGGTTCACGCCTGGGCCACCTGGCGGGTCTACAAAATCGAGCAAAAGCAGACCGGCAAGGGAGACAGAATCTTTCTAGAGCGGGTGTTTCAAAAGCTGCTGCTCAACTTCACCTGGTGGGTGAACCGCAAAGATGTGGACGGTAAAAACATCTTTGAAGGGGGTTTTTTGGGCCTCGACAACATTGGCGTGTTTGACCGCAGCGCCGAGCTGCCCACGGGCGGCCACCTCGACCAGTCCGACGGCACCAGCTGGATGGCCATGTACTGCCTGAATATGTTGCAGATAGCCCTGGAGCTGGCCCGCGAAAACCCGGTCTACGAAGACATGGCCACCAAGTTCTTTGAGCACTTTATCTACATTGCCGACGCCATGAACCACATTGGCGACGGCGATCGCGGGCTGTGGGATGACGACGACGGCTTTTTCTACGATGTGCTGCACCTGCCCCAGGGCGAACAGGTGCGAATGAAAATTCGCTCGATGGTGGGGCTGATTCCGCTATTTGCGGTGATGACCATCGAGCCTGATGTGCTGGAACGGCTGCCCAACTTTGCCGGGCGTCTGGAGTGGTTTATTCAAAATCGGCCCAATCTAAAGATCAACGTGGCCTGCATGGAAACCAAAGGAGTGGGGGCGAGGCGGATGCTGGCCCTCTGCTACGCCACCATGGGCAATGCTTCACCCCAGGATAAGCTGCGCCAAATTTTAGAAAAACTGCTGGACGAGGCGGAGTTTCTCAGCCCCTACGGCATTCGCGCCCTGTCGAAGCACCATGCCGAGCAGCCCTATAGCTTTACCGTCGATGGCCAAGAGTACCGGGTAGACTACGAACCGGCGGAGTCGGCCAGCGGCCTATTTGGCGGCAACTCTAACTGGCGGGGGCCAATCTGGTTTCCGGTGAACTATCTGATTATTGAGTCGCTGCAAAAGTTTCACCACTACCTGGGCGACAGCTACCGGGTGGAATGCCCCACGGGTTCAGGTCAGTGGCTCAATCTGTGGCAGGTGGCCAGCGAGCTATCGCAGCGGCTGATGGCCATTTTTGAGCGCGATGGTCAAGGCGATCGCCCTGTCTACGGCGGCACCGAGGCATTTCAGACCGACCCTCACTGGCGCGACTATGTTTTGTTCTACGAATATTTCCACGGCGACAATGGCGCCGGGCTGGGGGCTAGCCACCAAACCGGCTGGACTGGCCTGGTGGCCAAGCTGATTCAACAGCAGGCAGAATATGCCACCAAGACAGCTCTGAAATCGCCCGCTGTGGAGTAGGCGACAGCTATCGAATAGATAGTCAATACGAGGTATCGATGGCTAAGCCCACTCAACGGTTCCTGTTTCTGGCCCTCGGTGGCTTGGTGGCCCTGGTGTTAGCTGGGGGCTACCAAGCTGCATCCCTTCGATTGACGGCGCTGACGGGGATAGTGGATGCCCAATTGGCCTATTCTATTGGCGGCAGCCAAGCGGCCCTCGCTCCGGTGTCGGTGTCGCCCCAGCAGTTGGCCACTCAGTGGGTGGTCAGCCCGGCAGAGGCCAAGTTTCTAATTGAGCAGGGAGCGGTGGTGCTCGATGTTCGGGATGTAGGGGTGCAGCGGCAGGGGCGGTTGCAGGGGGCGATCGCTGTGCAGTGGCAGGCCTTTTCTGAAACCGTTGACCCCCAACAGGGCAACCTGCTCGACGACGACACCCTGCTAAGCGAAAAGCTCCAGGCCATCGGTATTTCGGCCCAGCATCCGGTGGTCGTGGTGGGTGACCCCCAGCGGGGGTGGGGCCAAGAGGGGCGCGTGGTTTGGATGCTGCGCACCCTGGGGCACGGCCAGAGTGTGATGGTCGATGGCGGCTTTGCGGCTTTGAAGCAGGTGGGGCTGCCCCTCAGCCGCGCGGTGGAGACGGTGGCCCCTGCCCCCGGCGATTTTATGGTGCAGCGCACCGACCAATGGACGCTGTACCAGGATGACCTGCGCCAGGCGATCGCAACCAACCGCCTGGTAATTCTCGATACCCGCGAGCGCCGCGAATTTGAGGGAGCCGTGCCCTACGGCGAGCGGCAGGGTGGCCATCTGCCAGGGGCCATTCACCTGCACTACCGAGAACTGCTCGATGCTGAAGGTCGCCTGCGGCCAGAGGCTGAACGGCTGGCTCTATTGCAAGAGCGCGGGATTCCACAGGATGCAGCGATTTTGGCCTATTGCACGGGTGGGGTGAGATCGGCCTGGTTGACCGTCGTGCTGGTGGATATGGGCTTTGACGCCAAGAACTACCCTGGCTCGATGTGGGAATGGTCGGCGGGGAGTCGCGATCGCTATCCCCTGGTGCTGCCAGCGACGGAGAACCCTGACCAAAAATCATGATCTAGAAGACTGGATATAAGTTCTCAGCCTAGGCTCAAGCCCTTCTCAGGATTGGTCGGCATTTTAGGAGCAGAGGGTAGGCCAGCCTGCTCTTTGCCCATCTCTTCCCTTGCCAATGCCACCAACCGTCCTGCCTAAAATCCACCGGCTCATTGTTGCTGTTGTCATTACCGCCTTGGCCCTGCTGGTCTGGCTACTACTCAAAGATCAGACTGCCCTGTTTACCCCCGCTGAGCTGAGGCAGACGGTAGAACACCTGGGCCATTGGGGGCCAACGCTCTACATGGGGATTCTCGCTCTATCAGTGATCATCAGCCCCATTCCGGGTGCGCCTCTCGTGGTGATGGGCGGGGTGGTGTGGGGGCCAGTGGCCGGAGCCTATAGCATTGTTGGTGGCTTTGCCGGTGGGCTGGTGGCCTACGCCATCGGGCGCACCCTGGGCCAATCGGCAGTGCAGGCACTCACCGGGCGATCGCTCACCATAGCCGCCGAGGGCGAAGACATTGGAGCTGGGCTGGTGTTGGTCAGCCGCCTGTTGCCGGTGCTGCCTTTTGGCTTTTTGAGCTACGGCTGGGGTATGGCCAATGTGCCAGCTCGGTCTTATGCGATCGCCACTCTGCTGGGTATGACACCACCCACGCTGCTGCTGAGCTACCTGGGCGAGAGCTTTACGGCTCAAGCGTCTGGGGCACTGGTCTTGACCGTAGTGGTGCTGCTGTTGCTGGTCGGCCTTCCCCTCCTGCTGCGGCGCGGTGCTCCCCTCAATCTGCAAGACCTGATCCAGACTGCAAGACCTGATCCAGATTAAAAACACCCTCCCAACTCTAGTTAAATTTCATGATTAAAGTTCCCGAATATCTGCCTTCTCAGCAGCTGCCCTCTGGACGAGAGAAAGCGTTTGTAACCCTGGATGTCTTCATTGCCCACTAACGCGTAAGGGCAGCATGACGCGCACCGTTGTACCGGCCTCGGCGGTAGACTCAATCAAAACCTCCCCGCCATGGGCGGCCACGATGCGCTTGACGATCGCCATCCCCAAACCATTACCCCCCGGCTTGGTGGTAAAAAAGGGCTGTCCCAGCTTAGCTAGCACCTCGGGGAGAATGGGATCACCACCGTTGTGGACACTAATGCACACCACCTGGGAGCCTGGGGTAATGCGCCAGGTCACTGTTTCGCCAGTGCCAACGGCTTCGCATGCGTTGCGCATTAAGTTGATGAATACCTGCTTGAGCTTGTCGGCGTCGCCTTCTATCCAGGCTTTAGGCCAAGCTTCAGGCAGGTCAGACTCTAGCACCAGCGATCGCCCCTCCACTGCCAGCAGTTCTGCCAGCCGAGGCTGAATATCTTGGCAGAACGCTCTTAAGTCAAGGGGTTTGACATCTAGCACCGGCTCGCGGGCATACTGCAAAATCTCACTCAGCAACTGCTTCAGGCGGTCGGCCTCCTCTAGGGCCAGGTCGAGTCGCCGTTGGGCACGGTCGGTCAAATCTATAGTGATTCTACTTGAGAATGAGAATCAGACTTGCTTTAGGTACATCGATAGTTAGCAACGACTTCATCCAGCGTGGTGCCGTCAGGAGCATAGGCCAAAATCTTCTTCAAAGCCGCAAAGTCATGCTCACTCTTATTGAAATCCGGCGAGTAGGGAGGCAGGA
>JACYME010000047.1 GCA_015272155.1 Leptolyngbyaceae cyanobacterium T60_A2020_046
GGCAGGGTCGGCACCACCGTCGCCGCCGCCAACACCGGGGCCGCGTGAACCGCCATCCGGCGCGCCTCTTCGCCCCAGATGTCACACTGGGGATTCACCACCACCAGCCGCGACAGGCCCATATTGGCCATGACTCGCGCCACCGACCCGACATTGAGCGGGCCAGCGGGCTCAACCAACACAATACGCACTGACCGCAGGGCTTGCTCCACAAGACTTTGCCTGGACTTCAGGGTGTTGATTATATCGCCTTGGGGAATTGGAGATGAGGGAAAGGATCGGGAGCATTGCGTCAATTCTCGTTACGATCAATCCCAATCCTGTTTTTCAAACGCCCGCGTCAAAACCTCCCTATGGCCCGCCAACGCCTGAAATCCGATTTTCCAACGAAGGTTTGCCCCGTCTGCCAGCGTCCGTTCACTTGGCGCAAGAAATGGGCCGACTGCTGGGATGAGGTCAAATATTGTTCCGATCGCTGCCGAAGACGGCGATCGCAGGCACAATCGGGCCACGAACCAAACCATCAATAATTCTGGACAATTGTTCGCGGAATTGGATGATGACCCCTCCCAGGTTCAGCCAAGGTATCCAACCATTTCTGAGCACAGGCAACGGGAAGACGGGCGGCAACAACCCCCACGCCCTGACCTGCCCATCGGCAGGAATCTATCAATCACGTCTGGCAGTTCAGAGCGTCCGCTGGTCGTGAACCTGAGCTTTGAGGAACCGCTGAAGCCTCAGTAAACTCACCGTTTGAGCGAGATTGAGCGGCAACAGCGAAACCCCCTCCAATCGCGACTGCACCCAGCCCTCGCCCCAATACCATTCATGAAAGCCATCGATGCCACCTGACAACAGCAGGCACAATCGTTGGGGCGGCGTATCTGTCACCTGATGCTGGATTTCAATCGGCCCCAGGTAGCCCTTAAAGGTGAGGCCAGGTTGCAGCACATCCGGCAGCCCTGGCGAAAACTGCTGGGGCCAGAGCCACCGTCGAAATTGGCGCGGCTGCAGGAGACTGTTGCGAATCTCTGCCGCCGAAGCCTCTATCTCAACGCGAAGGGTCGTCTGCTGAAACGTTCCAAACATAGGGGAGGATGGGGATCCAAAGGGCCAGAATCAACTGCCTTCCAGTATGCCAGGGGAAACTCGGTAAACCGTCAGTATCGAGGGAGGCAAACCTTTTACAATGGCACTATCGATGAATGTTAAGGAATGTTAGGGCGCGGGATGGCAGATCAACTGATTCGAGCAACGGCTGCGGATGGCGGAATTCGGATTGTCGGGGTAGTCACGACCCGGCTCGTTGAAGAGGCTCGACAGCGCCACGCCCTTTCCGCCGTGGGCACCGCTGCCCTGGGCCGCACCATGACAGCGGGACTCTTACTCGCCTCCAGCATGAAGCGACCTGAGTCACGGGTCAACATTCGCCTAAGAGGCGATGGCCCCTTGGGCGGCATTTTGGTCGATGCCGGGCTAGACGGCACCGTGCGCGGGTATGTGGATAATCCCGAAACCGATGTGCCCGCCACGCCCCAGGGCAAGCTGGATGTCGGAGCCGCGATCGGGCGCAATGGCTATCTCTACGTCGTGCGTGATGTGGGCTATGGGTATCCCTACTCCAGCACGGTTGAGCTGGTGTCTGGGGAGGTGGGCGAAGATATCGCCTACTATCTTGCCACTTCGGAACAGACCCCTTCGGCCTTGGCGCTGGGGGTTTATGTGGGGCCGGGTGGTGTGGAAGCGGCGGGGGGCATTTTGCTGCAAATTCTGCCCAAGGCGGCCCGCGATGAGTCTTTGATTACGGTGTTGGAGTCACGCATGGCAGAGCTGTCTGCGTTTACGGCCAAGCTGCGAGAGCACAAAACCCTCCCCGAAATGATTCAAGACTTGGGCGGGGATCTGGGGCTGACGATGCTCCCCGGAAATCAGTTGGTGCGGTTTCATTGCCCGTGCTCACGCGATCGCATGTTAGGCGCGCTGAAAATGCTCGGTGCGGAGGAACTCCAGGACATGATTGAAACCGATGGCGGTGCAGAGGCCACCTGCCACTTCTGCAATACGGTGTATCACAGCAGTTCTGAGGATTTGGCAGCATTAATTCAGGATCTTGAGTCCCAGCGATCAAGCGAAGTATCGTCCTAAGCCATGTGTCTGGCGTTATGTGTCTGGCGCGATCGCCCCTCAAAATTCATCCAGTCCAAATTCGGCAAGCTTGGCAATCACGCACAACCTGAGACATAGAACGCAAAAGCGGGGGTTGCCTAGGCAACCCCCGCTTCTTAATTTCACTGATGATCAAAGACTGGCTTATACCAGCGGAGCCATCTTCACCGGATTGGTCGTGAGCAAGGTTTGCAGTTCCTCAGAATCCACTGTTTCCTTCTCCACCAGCATGGCTGCCAGCTTGTCGAGAACGGCACGATTTTCAACCAGCACTTGCTTAGCGCGGGTGTAGGCTTGATCCACCAAGCGGCGCACTTCTTCATCAATGCGGGCAGCAGTCTCTTCGGAGAAGTCGCGCTCGGAGGCGATGTCGCGCCCGAGGAACATGTTCCCCTGCTGGCGACCCAGGGCAACCGGGCCAAGGCTATCGCTCATCCCAAAGCGGGTCACCATTTGGCGAGCCACCCGGGCCACCTGTTGCAGGTCGTTGGACGCGCCCGTGGTCACTTCATCTTCGCCGTAGATAATTTCTTCGGCGATGCGGCCACCCAGGGCTACCGCCATCTGGTTTTGCAGATAGGCACGGGAGTACAACCCAGACTCCAAGCGCTCTTCGCTGGGGGTAAACCAGGTCAGACCACCGGCACGACCGCGCGGAATGATGCTGATCTTCTGAACCGGGTCGTAATCCGGCATCAGGGCACCCACGAGGGCATGGCCCGCTTCGTGGTAGGCGACGAGTTCCTTGCGGCGCTCGCTCATGACCCGGTCTTTCTTCTCGGGGCCAGCTAGGACGCGATCAATCGCGTCGTTGACCTCATCCATCGAGATTTCGGTAAGGTTGCGGCGAGCCGCGAGGATTGCCGCTTCGTTCAGTAGGTTCGACAGGTCAGCGCCTGTGAAGCCAGGGCTACGGCGGGCGATGCGGTCAAGATCTACATCCTTAGCGAAGGTTTTGCCTCGGGCGTGAACCTTAAGGATTTCGAGGCGACCGGCAAAGTCGGGCCGATCAACAACCACTTGACGGTCAAAACGACCGGGGCGCAGCAAGGCCGCATCCAAAACATCGGGGCGGTTGGTGGCCGCGATAATGATGATGCCCGTATTGCCTTCAAACCCGTCCATCTCTGTCAGGAGCTGGTTCAGGGTTTGTTCGCGCTCGTCGTTACCGCCGCCGAGGCCCGCGCCCCGCTGACGACCCACAGCGTCAATTTCATCGATGAAAACGATACAGGGCGCGTTGTTCTTAGCTTGCTCGAACAGGTCGCGAACGCGGGAAGCCCCGACGCCGACGAACATTTCCACAAACTCAGAGCCGGAAATCGAGAAGAATGGGACGCCCGCTTCTCCCGCGACCGCGCGAGCCAGCAGGGTTTTACCCGTACCAGGAGGGCCAACCAGAAGCACACCCTTGGGAATCTTGGCTCCGACAGCGGTGAAGCGATCTGCATTTTTCAAGAAGTCTACGACTTCGGTGAGTTCGAGCTTGGCCTGCTCAATGCCCGCAACATCACCAAAGGTGACTTGGGTCTGAGGCTCCATCTGCACACGAGCTTTGGATTTCCCAAAGTTCATGGCTTGGCTACCCGGGCCGCTTTGGGCACGTCGCAGCACAAAGAACAGTACCACCAACAGGAGGATGGGAATCAGCAACGTGCTGAAGAGGCGCACGATGACGCTGTCATCCCCTTGGGGAAAGACCACGATGTCAACGTTGTTCTGTTCAAGGGTGTTGATCAGGTCGGGGTCGTTGGGCAGGTTGACGGTGACTTGGCCGCCTCCGTCGGGTGCGGTAAACCGTGCCCGGGTGCGATCGGCGCTGATGCTGACGCGCTCAATCCGGTTGTTTTCGATCGCGTCAAGAAAGCGGCTGTAGCGCCAGCTTTGGGTTTCTTGGCCCTGGTTGTCAAAAATGGCTGTCGCGAGGGCAATGACCACCACCACGAGCAGTGCATAGAGTCCTGCGTTTCTCCACCGCTTATTCACGGGGTTATGCCTCCATATACATCAAAGCTGTTTGCTCTCGATTGAGAGCGGAAAAGCAAGGGGCTTGATTCTTTAAAGAGAACTAAGCTGTGGGTTCGATATCGACAAGTACAAGTATTAATTTATGTTAACTCATCTTCAGAATTTAGCGGTTCGTTCCCCTAAAAGCGTCCCAGAGCATTTGCACTGAGCCATTGTTTGGATTGTAGTTCACAGACGCGGGTGTCGGCAGAATGGCGCGCAGGGGAACGATTTCGACGACGCTGTTGGTGTAAGCAAGGGTGAGGAAGCGATCGCGGATTTCTGCTGTCCACGGCGCTTCGATCGCCGGGTTTCCCAGGGCTGCCAGCCCGTGCCAAATCCGCGATCGCACCACGCCAGGCAAGATTCCAGCGTTGAGGGGCGGCGTCCACCAGCGATCGCCATCCCAGCCCCACAGTGTGCCTGTGCTGGTTTCGAGCCAGTGCCCCTGTTCATTTTTCAGAATTACCTCCTGGGCTTCGTGGCGCTGGGCCGCCTGTTGTGCCAGCCAACAGCCCAGATAGTTGCCAGTTTTGTGCTGCGGTAGGGGGCGGCTGTAGTGGGCAGAATCGGCCACCCAGGCCACGACGCCACGGCGCTGGCGATCGCGCAAATCTGCGGGCAGCGATCGCCCGGTGATGAGTTCGCGACCATCGGGAAACACCGTCACCCGCAGCACCGGCGCGTGGGACTGCATCGCCTGGGCTCCAGCCGTGAGGCGATCGCGATCGGGCATTACCCAACCCAGTTCCTGAACAGACTGCATCAGCCGCTGACCGTGGGCTATCCACTGGGTTAAGGGATGGTCGAGGCGATTCTCATAAATGCGCAGAGTGGTAAAGAGCGTTGCACCGTAGAGCAGGGCCACATCATCGGGTGCGATCGCGAGGGCGGGGCCAGTGCTCAGGCCACCGTTGTACCAATGGGGTTGGGAAGTTTCAAACGCCACAGCGGGATGTTACAGAATCTCAGCGGTTTCGCCGCAAACATTATCGCGGCGATCGCCCCAGCGGTAAAATCTGAGCCACTTCCTCTCTGAGGGGATCGTTACCCTCACAGGAACACACCACACTGCATATAGAAAGGGGGCTCCATGCTGACCAATGGCCTAACGGGAATCAACGGGCTGCTACTGGATCTCAATGGAGTATTTTATGTGTCGAATAAGGCAATGAGTGGGGCGATCGAAACGATCGATCGGCTGCGATCGGCAGGCATTCCCTATCGGTTTGCCACCAACACCACCACCCAGTCTGTGCAAACCATGAGCCAAGATTTGCAGTCCATGGGCCTGCCCATTGACCCCGCAGACATCATTAGCGCCCCCTACGCTGCCGTGCTGCACCTGCGGCAAATGGGTCGCCCTAAACTCTACTTCCTCCTTGCCGAAGACGCAAAGCAAGACTTTGCCGAATTTCCCTTCTCAGATACAGCGGCGGATGTGGTGGTGGTCGGCGATATGTGCGATGAGTGGAACTACCCCGTCCTCAATCGCGCCTTTCGCCTGGTGATGCAAGGAGCCCAGTTGATGGCCCTGCACAAGGGCCGCTTTTGGCAGTGGGAAGCTGGGCTGCAACTGGATATCGGGGCCTTTGTGGCCGGTCTGGAATATGCCACCGACACGGAAGCGCTGGTGGTGGGCAAACCTAATCCCTTCTTTTTTGAAACGGCGGCCCACGCCCTAGGCATGTCGCCCAGCGAAGTAGCGATGGTGGGCGACGACATTGAGGCGGACGTGGCCGGAGCCCAAGGTGTTGGCATGAAGGGCGTACTGGTCAAAACTGGCAAATATCGCCCCGATCTGGCCGCGAAGACGGGCATCATCCCTGATCTAGAACTGGACGCGATCGCAGATCTTTCCGCCCACCTCGGATAGCGTTTCTCCACTGAGTAGGTAGATGGGTGGGCATGGTTCACAGAGACAAAATCCTGGGCTCACCTCTCTGAATCTCAAGGCATTAAAAAATCCCCCAGCGGATCGCTGAGGGATAGGTGCTGTCTGAGTTCAGGTTCAGGAGGAAGAATCGAAAGTCGCGTGGGTTAGCGAGAATAGCGCACGCCGCGATAGATCAGTTGCTCACCAACGGCTGGCTGTCTCATTGGGGCGTGCTTGATGCGATAGGCCCGTCCAAGAAAGGTCGCCGATTGCGGAGACTCAATGGCATCAATGCCAGCGATGGGGGCGTGGTAAGCATGACCGCGATAAATCAGGTTCATGGGTAGGAACTCCAGAGGGTTAGAGGGGGCAATGCGCGACCGGGTGGTCACTGAATAGAGAAACAGCCCCTCCGGGCTAAAACGCCCACGACATTTGGTGTTCTGCATCGCCCGACTGGATGCGATGGGTCACAGGAGAGGTGTGATGGGTCACACACGATCGCGAGAATTACGCGGCGATCGCGTCCATCTTTCAGCCGCCCAACTCCTCTGGCGCTACCCGCACCCATGGCCACACCGTCAGAGTTTATCGCCCCCATCAAGAACCGGAGATTTTGGATAATCCTGAGGAGGTGAGTGGCGACCTAGAACTCCCTGGATTCCGATTACAGATGGCAAAAATGTGGTAAGCGCGATCGCGAGGACTTGAACAATTTAGCTGCTGACGGGTTGACCTACTCGGGGCAATTCGGAATGTCGGCGTGATCGCCAGTCCGCCATCCACACAAAGACACGCCCCAAGAAACGCGATGCAGCAGGGTACATCACTGGTTCATCAACAAGACACTGGTAGTACATTAATGCACGGGACAGAGGAAGTCCGGTAGGGCTTTGAGACCAGGACTCAGCGTCAAACAGCTTCCTAAAGGCTTCTTTGGACTGATGCATCAACGCGAGTTTGGGGGAGACAGCGATGACCTCGGCGAGTTTGTCGCGCTGAGTATCGGTGAGATGCGCTTTCGGCTTGAGGAGCGCGTACTTACTGGCTTTAAGGGCCGCTTTAGCATCCTCTGGAGTAACGCCGTCGGACAAGTCATCGGGTGTCCGCCGGAAGGCATTACGGGCTTGATTCAGTTCCTGATTGACCAGGCTCATGACGTGGCATCGGTCGGCTACAATGTCGGCCTGAGGCATGAGACGACGGACTAAACCCCGGTAGTTGCCGGAGAAATCCATGCTAACTTCTACAACGTTCGAGAGGACTTCAGTGCCCCAGATGTTAAGCACGGCTTCAATCGCGGCATGGGTGCGAGACGGAGCCATGCCAATCAAGCGATGGGTGTCAAGGTCCCTCAAGACCACGACAAAATCTTTGTGACCTTTACGCAACGCGATTTCGTCAATTCCCAAGCGCTGCAATCCGCTCACATCAATACAGACTTTTTTGCGCTCACGTATTCCACCATCGACTAGACGATATCTTCGCTCAACCTATGCTGTCGCGCCACATTGGCCGTATCGCTGTGAATTAAATCAGCCACCACCACCTCGGCGTACCGGTCGGTGTAAACCCGACGAACCCCAACAAACTCGAAGTCCTCGCTGAAGGGTTTCCCGCACATAGAACACTTAAACTGGCGGCGATTAATCCGTAACCAGGTCTTGCGGTAGTGACTGATGGGAAGGTCACGAACCAGGTAGCCATGATTCTGGTGCAGATGACGGCTCAGCGTCCCACAATGGGGGCACCTTGCTGCGTCACTGTAGGCTTCTACACTCAGAATCAGACCGTCCTCGGTCTCTTCGTACGACTCAACATCAATACCGGGTAAACCTAATAGCTCTGTCAGTAAAGGCACCATAGCCATACCGTATAGTATCGGCTACTTCAGCATACTCATTCCAGGAGAGCCAACAGGGTTCAGGGTCAACGGTGAATAGCGCGATGGGCTGGAGCAGCGGACGCCCTTTGTTGACAGCGCTCTTGAGCCAGCGGAGGCCGATTTTGAGATAACTGATGCCCCGCATCCAATGGGGGTCAACCTGAGTGCGGAGGCCATCAAGTTGAACGGCCATGCCCTGGGTGGTGCCATAGAGGATGGCGACGGCCGCAACGAGGTAGAGGCGTTCTAGCGCTTGAGCCGAGCGAATGCCGGAGGCTTCTAGCTCAAAGGCCCCCGATTTCGAATCGAGGAAAAGCTCCTCGACTCAAAACCGAAGGGCATACTACCACAGGGTATTGAGGGACGGCGGCTCATCGGTGATGACGACCCAGGGCTCATTGACGCCTTTGACATTGGCCAGAACCAGGTTGCAGCGCCAGCGACCATCCGTCCATAGGCCAACCCCGTTATAAAATCGAGCTTCGCCCTTGGGGGGCCACAGATAGCCCACTTCAATGGGATGACGGCGGGGGCCATGAACCACCACGTCACTGGGTAAGCGTAAGCAGTAGTGCCAGCGACTTTGGCTCAGCTATGCCAGCAGGTCATGGTTGGCAAACCCTCGGTCGGCTAAGACCATGACATCGGGATGCGACTGCAATAGCCGATGAGCCAACCGCAGCAGGGGGAGATATCGGTCTGTACTGACAGTGGCACTCGAATGCTCTAAAACGCGCCACAGCAGAGGCACCGCGCGTCCGCAACAGGTTACCGATAGGTGAATCATGCAGTAACGATTCCAGAGCACTGTGGTATCGAGTGCCAGGTAGAGTCGCCGCCCTTTCCACTGGTGGATAGCCGCCAGCACCAAGGCTACGTACAAGCTTTTCACGCGGACTCGTCGATTGCGATAAAGCGCTGCCACCGTCGTTCGGTGCTTTGCGCCTGGCGGGCGCGACTGGGCACATACGATTCCCACTCCGGCAGACTCAACTTACCGCTGCACACCAGTGCCGTCACCATCCAGGCCAGCGCTTTGAGATGTCGCAGATCGCGGCAATGGCTATATTGACGCAGTAGTGGCAGCACTTGATATAGAGACAGGTGGTGGCTGACATGGCACAGACCCTGAGTTACGCAAATTTCAGCGTCTCATGTCAGCTCACCCTTTCCCCCTCGCTTCACGAGTTTTCAAGCCTTTCACCCACTTGTGTCAGGCAGTCAGTGCCTACCCTTTTGACGATTGGGACGTATCGTTTCTTTTGCTACGCCGGCGACCGTGATGAACCATCCCACATCCATGTTGAACGATCAAGATAAAGCAAATTGCCAAGTGATTTCTTGACCTGCCCACAAGGGGACGAGGGCAGATTCTGGAAAGGGAACTTCATTGGGAACACGCCAGCTTGTTTTGGTCAGTGTAATGTGTTTGGTATTGCGGGGAAGTTGATAAAAATCTGGCCCATAGAAGCTGGCAAAGGCTTCAAGTTTATCAAGGGCGTCAGCCTTCTCAAAGGCTTCTGCATATAACTCCATCGCGTGGAGCGCTGAATAGCACCCTGCACAACCACAGGAGCTTTCTTTGCGATTTCGGGGATGAGGGGCGCTATCGGTACCTAGAAAAAACTTGGGATTTCCAGAGGTTGCTGCGCTCAAAAGCGCGGATCGATGCTCCTCTCGCTTCAAAATTGGCAGGCAATAAACGTGGGGAGAAATGCCACCTTGAAATAGGCTGTTGCGATTCAGTAACAAATGTTGTGGCGTGATGGTTGCGGCGATATTGCTTGCTGATAGGACGTACTGCACCGCATCGGAGGTGGTGATGTGTTCAAAGACAATGCGCAGGCTGGGAAACCGTTGCTTGAGCGGGATTAAATGGCGCTCGATAAATATCTTTTCGCGATCGAATATGTCAACAGTGTGATCGGTCACTTCGCCGTGCAGGAGTAACGGCAGGTCTACCTGCTGCATGGCTTCAAAGACGCGATCGCACTTCCGAATATTCGTCACCCCTAGGTCTGAATTGGTTGTGGCTCCGGCTGGGTAGTACTTGACTGCTTTGATAAATTGAGACGCCTTTGCCGCGATGATTTCTTCGGGGCTGGTGTTATCGGTGAGGTAAAGCGTCATCAGGGGCTCAAATCGTTGCCCTTCTGGGACTGCTGCAAGAATGCGATCGCGATAGGCTGCGGCATCAGCGACTGAGCGTACCGGGGGCTTCAAGTTTGGCATGATGATGGCGCGGGCAAACTGGCGCACTGTATGTGGCAGAACTGCCTTCAATGCCGCACCGTCGCGGAGGTGGAGATGCCAGTCATCGGGCCGAGTAATTGTAAGCTTTTGCATGTCCCAATTATAAAACCGCTTGTGCGTAGCAAGATACGCGCAAACACCGCCCATGGCCACGAACTGCTGACAGTCTTTCGCCCAGCTTATGCGGTCGATATCATTGCTTGATTGTGCTTTGCCCGATGGGTCATGCTGGGGGAAAACGTCAGTGCAATAGCCTACCCATCCCCCTGAAGGCCATGACCTTTCCCCGAACACCCCATCGCGATCGCCCGTTTCTTACGAGCCAGACTATCTGCAATAGCTGACGGACACCACCTTTCTACCAACCCCCTTTGACCTGCCATAACCAAGCTGGAGAATCCCGATGACAAAAATGAGTCGTACTTGAATGAGTCGTACTTGGTTGGGACAAAAATTTCTAGAGGCGATGGAAGCGCTCGCTGATGACGGGCGTCTGGCTCGGGGGCGATCCTATGCCCGTGATCATCGCCTCAAATAT
>JACYME010000012.1 GCA_015272155.1 Leptolyngbyaceae cyanobacterium T60_A2020_046
ATTTGGGGAATGGCCTTGTCGATCGCGATCGCTCGCTCAACGCCTTGATATCCCTCACAGGTTGGCATGGGAGTGTAGAGGGTCACTGTCATCAGGCCCGCAGGCGGCTGCGATCGCACCCGATGGGCCAAAATTTGCCCCGCCGCCGTACCCGTTGCTAGTCCTTGGAGGGGGCGCGCCGCCCGAATCGGGTAATCCGCTCCTTGGGGAAGTGCCTGGGTCGGGGTTGGAATGGGCGCGATCGCCCCCAACCCCAACACCCCCAGCGCCAACCCCAGCGCCCCCATCATCTGCCCTGGGAGCCGAGCAAAGCGGTGTATGCTGACCTTGTTCATTTTCCCCAAGTCCTCTCAATTACATGGACTGTGCAGGAGCGTCCGCCGTGACTGAAACCCCTTGGCACCATCGTCATATCCTGTCCCTGCGCGACTTTTCCCTGGCGGATTATGCCACGGTGACGCAAACCGCCGTGAGCTTTCGCGATGTGCTGTCTCGCCGCACCAAAAAGGTGCCAACCCTCCAAGGGCGCGTCGTCACCACGCTGTTTTTTGAGCCTTCGACCCGCACCCGCAGCAGCTTTGAACTGGCGGCTAAGCGCCTCTCTGCCGATGTGTTGAACTTTGCCCCCGGCAGTTCTTCGCTCACCAAGGGGGAAACCATCCTGGATACGGCGAAAACCTACCTGGCGATGGGCGCTGAAATCATGATCGTGCGCCATCGCGAAACGGGCGTGCCCCAAGCGATCGCGGCGGAACTTGACCGCATGGGGGCCGGGGTTGGCGTGCTCAACGCCGGAGACGGGCAACATGAGCATCCGTCCCAAGCGCTTCTGGATCTGTTGACACTCTGCACCGTTCTCAATCCGGATAAGCCCAGCATTGAAGCACTGCGGGGCAAAAAGATTGCGATCGTGGGAGATATTTTGCATTCGCGCGTGGCTCGCTCTAACCTCTGGAGCCTCACGGCCTGTGGCGCATCGGTACATTTGGCGGGGCCACCGACGCTGCTGCCGCTAAACTTTGCCGAGGGCTTTCGGAATTCCCCCATCCCCGGCAGTGCCGAGCCCCGCGCGATCGCCCAGCACGATACCCTAGAGCCCGCCCTCGCCGATGCCGACTTTGTGATGACCCTGCGCCTACAACACGAGCGCATGACCCAACACCTGCTGCCCAGCCTGCGAGAATATCACCAGCGTTTTGGCATCACCCGCGATCGCCTCACAGCCTGCCGTTCCTCGGTCAAAATTTTGCACCCGGCCCCCGTCAACCGGGGTGTTGAGCTGAGTTCTGACCTCATGGACGACCCTAGCCTGAGTCTAATTAGCCAGCAGGTGACCAGCGGCGTCGCCGTGAGAATGGCCCTGCTCTACCTCATCGGCACCCGCAGCCGAGATGCCGCACTTCTCAATGCCTAACGTGACTCTGTATGGTCTGCAATCCCGTGATGCCCTCCACTGCCAACCTGCCCAACGCTATGAGCACGAATCATCTCGCCATTACCTTTGCACCGCTGTCTCTGGCGGAGGTCTATGCCCTTGCCGATGATTCTCGCAACGGCGCGATTGTGGTGATGAGTGGCATGGTGCGCGACAATACCGAGGGCAAGCCTGTGGTTGCGCTGGAATATCAGGCCTATGAACCGATGGCCCTCGCGGTCTTTGAGCAAATTGCTGGGGAGGCCCGTCGCCGCTGGCCCGACATCACACAGGTTGTCATTCACCACCGCACCGGAAAGCTGACGGTGGGGGAGATTAGTGTATTGGTGGCGATTGGGTGTCCCCATCGCGGCGAGGCGTTTGCGGCCTGCCAATTTGCGATCGATACCCTTAAGCACAATGCCCCTATCTGGAAAAAAGAGCACTGGCAGGATGGCTCCACAAGCTGGGTCAGCATCGGAGCCTGCGAGCAGGAGTAGTGGGCGTTACTGCATCTGGGGATGGCGCTCCCGAGCCCCTCACCCTAGCCCTCTCCCGAGGGGAAGCTGCCTTTTAAGCCTTTCTCCCTGGGGCGAAGGGTTTGGGATGTAGACGCTTTGCGGCTTCCCGCAGGGTGGGGAATTCATCCTGGGAATCAGCAACGCTGAATAGCGTTCTGGCAAGCATGGGTGTCGGGCAAACTCCACATCCGTCAGAGCGACTGCCAGCACAATTGTGGCGGCTACTCGTGGCGGTTACCGCCAATCGGGCAATGCCTCGGTATTGAGCGCGTGCCTGTAGGGGCGAGTGGTCTGCCTATCCTGTTTTTGGGAGTCCAGGGCTTTCTCCCTGCGGGAGATGCGAGGCGTGGGTGCAGCCTGCCTGAAGGGCATCGGACACGCTCAGCCTGAACGCACTGAGAGAACCGTTATCCTGAGCGGGGTGTTGGCATCGCTTTCCCGACGGGAATTGGGTGCTGGCTACGCCTGCATTTGAGGCTGATGCCCCGCTCGGCTAAAGGCAACTCGCTCAGGGTGACCCAGAGATGGGGGCCGCGATCGCGGACTGAGTTGGGCCAAGGCCCAGGGTAGATAGATTTTCCCGCAATTTCTCGCTCCCCTTCTAATATCTGACCTAGAATGGCGTCCGTAGAAGTACTGACGCGATCGCCCTCAATCAGCCCAGCCTGGGGAGCCTGTGCGAGCAACAAGACAGAGAGACGAGTTGCGTCGCAACGCCTTGCGCCTGTCCTTCATACCCTCTCCTAAGTGACTTAGGGGCGTTCTATCAATTGGGGAAATCAAAACTATGGGAACCCATCGCCATTGTCAGGGGCTGAGTTTCGCGCTTACAAAGCTGCGTCGGGTGAGTGTCGCCGCTGCGTTGTTGGTCGTCCCAATGGGTTTTGGTGCCCCCAGCGCGATCGCGATTCGTCCCCTTCTACCGTCCGAGACGCTCCTCCAGGCACCCCAGACCGCTATTCCCCAACTTGCCCAGGCTAACGCCAACTCCATCACCTACTTCACCACGGCAAATTACACCGTCCACGTCTTCCGGGATGGCACGCGCCGCCGCATGAACGTATACGAAAACGCCCTGGATTTAGTACGCCTCAACCGGGCCGATGCCGCCTTTGCCCTTGAAAATGGGCAGGCTACCTATCGCAGCTTTGGGAGCTTGGCAGGCAATACCGTAACTTACAAAGTGTTGATCAATAGTGCCAACCAGCCCCAGCTGCAAATTCTTGATGCGGGCGATCGCCCGATTGTGAATGAAGCCGCGACCGGCGACGCCCTCGTCGAGTTGCCCGAGGGCGAGCGACCTACCGACGTTCAAGAAACGATACTCTCCTTTGAGACGACGACCTACGCCACCCGCGTTTTTCGCCGCAACAACCAGTACTTCATGAACGTGTACAACAAGTTCACCCGCGAAAGTGAGGTGAACGGCGCAGCGGCGAACCTTGCCCCCAACCGTCCGCCCTATGAGCGCACCGTCAGCTATGTCAGCAGCGGCAACCGGGGCGGGTTTAACGCCCGATACTTTGCCCGCATCGATGGCACCGGGCAAACGGCCTTAGAAATCTTCAGCGCCAACGACCAGCGTATTTTCCAAGAGCCGGGGGTTGGCCCCGTGACGGTCAACATTCCCCAGCGTGACCTGCCTGCTGGCATCGGCAACCTCAACGCGGTGATAAATGCTTACGTGGCGGCGGTGTTTGGCAGTGATGGCACCCTGCGCGAGGTGCAGCGCCTCTATCCCGAAGCGTTTATCGAGGATTCCAGCCTGGGGCGCTTTATCAATGCGGGGGCGTTTTCCAGCCGTGATTTGGCCAATGCCCGCGTGTCAGAACTCCGTGGGCGCGGCTTTAACGCTCGGCTGGTGTATCGCGACGTGCGCTATCGCTAGGGGCTGAAGGGGCGCGATCGCTGGGATGCACCGCAATACAGCGGGGATCAAGGCCGCAGAAGGGAACTTGGCTGAGGGGTGGGCCGTCTACGGCAGCAGCTATCCTCGCCTTGGGCGCAGCCTTGGCCGTTGGGCCGTGGTTTGACGCTGCCTTACACTAAGGGATGGGCAGGGGGCGCGATCGCGATCGCCCTGTCTCCCTCACCTGAGTCCCTCCAGAGCGTCCTTTCCCCCTTGGTTATGAACGACATTTCTCCCGTGGGTCGGGCAACGGTTGCGGCGATGATGGCCTATGGCCTGTCGTTTACCGCAATTGCGACCCCGAGCCTGGCGATTTCGGCTGCCCCCAGCCCGCTCGTCTTGGCCCCCCACCTGGCCCAGACCGAAGACGATTTCCCGCCGGAGGCTGCGCCGGATCTGATCGGCCAGGTGTGGCAACTCCAGGGCATCTACTACAACGATGCCGACGATATTCGCCCCGACCAGCCTGAGCGCTACACCCTGGAATTTTTGGAAGACGGTGCAGTCGCGCTCAGAGCGGACTGTAACCGCGTGACGGGGCAGTATACGGTAGCGGGCGATCGCCTCACCCTAGAGCCCGGCGCGTCCACCGAGGCCGCCTGTCCACCAGACTCCATTGCCGCCGACTTTGTCTTTGCCCTGCGCGGAGCCGCCGCCTACACCCGCCAACCCGACGGCTCCCTCACCATCACGATGATTCGTAACCTCGGCACCATTGTGCTGGAGCCCTTGGGTGGCCTAAACACCGACGGCCCAGAACCCGACACCCCCGCTGCCCTCATTTTGGATGTGGGTCGCGAGCACATTTGCACCCTCGTGCGCACCCTGCCCAATGCTGAGAATGCTGATGCGCTCGTGGAGACGCTGGGCACCACCCGCAATGAGGTCGCCAGCAACCTCGAAATTCTCAGAACCCGCATGGAGCGCCTAAATGCCGAAGGCAGAGACTGGCCAACGGTGTTGAGCAGCGGCACTGAGCCCGAAAACCACTTGGAGCCTTGGCTGATTGCCGCGCTCCGCATTGCCTGCGAGGATTAGGCGGCAGTGCTAGCTGGATGAATTCCCCCCCCGCGATCGCGCTGCCTCATCCCCGGCCTGGCTCCCTACGAAACCCGCGATCGCCCAGCAAAAAGCGGAGGGAAACGGTCATCGACGAGTTCCCCTCCGCCCAAACCCTTCAACCCATAAGGTCAGAAGGTCACAACCATCGCCTACTGGCCCGGCCCCATGCCCACCACGCCAGCATAGACCGCCTGTTCACCCAGCTCATCCTCAATGCGCAGGAGGCGGTTGTACTTGGCGATGCGCTCGCTGCGGCTCAGCGAGCCCGTCTTGATTTGGCCCGCCCGTGTCGCCACAGACAGATCCGCGATCGTGGTATCCTCCGTTTCGCCCGAGCGATGGCTGATGATCGAGGTGTAGCCGTTGCGCGTGGCCAGGTCGATGGTTTCCATCGTTTCCGACAGGGTGCCGATCTGGTTCAGCTTGATCAAAATCGAATTGCCCACGGCTTGGTCAATGCCTTTGCGCAGGCGAACCGGGTTCGTCACAAACAGGTCATCCCCCACCAGTTGCACGGTGCTGCCCAGCCTGTCAGTCAGGGTTTTCCAGCTTGCCCAGTCCTCCTCGTGCAGGCCATCCTCAATGGAGAGAATCGGAAACTTGCCGCACAGGTCAGCCAGGTAATCAATCAGCTCAGCGGGGGAATGGGCCGTGCCGTCGTAGGTGTATTGCCCGTCTTTGTAGAACTCGCTGGCGGCGACATCCAGCGCCAAAGCCACCTCGTCACCGGGCGTATAGCCCGCCTGCTCGATCGCTTGAATCAGTAGTTCCAGAGCCTCTTGGTTCGAGCCCAGGTTGGGCGCAAAGCCGCCCTCATCGCCAACTCCCGTCAGCAGACCCTTGCCCTTGAGCACCTTGCTCAGGCTGGCAAAGACCTCTGCCCCCCAGCGCAGCGCCTCCCGAAAGGTGGGCGCGCCAATGGGCACAATCATGAATTCTTGAATATCGACGTTGTTGTCGGCGTGGGCTCCCCCGTTGAGCACGTTCATCAGTGGCACGGGCAAAATGTTGGCTAAGGGGCCGCCCAAGTAACGATAGAGGGGCAGGCCCACCGCATCTGCCGCTGCCTTGGCATTAGCCAGGGAGACGGCCAAGATGGCGTTTGCGCCCAGCTTGGATTTGTTGTCGGTGCCGTCCACTTCGCGCATGATGCTATCGACCACCGTCTGCTCCAGGGAATTGACTCCCATGAGTTCTGGCGCGATCACTTCTTCCACGTTTTCGACGGCCTTGGTGACGCCCCTGCCGCCAAAGCGTGAGGAATCCTCATCGCGCAGTTCGTGGGCTTCAAAGGTGCCCGTGGAGGCTCCGCTGGGCACTTGGGCAATGCCGCCCGCGCCACCCGCGAGGTACACTTCGGCCTCAATGGTTGGGCGACCTCGTGAGTCTAGGATTTCTCGGGCGCGAATGTCCTCAATCGAGGTATCTAGTTCGTCTATCATCATCCCCTATGTCCTCGTTGTCCTCTTGCACGACAGCACTTGGTGCTTGGGAAGTCGCGATCGCACCCTACGTGTGGACATTCAACCGCGCTGGAGCAGTCCATTTCGGCACGCCGTGTGTGGGCGAGTTGAATACGCAAACGGTTCCCGATAGTTAAGAATACGCTGAAGCTGGCCCGACGCACGCAGCTTAAGGTTGTCTTAGGCACATAATCGCGATCGCCCAAACTCACTTAAGCCTTTCTTAAGGGTGATCCCCGCCGCCCCAGCGCTCACATCCCCACACCCAAGCCCCCTGGGCAGGCTTCGCCAACATCCCCTCACAGCCCCGTCGGCAGTCCTGTCGCCACACCGCGCACCGCCGTCACAACCCGCCCCCACCTGGCTGTGTGGCCCAAATCCCAGAAGATCCGATCCATCGTGTCGTAGGAATAGGGGTCAAACGCGCCCCCCACCCCCACATCGTAGGAATCGCTTGCGCCGTGGCGAGTGCCGTAGGGATCGTGCAGCAGCCAAGCTTTCTTCTCCGGGTCGTGGCCAACAATGATGCAGATGTGGCCGCTGCCCTTGTGGGCCAGCCCCACTACGACGGGCACATGCTTTTGGAGTGATGACAGAATATCCTTTGCGCAAATCGTGTAGCTAAAGTACGACTCAATGCCTAGCTCTTGCAGCGCCTTGGTTTGCGCCCCGTGGTCGATGGTGTCGCCATACTTTTTGACAATGCGTATACAGCGTTTTTGAAGCTAGTGAGGTGCAAAAACAGCCACGTAACCATTGACATCCGGGGATGAAGCGCACCTCACCAAGCAAGGAAACGCTGCATAAACCGACTCCGGCTCAGGATAGCCCTTGGCTTTGGCCTGCTGGGTCAGATCTCCCTTCAAGAGCAAGTCTGCCAGCATGGCATTGCTCGTGGTGTTGCACTGTCGCCAGCCGGGGCCAAACACTGTCACGTCATTATTAGTCCAGGAAAAATAGGGCACCGCATTAATCTAGGAAAAATTAGGGCACCGCGAGCTTGATAACCCCGGTGACGGGTGGCTCGCCGGGCCGGCCCTCAACGGTGACGTGGGGCTCATAGGCGTAGACTTCCTGGAGTTTGGTGGCCCCATCGCTGGCAGTGAGGGGCGAGGCTAGCTTTAGCCAAAGGTGCTGATGGCGATCGGGCGCAACCTCGGTGACGTAGAAGACGTGCCCTTTGGGGACGAAGATTTTCTCGGCAGCGGCGAGGTCTTCAGAGCCCAGCAGTTGAGCCTTGAGGAAGGTTTGCGCTTGGGCGATCGCTTTGGGCATGATGCAACCTCAGAAATAAAGAAATAACGAGTTCGCCCCCAGTGTGCCAATTTTCTGGCCAAGGAATATTCAGATCAAGCCCGGAGCGCTGCTTGCGGGAGGGCTTCGGTCTGCCGAAAAGCTGGCTTGTTAAACTGGGCCTAACTGCGTTGCAGGTTTGCCCATGTCCGCCACCCCCCTCGATACCCGGCCTAGCCAGCCTGACCCTGCGGCGATCGCGCCTGCGGGCATTCCCCTGCTCCCGGCGGAACTTTTGAGCGATGAACCTCCCTTGGAAACTGACCTGCATCGAGATCAAATTGACTTACTCATTCGACTGCTGAGGTGGCTGTGGCAGGATCGCCAGGATTTCTATGCCTCGGGCAATTTAACGGTTTATTACAGTCCTCACCAGCGAAAATCAGAGGACTTCAGGGGGCCAGATTTTTTTGTGGTGCTCGGGGTGGAACGCAAGCCCCGGAAAAGCTGGGTCGTGTGGGAGGAGGATGGCAAGTATCCCCACGTAATTGTGGAACTGCTATCGGACTCAACGGCTCAGAGCGATCGCGGCCTCAAAAAGCAAATTTATCAAGACATTTTTCGCACCCCAGATTATTTCTGGTTTGATCCCCAAACCTTGGAATTTGCAGGCTTTCATCTGGTGGATGGTGCCTATGAGGCGATTTCGCCCACCGCCCAGGGTTGGCGCTGGAGCCAGCAACTTGGGCTCTATCTTGGCATTTACCAAGAGAAACTCCGCTTTTTTACACCAGCGGGCGACTTGGTTTTGAGCCCCGAGGAAACTGCCGAAGCCGAACGACAGAAAGCCGAAGCCGAACGACAGAAAAACGAGCGTCTGCGCGCAAAGCTGCGGGAGCTGGGGGTTGACCCAGACGCAATCTAGCCCCAGCGTTCAACTTTAGGGCGACGGCCCTGAAATGCCTGCGATGATTGAATCCTTGGGCTGAGTCTGGAGGTCTAGGGCAAATTGCGATCGCGGGATCTCCCGAACCGAGTGGTGTCGATTAGGATAGGACGTATCAGGACGAGCGTTGAGGGTTAAGGGTCTATCGAGACGATCTACGGCAACCTGCAAGGGCTGAAGCCCAACCAACTGAAGCAACTCCAGCGGTTGTATCACCAACGGTTACCGGGCGATCGCTTCACAACGCTAGAGTTTGCCCAGCGGCTTGCAGCCATTAGCACAGAACTGAGCGAACCCCTGTGCGTGTACCTCAATCGGCGGGGGCAGGTGATTCGAGTGGGGGTCGGCACGCCACGCCAGACCCGCATTCCGCCTCTGGAACTGCCGCGCTACGGGGCAGAGCGACTCTGCGGCATTCGCTGCCTCGCTACCCAGTTGAATGCCGAACCACCCAGCACCAGCGACCTAACGGCCATGGCCATGCAGCGGCTGGATGCCCTGGTGACCCTGACCCTGACGGGGCAAGGCTTTGAGCGGCGGGGTGGCGGGGCCACGGGCTACGTGCGTGGGGTGTACTTGGCCCATTTAATTCCCCACCCCGAAGCGCCGTGGAGCGTATCGGGGGCGTTGACGCTGGAATCCGTTGCCCAGCAAGATTTTTTCGGTCTGATTGATGCCCTCGAAGGGGACTTTCGGCGGGCCTTTGTGGCACAGCAGGTGGATGCTGACCACGATCGCGTCATTTTGGTCGGCCTGATGACGGGCCGCCTCAGCAAAACCCAGTTTCGCGACGGCCTGCTGGAACTGCGGCGGCTGGTGGAAACTGCGGGCGGCGAAGTGCTGGATACGGTGCATCAGCGGCGCGATCGCCCCCATCCCCAGACCGTCCTGGGAGCAGGCAAGGTGCAGGAAGTCGCCCTCGCGGCCCAAACCCTCGGGGCTACCTTGGTCGTCTTTGATCGCGACCTCTCCCCTGCCCAAGTGCGCAACCTCGAAACGCAAATCGGCGTGCGCGTCGTTGATCGCACCGAAGTCATTCTCGATATCTTTGCCCAGCGCGCCCGCAGCGGCGCAGGCAAGCTCCAGGTAGAACTGGCCCAGTTGGAGTATCAACTGCCCCGCCTGACCGGGCGCGGCCAAGCCATGTCGCGGCTGGGGGGCGGTATTGGCACCCGTGGCCCTGGGGAAACCAAGTTAGAGACGGAGCGCCGCGCCATTCAACGGCGCATCGCCCGCTTGCAAAAGGAAGTGAACCAGTTGCAAGCCCACCGCGATCGCCTGCGCCAACAGCGCCAGCGCAGCGACGTACCCTCCATCGCCGTGGTGGGCTACACCAATGCGGGCAAATCTACCCTGCTCAATGCCCTCACCAATTCTGAGGTATATGCCGCTGACCAGCTTTTTGCCACCCTTGACCCCACCAGTCGGCGGCTGATTCTTCCCGACCCCAAAACCCAAGCCCCGCGATCGCTCGTCCTCACCGACACCGTGGGCTTCATCCGCGACCTGCCCGAGTCCTTGGTGGATGCCTTTCGCGCCACCCTAGAAGAAGTCACCCAGGCTGATGCCCTGCTGCATGTGGTGGATTTGTCCCATCCGGCGTGGCAGAGCCAGATTCGCTCGGTGATGGCGGTTTTGTCCGACATGCCCGTGACGCCGGGGCCAATTTTGCCCGTTTTCAACAAGCTGGATCAGGTCGATAGCGAAAGTTTGGCGATCGCGAAGGAAGAATTTCCCACCGCTGTCTTTGTCTCGGCCCAACAACGGCTCGGGCTCGAAACCCTGCGGGAAAAACTCTTTGAACTCGCGGACTACGCCGTCTGT